>JAFGKF010000024.1 GCA_016928695.1 Candidatus Sumerlaeota bacterium | reverse complement strand
TGCCGCTCGACTATGAGCCGAGCGATCTCGTGGACATCCCCGCGCGTTTCGTCGCCCGCGACGACCGGACGCTGCAGCTGCGCCGCGAGGCGTGCGACGCGCTCGTCAGGATGCTCGGGGCCGCTCTGGCCGACGACGTCGACATCCAGGTCAACTCCGCCTATCGCTCGGGCAGCCGGCAGGAGCAGATCTACCGTCGCAATGTCCGCCGCAATCCGGGTCAGCGCTCGAGCGCACGCCCCGGCCACTCCGAGCACCAGCTGGGGACCACCGTCGATCTCACCGATCCGCCCGGGGAGTACGGTTTCAGCCAGGAGTTCGTGGACACCCCCCAGGGTCAGTGGCTCGAGCAGCACGCCCACGAGTTCGGCTTCCGGCGCACCTACTACCCCGAGAACGACGAGGAGACCGGCTACATTCCCGAGCCGTGGCACTGGCGGTACATGGGGGATGCGCTGAGCCGCTGAGCTTGGTTCAGGCGAGCGGAGTCACTCACTCATCAGCGCGTGCACTCGGCGCGTCAGGTCCGCGATGCGGGGGTTGGCGACGTCGCTCGGCAGCGCCGTCATCACACAGAGGATGTAGCGTGTCTCGCCATCCTCGATGATCCCGCACTCGGAGGAGAAGGTGTCCCACGTCCCCGTCTTGCTCATCAGCGTCGCCGAGTCGGGCAGTCCCGCCCGCATCCGCTCGGTGCCCGTTTCCACCATCGAGAGATAGCCCCGGATCAGGCCGCGTCCGCGGCCACCGCCGATGGCCCCCGTCTCCGCGGCCCAGAGGAACGTCGCGAAGTGGAGCGCGCTCGACTCCGTCCCGGGCACATCGGCGTAGCCCTCGTCCTCGAGCGAGCGCGAGAGGTACTTGCGCGTGATGTCGGAGCCGAAGCAGCCCATCGCCCGCAGCAGCGCGCTCGCCCGCTGTCGGTCGACGATGTCGATGGCCACGTTGGCGGCCGTGTTGTCACTGTATTGCATCATGAGGCGCAGGACCTCGCTGAGCGTCACCTGCTGGCCCGCCGTGAGCCGAGATCCTCCGCGCACGTTGTGCTCCTCGACCACGAAGACGTCGTCGAGGGTCATCTCGCCCTCGCACACCTGGCGGATCGCCTCGCCCATCACGTACAGCTTGTAGGTGCTCGCGGGGTAGACGAGGTTGCGCGCCTGCCAGCTCGCAAGGCGGGGATCCGCGAGGTCGCGGAGATCCACGAGGCAGATCGACGACCACTCGTCCACCCCGTCGGGATTTTGGTCGGCGGGCGTCATCACGTTCAGATCCGCCGCCTCGACGATGGTTCGGAGCTCGGCGGTCAGCGCCAGGTCCATCGGGGGCAGGGGACGGAAGGCGGGCAGCGCCGGGATCTCCACGTCCGGGCGGAGCGTGAGCTGGGCATGCGACCCCTGGACAGCGATGCAGATCAGCAGAAGCGCGACGGGCACTCTCATGGCGACCCCTCCTTGACGGCTGTGCTGGCCACACAGTGCTCATCGGAGGAGGAGAAGATCAACCGCAGAGACAATCCTGTTTGGAGTCCTGGGGCTTGCCCCAGACTCACGGGTGATCCGGGTTGAACTCGCTGTCGGCGAAGCGCTGGCTGCGGACCACGTCGCCGTCGCTCACCGTGCCATTGGTCGCGTCGTAGACGATCCCGTTCTTGATGTCCTGCCCTCGATCGCGGTCCGGCCCCGCGGCCACCATCCGCCACTCACCCCAGGCGGGGATCAGCTCACCCATCCAGGGGGCGGGAAAGGGGCGCGGGAAGTTGTCCACGTGCTGGACGAGGTTCAGGTACTCGAACTGCCGGATCAGCGTGGTGTCATCGTGCTGGAAGTCGACGGCGAAGGGGTCCAGCGGCACGGCGGTGATGAAAGCGACCGGGGTCGTGATCGCCGGTGCGATGAACGCCATCAGATCGTCGATGGCATTCTGCGTGGCGGGAAGTTGGATGACCCCGCCCGCGTCGATGCGGCCATAGGGCACGGCGCGGTTCCAGTCGACACGATAGGCCTCGACGGCAGTGGCGAGCGATCGCATGTCGGCCATGGAGCGGCTGACCTTCGCGCGGGTCTGCGCCTCCAGGAAGTTGGGCACGGCGATGGCCGCGAGGATAGCGATGATGGCCACCACGATGAGCAGCTCGATGAGGGTGAAGGCGTTGAGGCGTGACACGTTCGAAACTCCTCTGTAGCACGTTACATTGATTCGTGCTACTCATCTCGGATCGCTTTCGGATTGTCAACCCCCCTTTGGGGAGGTCGCCTTTGGCGTTGCCAACGCCGGATCGCCAGCTATCGTCTCAGGGGTGATGCCCTCGCTTCCAACCCTCCAGGCCACCGTCACACCCACGGCGATCTCTCCTGAAGCCGAGCTGGCGCGCACCGGCCTGATGGATGAGCTCATCGATGTCGGCCTCTGGGCCGCGGTCGTCCTCGTCGCCGTGTTCCTCGGGGTGAAAATTGTCCGCCTCCTCTTCTTCAAGCCCAACCATGGCGCTGAGATGTCGCCCATGGGGATCGACGGCCTTCTCAAGCGCGGGGTCATCGACCAGGAGGAGTACCAGGCCATCCGCCGCTCCCTCTCCGAGCGCATGGCCGCGCGTTTGGCCGAGGAGGCGCGCCGCAGGGAGGAGGAGCGCCTCTCCCGCGATCCCATCGCGGCCATCGCGGCAAAGGCGCGGGCCGAGCGCGAGGAGTCAGCGCCCGCTCCCCCCTCCCCTGAGGAGGGGGAAATCACCGAGGCGGAGATCGCTCGTCTCAACCGCCTCGAGCTAGAGCGTCGTCAGCGTCGCGCCGCGCCTGCCGCGCCTCAGACGGAGGCCGGGGGCAACGACACACCTCCCCCACCACCTCCGCCGCCGCCCCCTCGCCGCCGCTGAGGGGTGATCCGAGGGGGGCAATCCCCGGCGTCACTGGGCGAGTCTCAGAGTCGAGATTGTGCTCAAGTTGCGCAATTTGAAAGCCGTTGACAACCTCTGGAGACGGGTGCGAATCTCCTGAGGTTGGGGCTTTGGGGAAGCGCGCTGTCTTCCCCGGCAGGGCTTGAGATTACGCCGTGCGCGGCGCCTGGAGCGATTTATCTGTGTTCAATTTCTTTCACTCCATCTTCGCCAGTGACATGGGGATCGATCTGGGCACGGCCACGACCCTGGTCTATGTCCGCGGCGAGGGCATTGTCCTGCGCGAGCCCAGTGTCGTGGCGGTCCGCCGTGGCTCGAACAACGTTCTCAAGGTCGGCTCCGAGGCCAAGGAGATGCTTGGCCGCACGCCAGGCGACATCGTGGCGATCCGGCCGATGAAAGACGGTGTCATCGCGGACTTCGAGATCACGCAGGAGATGCTCAAGTACTTCATCCGCAAGGTGCACCATGGGCGGATGATGCTGCGCAAGCCGCGCATTGTCATCTGCGTCCCCTCCGGCATCACCGAGGTCGAGAAGCGGGCGGTCCGCGAGGCGGCTGACTCCGCCGGTGCGCGCGACGTCTATCTGATCGAGGAGCCCATGGCGGCCGCCATCGGCTCGGGTCTGCCGGTCGCCGATCCCTCGGGCTCGATGATTCTGGACGTCGGCGGTGGGACGAGCGAGGTGGCGGTCATCTCGCTCGGCGGCATCGTCGTCTCCAAGTCCGTCCGCGTGGCGGGCGACGAGATGGACAACGCGATCATCCAGCACATCAAGCGCAAGTACAACCTGATGATCGGCGAGCGGACGGCCGAGCAGATCAAGATTGAGATCGGCTCCGCCGACCGGCTGGAGGAGGAGACCACGATGACGATCAAGGGCCGCGACCTGGTCGCGGGCCTTCCGCGCGAGGTCGAGGTCACCAGCGAGGAGATCCGCGAGGCTCTCGCCGAGCCCGTGGGCCAGATCGTCAACGCCGTCAAGTCCACCCTCGAGCGCACGCCGCCCGAGCTCTCCGCCGACATCATGGTTCGCGGCATCGTCCTGGCCGGGGGCGGATCGCTCCTGCGCGGGCTCGACACCCTTCTGCAGGCCGAGACAGGGCTCCCCGTCTCGCTCGCCGAGACGCCGGAGACCTGCGTGGTGCTCGGCACCGGGAAGAGTCTGGACCACTCGGAGTTTCTCTTCGGTCAGGACAACCATCGCCGCGGGCGGTGAGCCGGCTCTGTGCCCCGGAGCCCCCTCAGCCCCGTGAGAATCAGCCGCCGCACCCGTCGCACTCTTCTTCTCATCATCCTCGTGCTGGTGGCCGTGGGCATCGTCGCCGGGCGTCGATTGGCGCCCTCGCAGAGCCCGGCCAGCAGCGGTCTCATGTTGAACGTGATGAGCCCCGCACTGCGCGCGGTGGCGTGGGTGGACCGCACGGTCGCGGGTGTTTTTCAGGGTGTGATCAGCCTGTTCACCGCGCGGGGCGAGGTCGAGCGTCTGACCGAGGAGAACGCCGAGCTGCGGCGCGAGATCGCCGCGCTGAGCCACGCGCTGCGCCGCCTGGGGGAGCTGCCCGGGCTCACGGCCGCGGCCGAGGCGCTCACTCTGCCCACCGTCGCGGTGGAGGTGCTCTCGCGCCAGGGAACGGTCCTGCTCATCAACGCCGGGAGCGATGAGGGGGTCCGCGCGGGGAGCCCGGTCGTCGCCCCGAGGGGGCTGGTCGGAACCGTGATCGAGACGGCGCCGCACATCGCGATGGTGCGCCTGATGACGGAGGAGAACGTCAGCATCACGGCGCTGATCGCCTCGGGTGAGCGCCCGGGTCTGATCCACGGCCGGGGAGCACTCAGGCCGCTCTCCTTCCTGCCCGAGGATCAGGGTTTCCCTCTGCACGTGGGGCAGGAGATCATCACGGCCGGGCACGAGGGGTCGCTCTATCCACCCGGCATCCCGATCGGTGTCATCTCGGAGATCGGCGCGACAGAGCGGGGTTTGCTCCGCGCAATGGTCGAGCCCCACGCCGATCTCAGGCGTCTCAGCGGACTGCTCGTCGTGATCGGTCCCCCGCCGCGTCTGAGAGCACTCGATGGGCGCGCGCTGCTGCCACCGGTCGAGCCCCTGGTGACCTCACCTGAGGTCACGGCCCTGGCCGCTACGGCGGAGATGACTGCGCTGCCTGCGACGGCGGAGGCCCTCGCCGCGAGTCCGGAGGTGACCGCGGGCACTGCGACGGCGGAGGCGGAGCCGTGAGATCGACGCCCGATCATCTCGTCCGCCAGCTCCGTGAGCGGCCCATCGACGTCAGCGTTCCCCTGCGGGTCTTTCTCCTCGACTACATCGTGCTCGCGCTTCAGGGCACGCTGATGACCCACCTCCAGTCGCAGACGTTCACCCCCAATCTCGCGCTGCTCGTCATTGTCCTCGTGGGCTTTCGGCTCGGCATCGAGGCGGGCGCTCTGCATGGCTTTCTCCTGGGATGGGCCTCGGGGGCGCTCGCCTGCGAGGCGACGGGCATTCCCATCCTCGTCGCGGTGGTGCTCGGGGGTTTGGCGGGTGCCACGCGCCCCTCATATCGGCTCGACTCGATGGGGATCCGGGTCATTCTTGCGCTGCTCTTTCTCCTGGCGGGTCACATCGCGATCGCTGTGCTCACCTTCGCCCTCTGGGGGCGGCACCCCCGCATGGGATCGATCGCCGTGCTCGTCTACCCTGCGATCGCCCCGCTGGCCGATCTCCTCGTCCGCGGGCTTGTGCCGGAGGACTGACCGCCGTGGCACTGCTTCAGTTCGAGCGGCGGGTGTTTCGCCATCTGCACTGGGGCATCCTCGGCTGCATGGTGGCGCTGACGCTGATCGGCATCGCGGCGATCGCGGGCTCGGAGATGCCCGGCGAGCCCCATGCGCCGAAGCAGGCGGTGTGGCTCGCCCTGGGGATCGTCGTGTTCCTGCTCGCGGTCGCCATCAATCCCCCGTGGATGCGCTGGCTCGTGCCCTTCGCGTACGTGGGGCTTCTCATCGCGCTGCTGCTGCTGCCGGTCTTCGGCCGCTCCATCAAGGGTGCGGAGAGCTGGTATCCGATCGGTCCTCTGCGATTTCAGCCCTCCGAGCTGATAAAGGTCGCACTGGTGCTTCTCTTGGCCGATCTCGCCGCGCGGAGACCGGGGCGCTGGCGCTCTCTGCCCCAGCTCGCGGTGCCGATTTTTCTGACGGCGGTTCCCATGGCACTCATCGCCTCACAGCCTGATCTGGGCACGGCCGCCGTTCTCATCCCGATGCTCGGGGTCATGCTCTTCATGGGGGGCGCGCGCATTCGCCACCTGCTCCTGCTGGCGGTGCTCGCCCTCAGCTGCATTGCTCTCGCCTGGCCTCACCTCAAGCCGTACCAGCGCGAGCGCATCTGGACGTTTCTCAATCCTGCCGCCGACATCCAGGGCGCGGGTTATCAGATGCACCAGGTCCGCATCAGCCTTGGCTCGGGCCAGCTCTGGGGACGGCTGGGTCAGGAGGACGAGGATGACGATGAGGCCCCGGAGACGGAGTACAGCCGCGCCGAGCTCGATCTCCTGCCGGAGGCGCACACCGACTTCATCTTCCCCTCGCTCAGCGAGCAGTTCGGCTTCATCGGCTGCACGTTGGTCATCGCGCTCTACGCCCTGCTCACCGTGTTCGCCGCCGCGGTCGCCTTTCAGGCGAGGACCTACCACGGGGGTCTCATGACCGTGGGTCTTCTGACCATTCTGCTGACGCACGTCGTGCTCAACATTGGGATGTGTCTGTCGCTGCTGCCTGTCACGGGGCTGCCGCTGCCTTTCCTCTCGTACGGTGGGACGTCCATGCTCACCAATTTCCTGATCGGCGGCCTCATCGCCAACGTCGCCGCGCGGCGGTACGAGCTCGAGCCGTCGAGGGTGTGAGGGGCGTCACACCTGATACACCCTCACCCCCGGCCCCCTCTCCCATGATACACCCTCACCCCCCAACCCCCTCTCCCATGAAGGGAGAGGGGGGGTGAGGAAGATCCTCTCTTCTGTTCCCCTCTCCCCCGGTGGGAGCCTCCTGCGCGCCAAAGCGCTTCGGCGGCGGCGCGAGGGGTCAGGACTTCGTCGTGAGCTCAGCCGAACGGGTGAGGGGGATTGGGAGAGGGGAATCCCGACGGATTCATTGACACACCACCCGGATCCATTCCACGAATCATGGCATGATCGGCGTCGCGCCGCCCCGCATCGATCTGAGCGATGACCTGCTCCTCTCCGTGCAGCGCCCGGCGCGCTACGTGGGCGGGGAGATCAACACGGTCGCGAGGGATCACGCGTCCGTCCGGGCCTCGATCGCGCTGGCCTTCCCGGATCTCTACGACATCGCGATGTGGTATCAGGGCTATCAGATCCTCTATCCCCTGGTGAACAGCCACCCCGACTTTCTGGCCGAGCGGGTCTGCTGCCCCTGGCCGGACATGGCCGACGCGATGCGGCGCGAGGGCATCCCGCTGCACGGCTTGGAGACCCGCACACCCCTGCGCGAGTTCAGCGTCATCGGCTTCACGCTGCAGCATGAGCTGAACTGCTCGAATGTCCTGGAGATGCTCGACCTCGCGGGCATTCCCCTGCTCGCGTCGGAGCGCACCGATCCGCTGCCCATCGTCATCGCGGGCGGTCCCGGCGCGCTCTCGCCCGAGCCCCTCGCGCCCTTCGTCGACGCGTTCGTCATCGGCGAGGGGGAAGAGGTGGTCATCGAGATCCTCGAAACCTGCGCCCAGTTCTCCCACCCCCTCTCCCCTCGCGGGAGCCTCCCGCGCGCCAAAGCCGCTCCGGCGGCGGCGCGAGGGGGCAGAGGGGTGAGGGGGCCTGACCGGGGGGCACTCCTCCTCTCCCTCGCCCGCATCCCCGGCGTCTACGTGCCGCGCTTCTATGAGCCCGATGCGCATGGGATGCCCCGCCGCACGCGCGATGACGTCCCCGAGACGATCGAGCGCCGCCTCTTCGACATCACGCAGGAGACTTGGTCGGTCAGGCCGGTCGTCCCGCTGACACAGGTCAACTTCGACCGCTTCGCGCTCGAGATCAAGCGCGGCTGCACGCGGGGATGCCGCTTCTGCCAGGCGGGGATGATCACGCGCCCTCTGCGGGAGCGTCCGCCCGAGCAGATCATTGACCTCGCCGAGCAGGGGCTGCGCAGCTCGGGTCACCGCGAGGTCTCGCTGATGTCGCTCTCGTCGGCGGACTACTCGGCGCTCGCGCCGCTGATGCGCGAGATCAACTCGCGCCACCGGGCCGATCACGTCTCGATCGCGCTCTCCTCGCTGCGCGTCAACGCGTTCGACGTGCAGTTCGCCGAGGAGATCTCGCAGGGCCGCCGGACGGGATTCACCTTCGCGCCCGAGGCGGGGAGCGAGCGGCTGCGCTCGGTGATCAACAAGGAGCTGAGCGACGAGGCGTTTCTCAACGTCGTCGCGCACGTCTTCGCGCGTGGGTGGCAGCGGCTGAAGTTCTACTTCATGTGCGGGCTGCCGACGGAGACGGACGAGGATCTCCAGGGCATCGTCGACGTCACGCGGCGGTCGGTCGAGATCGGCCGGCGGTTCTGGGGCAATCGGTTCGAGATCGCCGTCAGCGTCTCGCCGTTCATCCCCAAGCCGCACACGCCCTTTCAGTGGGAGCCGCAGCTCGACCGCGATGAGGTCAACCGGCGCTGGCATCTCGTCGCCGACGCGCTGCGCGGCTGCCGAAACGTCACCGTCCGGCCCCACTCGGCGGATCAGGCGTGGATCGAGGGCGTCCTTGCGCGGGGCGATCGACGCGTCGGGATGGCGATGCTCCGCGCCTGGCGGAGCGGCGTCCGGCTCGACGGCTGGGGCGAGCACTTCCGGCTCGACCTGTGGCGGCGAGCCCTCGAGGAGGAGGGGGTGGACACCGACCGCATCGTCCACTCACCGTGGGACCTCGAGGCCCCGCTGCCGTGGGATCACATCGATGCGGCGCTGGGGAAAAACTTCCTCGCACGCGAGAGGCAAAAGTCGCTGGAGACCCGCCTCACGCCCGACTGTGCGTTCGACAAGTGCGCGGGGTGCGACTCGTGCGACTTCGAGTCGATCATGAACGTGGTCGTGACGAAGAGGCCGCAGAACACCTACGAGAGTCTCGGCGAAGCCCCGCCGCCGCCCGAGACGCTGAGCAAGCCCGAGCCGACGACGGACAATCCCGAGCCGGTCGTGCGGATGCGTGTGCGCATGACCAAGACGGGCGTGGCCAAGTATCTCTCGCACCTCGACTATGCGAAGACGATTCATCGGATCATCGCCCGCGCGCGGCTGCCGGTCGCCTTCAGCCAGGGCTTCCATCCGCGCCCGCGGGTCATGTTCACACCGCCGCTGCCTCTCGGCTACACGAGCCACGCGGAGGGGGCCGACATCCTGCTCGAGCGCGACGGCGATCCCGAGCAGTGGGTGGCTGCGCTGCGTGACGCATCGATTCCCGGAATCGAATTCCACCTCATCGGGACGGGCGAGGTGCACGGCGGCAACATCCAGGCGGAGGCCACGCACGCGGACTATCGCATCACGCTTGACGAGCCGCGTGAGTCGCTGGGCCTGAGCGCGGAGGCGGTGGCGGAGCGCGTCGAGGCGTTCCTCGCGCTCGAGACCTGCCCCGTCGAGGATCGGAGCCGCCCCAAGCGGAATCGGAGCAAGCGCAACGGGAAGCGTGGGAGTGCTCCCCGTGTCAAGACGCGGGATTTTCGCGCGCTGACGACCGATCTCCGGATCGGCGAATCATCGGATCGGCGGGTGACCCTCGAGGCCCGCCTGGCGTGTGGCAGCGAGGGATCGCTCGATCCGCTGCGCCTTCTCGGTCAGATCCTCGGCCAGGAGGTTCGCCTCGGCGACCGAGTGGGCATCGAGAGGACGGAGATACAGACGAGGTGAGGGCGTTTCGCGAACCGCCCTCACTCTGATCTCTTTCTCCAGCTTTCCCCCTCACCCGTTCGGCTGAGCTCACGACGAAGCCCTGACCCCTC
>JAFGKF010000227.1 GCA_016928695.1 Candidatus Sumerlaeota bacterium | reverse complement strand
GGCCAGAGTCCGTCCGAGCCCGCCAGGGCGAGGACGGACGTCGGCCCTGGACAGTCCAGAAAAAGACGTCAAGCCCCGGACGGGGCGCAACAGGACGTGACCTAACCCCCCCCGACCCCCCTTCCCTAAAGAGAATGGGGGAGCAGGAGGAAGGCAACCAGGGCTGACCTCTTTGTCCATTCACCATTCTCCATTCACCATTGGAGAGGAAAGGGGGCCGGGCACTTGTGGGCAAGAGAGAGCGCTGGCGCGCGGCGGTCCGATGCTCTGCACCTCAGTGAACTCCCCCCTTCCGCTTCAGGGAAGGGGGGTTGGGGGGGTTAGGTTATTCCAAAAACACCGCGCTGGCGCGCGGCGGTACGTCATGCCAGTGCTCCTGAGACCTGATCGGCCAAACTCTCCCCTGCTCGCTGCGGTCAATGTTCAGGACGTTCTATTCATGGAGGGCCAACAGTGCACCGCATCCTCATTTTGATCCTGCTGCTCTCTCCGATTGTCTCTGCCCAGACGCAGGAGCCCGCGATCACGATGAAGGGACCCACCTTGGAGGCCCCCGACATCGATCCGGACGTGCTGACGGCGCAGCCGTTCAACGGATTCACGCAGCTCAGCACATTTCACAGTTTCATGAGCTCAAGCTTCGCATTCGCCAATGTGTGGATCGTCGCCGAGAACGATGATCCGGGACTTTACAGTGCGCAGGTGGTCTATCCCTATCCGCCGTTCTACCAACCCACATGGGGTGAGATCTTCGATCACATCGCGCGACAGATGCGATGTGAGTGGCAATGGGATCCCGACATCAGACAGTTCGTCTTCCGCCGCTCAGAATCCGGTCCCATCTTTCAGGTGAATCTCGAGGAGGGATGGATTTCCGAGGACCGAGGTCTCTACTCCTGGTTTGCGCCCGAAGGCTTGCCCTGCGGCATGGACATCTATGATCTTGGGCACTTCACCCAGTCTGAGGAGAATCCCGATCTCTTTGCAGAGGTCAGAGAGCACTTTGCACTCCGCAGCATGTCACTCTCTCCGGATCCGCCATCCGTGGAGGATATGGAGATCGTCTCAGTTGCCGACTTTGAAGCGCTGTATCACCACTGTGCCGGGGAGCGGCCCGGCTCGGTCTGGAGACAGTGGAGCTTCGTTGCCGAGGGCCATGCGATCTTGATTGTCAGCGCTTTGCCAGGGCAGATGGAAGCCACCCTGGCACCACAGGTTGACAGAATGGTGCAGTCATTCAGGTTGATTGTTCCCCAGAGTGATGGGGAAATGTGATCATCAGACCACTCTGATGGAGCGGATTCAGCCGAGGAACACATCATGCCCCTCCTCCCCGCCACTCCCGACGATGCTGAGGAGATCCTGGTTCTCCAGCGGCTCGCTTATCGGAGCGAGGCGGAGATCTATGACGACCACACCCTGCCGCCGTTGACGCAGACGCTGGAGGAGATGAGAGCGGATTTCGAAACCCAGGTGATTCTGAAGGCGGTCGCCGATGGCGAGATCGTGGGATCGGTCAGAGCCTGTCTGCGAGACGGCACTTGCCACATCGGGCGGCTGATCGTGCACCCCGATCACCAGGGGCGCGGCCTGGGCAAGCGGATGATGGCCGCGATCGAAGAGCACTTTCAGGAGGCCGAGCGATTCGAGCTCTTCACCGGCCACCGGAGCGAGCGCAATCTCCATCTCTACAGAGGTCTCGGCTATCGAGTCTTCGCGGAGCGGCCCGTGAGTGAGAAAGTGACGCTGGTGTTCATGGAGAAGCGAGCTCAGTCACCAGCCACCTGAGACTCCATGACCCTCACGGCGCCGGCTCTTCGACGTCCGCGACTTTGAAAGACACGGTCATCGTGGTGCCCTTGCCCAGTTCGCTCTCGACGTGGATCGGGGCGTCGAGGAGGGTCAAGAGCTTCTTCGTGATCGTCAGCCCGAGGCCGACGCCGTTGTAGGCCCGGCTCAGGTCGTTCTCGATCTGGTAGAAGTGGTCGAAGATCTTGCCGAGATGCTCGGGCGCCATGCCGATGCCGGTGTCCTGCACCGAGACCTCGACGTGTCCCGGCAGCGAGCGGTAGCTGACGGCCACTTTGCCGCGGACGGGGATGAACTTCAGGGCGTTGTCGATGATGTGGTAAAACACCCGCTCCACCGCCTGGAAGTCGCCCATGACCAGCGGCAGAGGCTGCGCTGGCAGACGGTGCTCGATCTCCACCTCGGCGGTGCGGCGCCGCTGCGCCACGCGGTCGATCACCTGCCCGACGATCTCCTCGACGGCGACCGGCTCGGGGTCGAGCCGCACGAGGCCCTCCGCCTGGATCTCGGCGATCTCGAGGATGTCGTTGACCATGCTGTGGAGGTCGCGCGACTTGTCGACCACGCGCATGAGCAGCCGCCGCTGCGTCTCGTTGATCGGACCGTCGGCGCGCCCCTCGAGGATGAGCTGAACGAACCCCAGGATGGAGGTCAGCGGCGTGCGGAGCTCGTGGCTGATGGTCGAGAGGAAGTTCGACTTGAGCGTGTCCACCTCCTGGATCTCGTTGTAGGCGTGCTGCAGGTCGGCGAAGAGCTCGGCAT
>JAFGKF010000226.1 GCA_016928695.1 Candidatus Sumerlaeota bacterium | reverse complement strand
TGTCCCCGGTAGCGGTAGGGGGCGATCCCATAGCGCCGGAGCAGGGCGACGAAGACCCTGCGCCCCCACATGTCGGGCATGGGGAACTGGTGCTCGACGGCGGGATCCTGGCGCTCGGTGAACCTCAGCCGCTCGAGCATGCGTTCGCGGGCGCGCTCGGCGGCGACGCGCTCGCCGTCGGTGGCGGCTCCGGCAAAGAGCGCTTCGATCAACTGCAGTTTGGCGATCAGCGTTTTCTCGTCCACGGGGGGGCGGTTTCTCCTGTCATGTGGTCTCTGCTTGGGCCTTCAGCCACCGCTTCGCCTCGCGGTGGCGTTTCCATGCCGGTCCCAGAACGAAGGCACAGCACCTGGCCTCGTCCTCATCGCCGGCCTCGAACAAGCTCGGTGGGTGGTTGCCCCGGCGCCGTTTTCCGATCAGGAAGTCCTGGACGAATGGATTGTCGCGGCGTGCCGTGGCCAGCGCGCTCCGCGCGGCGCGCTCGTCGCCGGCCAGGAGGCGCTCGAGGACTCGCCCCCAGAGGAAAAAGGCGGTGTCCTCGCGGCTGTACTCCCGGAACAGGCGCCTTGCCCCGCCGAGATTGCCGACGGTCAGATAGCTGCTGAGCAGCATGGCCCGCACGCCCTGGTTGTCGTCGGGGTTCAGATCGAGCATCCCCTCAAAGTGGGCGATGGCCTCGTCGAATCGGCGCTTCAGCCAGAGGAGATCGGCGAGCTGCTGGCGCGCTCGCATGTAGGGGCGCGTCTCGAGAACGCGCCAGAATTCGCCCCGGTGCTTCTCGAAGAACTCCTCGCCCAGGAGCACCCTGGCCCGGTCAACGACCATGCCGAGATGCTCGATTCGCTCTTTGTCCGTCCGGGAGCTCACCTGCGCCAGCACCGTCATGGCGTCCACGCAGCAGAGATCGATCTCGAGGGCGGCCATGGCCATTGCCACGGCGGTCTCGAGGTCGGTGGCCTCCATCGCCCGGTAGGCCAGCTCCCGGGCATCCTCCTCCGGCGTCGGTGGCTCGGAGTCGTCCAGGGCTTCCTTCCAGCCGAATCCACTCATCTGGGCGAGGAGAGCGTTCGCCTCCTCGATGCTCTTGCACTCGTTGCTCTCGACGAGGCGGCGCACCTGAAACAGGTATCGCTCCGCCTCGTATGAGCGCCCCAGGATACCCGACAGTGAAGTGGGGCTCATGCAGAGCAGGGTGATGTTCGACGGCACACCGCGCGGCGCATGTGGCGGGTGCCTCTCTGCCTCTCGCTGGCGCTTCGCCTGCTCCTTGCGTTTTCGGTGTCTGCTGTCCTTGCCCCTGCTCATCAGGCAGTTCCTCTCGGCTGAGTTGGTCTGGAAGGAAGTTGTCCCATCACTCTCCTCTGATCGCCCCTCTGTCAAGCACCCGGCGATCCACGCCGTCCACTGAATCCGCACAGAGAGACTGATCCCCCCAACCCACTTCAACCTGGACAGCCCCGCTCCCCTCTGTTTCAGATCCCGCGCACACTGAGACATCACCCTGGACAGAGAACGGCACATCACGATGACAGAGAGAACATCATGGCAGCGGTTCTTCGATGAGCACGCGCCCATCTACGACGACAATGTGTTCGTGCAGAACACGCTCCGTGAGGTGGAGTTCCTCCTCGGCGAGCTGTCGCTGCCACAGGGCGGCTCGATTCTCGACGTCGGATGCGGCACCGGACGCCACGCCGTCGAGCTGGCCAAACGCGGATACGCCGTCACGGGAATCGACCTGTCCACCGAGATGCTCGCCAGAGCCGCCAAGGCGGCCGACGCTGCGGGCGTGTCCGTGGAATGGATCCACTCGGACGCCACCCGATTCTCCCTCCCCCAGAGGTTCGATGCGGCCATCTGCCTGTGCGAGGGGGCCTTTGGGCTTCTGAGTCAGACAGACGACCCGATCGAGCAACCTCTGGCCATCCTCCGCAATATCTCGCGCAGTCTGAAGCCGGATGCGAAGGCGATGCTCACCGTCCTGAACGGGGTCGCCATGCTGCGACGGGCCACGGACAGCGAAGTTGCGGCGGGGCAGTTCGATCTGCAGTCGCTCGCCGTATCCTCCGCCCACCCTCCGCGCGAGGGGTTGGACGCCGTCGCGGTGCGGGAACGGGGCTTCGTTCCGACGGAGCTGGCGCTGCTTCTCCGCCTCGCGGGGCTGTCCGTGGTCAGCATGGGGGGAGGCACTGCGGGGAATTGGGGGAAGAGGCCGCTGGACCTGGACGAGATGGAGATCATGGTCGTGGCGCGCAAGACGGCCGAGCCCCTGGCCGGTGCGTGAGCGCCGCCGCGCACGTCACCGAGGCAACATTTCCCCAGAGCAGATAGTCTGAATCCGGTTGACACTGACGGATCACCATCCCTGTCGGATCAGGTGGGTGTCTCATCGACATCTCAATCTCACTCACCACTCCACTTCCCATGCCACCAGTGACCCCTGCCCGGAGGCTCACCCCCCCTTCGCTCCCAACCGCCAGAGCGCGCCGATGGGCAATGCGTTGAGGCCTTTGCCAAAGGGGATGGTCTCCTGGCCAGTGTGGAGAACGACACCTCTGTGAAACCTCGGGCCGAGGGCTTCACTCAGATCGCGGAGAACTCTGAAGTCATCCGCGCTCACCGTGGCTGAGGCTTTCACCTCGATCCCGACCAGCTGGCCACGGTGATCCTCGAGCACGATGTCAACCTCATGCCCCCTCTGGGTCCGGCAATGGTGGAGCTGAGGTTGGGCTCTGCACCACGCCGTCTGCTTGCGCAGCTCCGACACGACGAAGGTCTCCAGGAGCGGCCCCAGGAGGTTGCGGTCCTCGGCGATGCGCTCAGCACTCAGCCCGAGAAGGTGGGCCATCAGCCCAGAGTCGCTGAGATAGATCTTGGGCGACTTCACCAGCCGCTTGCCGATGTTGGCGAACCATGGGGGAAGAAACTCCACCAGGAAAATCGCCTCCAGCAGAGCGACATAGCGCTTCAGGGTGCTCTGGGGAATCCCAGCATCACCCGCGAGGGAGGCGAAATTGATCAGGCTGCCGGAGCGAGTCGCCAGAAGTGACAGCAGGCGAGGAAACTCGGCGAGTCGCTCCACGGCTGCCAAGTCTCTGACATCCCGCTGAAGAAGAGCGGTGATGTACGAGCCGAACCAGGCTCTGCGGCGTGCTCTGTCTCTCCGGGTGAGAACCTCGGGAAAGCCACCCGCGAGCACTCGGCTCTCCAGACTGACCGAGGACGATGACTCCGGATGCAGAGGAGGCAGTCGCTTGGCAAAGAGAGCATCGATGAATCCCTCGGTCACCCCCTCACGCTCACCCTGGGAGATGGGTCTGAGCGTGAGGACCTCCATGCGCCCTGCGAGCGAGTCCGCCAGTCTGGGAAGCAGCAGGGCGTGTGCGGACCCGGTGAGCAGAAAGCGACCTGGTCGCCGATCCCGATCCACCTCGGCCTTGAGGGGCAGAAAGAGCCCCGGCGCTCTCTGCACCTCATCGAGAATCACCGGGCCTCCCAGACCTGCGAGGAAACCCGCGGGATCGCTCTCGGCCGCTGCCAGGACGCCAGCGTCATCAAATGTCATGTAGCGGGCCCTGTGCTCACTCTCAGCCAAGGTTCGAACCAGGGTTGTCTTGCCGGTCTGCCGTGCCCCGTGAAGCATCACCACTGGGTTGTCTCCCAGGGCGGCGAGCATGCGAGAGGTGATGTTGCGCTGGAACATGGCATGAAGAGGACCACACGAGTGGTGGAAAATCAACCACAGAGTGGTGGATATTTCACCAGATCCTGGGCCGCTCCCCCCTCTTCACTCAGGGGCAAGGGGGTGACCTGCCTGTCGCCACCTGAGCTGCCAAGCCCTTTTTTCACAGTCATATGCATCTCCAATCAGCACCCCACCTTTCACTGTGAGCTGATCAGCGATCAGCGGATCCTGGCCTCGAATCCCCCCACCGGTCCCCGTCCTTTCATCTCCTGTCACCTGACCACTGTCCCCTGGCCCCTGCTCAGGGGGTCTGATTCAGCGCATTGAACCTCGAGACCACATCGGCGGCGTCAAGCCCCTCATCATCGTTGAAGTCCACCAGATCCTGATCTGCCTCGGGGATCGGATCCGTGCCGAGGAGATGGCCGATGAGGTCGCCCAGGCCGAGGGCAACGGTCGCTGAGGGATCCACAGCCGCTCCCCACGTCCCCTTCCCGTCGGAGCCGGTCAGGCCGACGAGCCCCTCAAGAGTCACCACTCCCTCGAACGTGTTGACACTCTCGCCGGGCTCCCCCAGGAGCTGGAAGTCGACCTCGA
This sequence comes from Candidatus Sumerlaeota bacterium, assembly GCA_016928695.1. Taxonomy (GTDB): domain Bacteria; phylum Sumerlaeota; class Sumerlaeia; order JABWBI01; family JABWBI01; genus JAFGKF01. The sequence continues at coordinate 8,214 of JAFGKF010000226.1, read as the reverse complement.
GGCCCACTTGCACATCCCTGGCCAAGCGCATCTGCGACGGATCGCCCGGCATGGTGTCGAGCGTCACCACGTCGGTCCGCGAGGGGTCAGTGCGCTCCACGAATTGGACGGTGATGTTGACCGGGTCGGTGAAGGCGATCGGCTGACCCAGAGCGCTGTGCGTCTCGATCACAAACAGCGCCACACTCTGGTTGGGGAAATTCTGACCCGGCCCGGCCGATGCGCGGTCGAAGAGCGTGGCCGATCGCATGGTGATCTCGATCCGGTCGGGATCGTCGGCAGTGGTCAGCACGTGTCCGGGGAACTCCACCCTGTGCAGAGAGTAGAGGCTTCCATCGCCGGGGTTGATCTCCACTGCCCCCTGTGCCGCTGCGTCAGCGCTCCCCGCACCGCTCTCCTCCGGCGCGGCGAAGATTGTGCGCTCCACGACGGGATTCACCGGGAGCGTTGACCCCACAGGGGAGGTGTAGCAGATCTCATAGCTCATCGCGGGGCTCGATGAGCCCAGCGCCCGCACGGAGCAACAGATCTGATCGAGATACGGATCCTGCCACCAGCTGATCGAGCCACTCGCCTGCCCCGGGGGGATGATCAGGGTCTTGGTGGGGGGTGACTGCGGACCGTTCTCATAGACCTCCACGAGGAGCTGGCCGTCCAGCGGGATGACGGTGTTCCCGATCTCCAGGGCCCACTGTTTGTTGGGTGCCAGATCCGGGGACTGAGGGCAGATGCCCCAGTCCACATCATCGTCGCTGTCTATCGTGTGGAGCTGTCGATTTTCGACTTCCCCCATGTTGAAGGGGAGGATGTTCTGCGTCGTCTCGCTGCTGTCATCGAAATAGGGCGCCCCCTCGTAGATATCGGGGGGCGAGTTCTGACCCCACGTTCCCATCTGGGCGATGAGGCCGAGACACAGAGCAGGCGTGAGGAATCGAAGGGCGCTCATCTCCAAATCGTCGACTCTCTGATCTCACCCCTCACGGGATCAAGATCGCATTTGCCCGATCTGTCAAGTGTCCCGCCTGCCCAGTGGGTTGCCTTGCACTCCAAGGCACGCGCATGGCACACCGGTGCAATTGACAAATGGCATGCGCGTGAGCATCGTTCCGATGCGATGAGATCTCTGTTCAATGGGCTGTCCCTGCTGACTCTGTTTCCCACAGCGGTGGTGCGGGGAGCATCGCCTCCTTGTCCCATGACCGGAGTGGCGAGACGCCGATCATCAATGCGGTGCGCTGCACCACGCACACTGCTGCTTCTGGGTGTGATGGTGGGAATCACTCCCTGCGCAGCGTCCCAGCCCCATCGCATCACCGTGGTCGACGCCTCCACCCGGCGTGGGATCCCTCTCGTCGAGCTCACAACCACCAACAGTGTCACGTTCGTCACCGACAGCGCGGGTGTGGTGGCTTTTGAGGAGCCCGGTCTCATGGACCGGAGGGTCCACCTCCGTGTCCGGAGCCATGGGTATCGCTTCCCCGAGGATGCCTTCGGCTTCGCGGGGGTCACGGTCCACACTTTGCCGGGTGGGGAGACGACGATCGAGATGGAGCGTGTCAACATCGCGGAGCGCCTGTATCGCATCACCGGTCAGGGGATCTATCGCGACAGTGTGCTGCTCGGCGACACCCCCCCCATCGCTGAGCCGCTCCTCAACGGGCAGGTCATGGGACAGGATTCGGCCCAGGCCGTTGTCTATGAGGGCAAGATCCACTGGTTCTGGGGTGACACGAGTCGGCCCTCCTATCCCCTGGGCATTTTCGAGGTCTCCGGCGCCACCTCTGAATTGCCGAGCGGGGGTGGCCTGGATCCCGGCCTCGGCATCGATCTCACCTATTTCGTCGATGAGGGCGGACTCTCGCGCCCCATGTGCCCCATCGAGGGACCGGGGCCGGTGTGGATCTCAGGTCTCATGGTCACTGAGGATGAGGCTGGTGAGGCGCGTCTCTTCGCCCACTTCGCGCGGGTGCGCACCCTGGGAGAGCTGCTGGAGCAGGGGATTGTCGAACACAGCGATCAGGAGCAGTGTTTCGAACCCGTGGTCTCCCTTGACCTCGACGAGAGGCTCCATCCGCACGGCCACGCCGTCCGCTTCGAGGAGGGCGGCGAGGAGTGGTTTCTCTTCTGCAATCCCTTCCCCACGGTCCGGGTGGGCGCGCGGCCGGAGGCCATCCTCGACACCTCATCCTATGAGGGCTTCACATGCCTGGCCCCTGGCCAGCGCCTCCGGGACGGCGATCCCGCTGTCGAGCGGGACGAGGACGGTGACCTCGTCTGGGACTGGAAGCCGGACACCGACCCCATCGGCCCCGCCGAGCAGCGCGATCTCATCACGGCGGGGCTGATCTCGACCGAGGAGATCTGGTGGGATGTGCGTGACGCTGAGACCGGAGACCGCATCGCCATCCACGCCGGCTCCATTCAACCCAACGATTTCCGGGGGCGATGGGTGATGATCGGTGAGCAGATCTTCGGGGGGCCGTCGCTGCTCGGCGAGATCTGGTACAGCGAGGCCGACTCGCCCCTGGGCCCATGGGAGCCAGCCCGGCGGATCGTCACGCATGACCGATATTCATTTTACAATCCCGTGCACCATCCCTTTTTCGATCAGGAGGGAGGACGGCTGATCTATTTCGAGGGGACTCACTCCACATTCCTGGTGGAGGGCATCTGCCCGACGCCGCGCTATGACTACAATCAGATCATGTATCGCCTCGATCTCGGTGATCCCCGACTCGATCTGAACTGACCTGCCCGCGGCAGCAGAGCGAGGGCGGGGGGCGTGGTCAGTGGGCGAGGTTGGCCCATGCCATTGCGATGATGAGCAGCGGCGCTGTGATCGCGAATTGCACAACGGGATGATGCGACAATTCGGCTCAGTCGGCCGTGAACACGCTCAGCTCGACCGGGAGGGTGGTGTTCATCAGCACCGACGCTGAGCTCGAGAACCAATTCGCGGTGACCAGATCCGGAATGCTGTTGCCGTTGAGGTCCACCGCCTCCACGGCCACGGGTCCGTACTCCACGGGATAATCCTCGCGCGTGGGGAAGGACCCATCGCCCTGATTGAGAAGGAGCGAGATGAAGTCGACGAGCTCGTTCGCCGAGATGATGTCGAGGTCACCATCGTTGTCGAGATCGCTCACCGTCCCTCCCAGGGGTCGATCGCCCACAGCGTATTCCACGGAGGTGGCGAAAGTGGCATCGCCGTTGTTCAGGAGCACTGAAGCCTCATGCGAGGCGGCATTGAATGAGACCAGGTCGATGTCCAGATCGCCATCCAGGTCCCCCGGCGCCAGCGTCGAGGGGCCCCAGCTCACTGCGTGTGTCCCGATCACACTGAAGCTGCCCCCACCGCCGTTGCGATAGATCCAGATGTCGTTGTCGAGAAAGTTCCCCATGGCGAGATCGGGGTCGGTGTCGCCATCGAGATCCGCGGCCACCACGGAGCGCGGCTCATCGCCGGCTGTGAGGAGAACCGGTGTCGCAAATGTCCCGCTGCCCTGATTGAACAGCAGCGCCAGCTCGTCGCTGTCGCTGTTGGCGACAGCCAGGTCGAGGTCCGTGTCCCCATCGAGATCCTCGACAGCCAGGCCCCAGGGCCAACCCACCAGTGGGATATTCGTCGAGGTCCCGAACGTCCCTGAGCCGTCGTTGAACAGCACCGTGACGCTGTCGCCCACGCGGTTGGCCACGGCGAGGTCGAGGTCCAGGTCACCGTCGAGGTCACCCGCCTCCACGTTGTAGGGCTCGGTGCCCGCCGACACATTCACCGCGGTGCCGAAGCTGCCACCGCCGAGGTTGAACAGAAGGGAGACATCGTTTGTGATGGCGTTGGACACAGCGAGATCCTGGTCCGTGTCCCCATCGAAGTCCCCCGCCGTCACCCAGGAGGAGGCCGTGCCGGTGCTGTGGTTCGTCGCCGGCCCAAACAGCGTCTGAGCCCCCAGGGGCAAGGCCAGGGTGAAGACCAGGCCGACGATCATGAGCAGGGCAATCCTGCTCTTCCCGATGATTTTCAGTGAAGCGCACTGATGCATTGTGATTCCTCCGCTGTGGCGGATCGATCTCCTCGACGTGCCCCGCCACCCCAGTCTTGCACCCCTCTCGCGTCTCACCCGTCGCCTCCTGCGACCCGAGCGGGGAGGCTGCCACGGGGATCGGCCACTGTCAAAGGCCCAAAGAGCGGGAGATGCGTCTCACCGCAGCGGTCGCCAGGGCCTTGGTTTCAGTGCATGGGCATCCCGCTGATCTGCAGCCACACTGCTCCGCGGTGCCGGAATGGGAATTCCGGCACCATCACCATTTTCACAGGGCCCCCTGATCGGAGCTCGGGTCAGCTCCCTCCCCCCGGCTGCACGATGAGCCCGTCGAAGGCCGCCTGGGAATCCCCCTCGGTCCACAGGCCAACGCCGCCCGCCTCGATCAGGGTGTTGTCCTGGGCCTCGAGGCGCTCCGCGCCGGCGAACTGCACTTTGATCTCGCCCACGGTGTGCTCGATCTGGATGCGGTGCCACTCCCCCACGGCGAGGTCTGTCGTCCAGGTGCCCAGAGTTCGCAGCTCGCCGTTCACCACCACACCCAGCATCAGATCACGGGCCAGCGCATCCCAGCGGCAGACGTAGTAGTTCAGCCCATCCTGAACCCGCCAGGCGAGTCCAACGGATTGGCAGCGCTCGCCCCCGCGGGGCAAGACATCGACACGCACTGTCCCATCCTCGAAGCCGATCTTGTCGGTCCAGAGCATGTGAACCGCGTCGCGGGGCGCATCGCTGGGGGCCGTCACCCCGAGCACATGGGTCCGCGACGGGACCTCCGGGCCCTGCATCACCTCCCAGGTCGCGTCCTCGACCCCTCCCGCCGTCACGCGCAGCCAGCCCGCGGGGCTCTGACCGATGGCGACGTCCTCATACTCGATGATGGCCTGCCACTGTGTCTCGGGCGTCAGGGCGAATCTCGCCATGCCCTCGATCCGGGGCGTGACGCTCGGCGCGGGCTCAGTCTGCACGGTGACGCTCGGCGCGGGCGCGGCCCTCTCGCCCACTGTCGTCTGCCATGTCCCGCACGCGCTCAGGCAGATCACGAGCGGTGCCATGGTCCACAGGTGCCATCTCATCGTTCCGCACCTCCGCTGTGTGATGTGACACTCTCTGAGCTGCGACAGAGTGGCTTCAATTTCCACTGAAATCCAGGACGTATTTCAGAAAAGTGTTCCACTTCCCGCACATGGGTCAGCTCCAACACCACCGACACCTGCGCTTTGACTCCCGCCCCCATGCTTCGATTCGATTCAATGAGCCATTGCCTCTCCCTGTGGCCGAGCTCAGGCTCGATATCCGGGAGCCCCTCCCGGGGGATGCTGACAGGGGCTGTGTCACCGGCGCGAGCGGGCTGATCCCATGACAGGAGATGGTCTGATGAGATCTGTTGGACACCGAAGCCTGGGGGGCAATCTCGGCCTCCCTCTGATTTTGACTCTGCCGCTTCTTCACTGCTCCGCTCCGAAGTGGGAGGAGCCCTCGGCTCTCGATCCCCCCGAGCTGCGGGGAGCGTGGATCGCGACGGTGAACAACATCGACTGGCCGTCGGAGCCCGGCCTGCCCGCCGCGCAGCAGCGCGAGGAGCTGTGTGAGCTGCTCGATGCGGCCGCGGATGTGAATCTCAACATGGTGATCCTCCAGGTGCGGACGGCGGGCGACGCGCTCTACGACTCACCGCTCGAACCCTGGTCGGAGTACCTCACGGGTGAGATGGGTGAGGCCCCCGATCCGCATTACGATCCGCTCGAGTTCGCCATCGAGGAGGCCCATGCGCGGGGCCTGGAGCTCCATGCCTGGTTCAACCCCTACCGCGCCCGATACCACACGACGGTGAGCGACCTGGCGCCCAATCACATCCTCGCGACACGGCCGGACCTGGTGAGGCGCTATGGCAGACATTTCTGGTGCGACCCGGGTGAGCCGGAGGTCATGGACCACACGGTGGGCGTCATCCTCGACGTCGTCCGGCGCTACGACATCGACGGTGTGCACTTCGACGACTACTTTTACCCCTACCCGGAGACCGACGCGGAGGGGAACGAGATCGCCTTCGACGACGACGCGAGCTGGCGGCGATACCGGGAGGGGGGCGGCACGCTGGAGCGCGACGACTGGCGCCGGGACAATGTCAACCGCCTCGTCGAGCGGCTGAGCCACGAGATCCGGGCCATCGACCCCGACTGCCGATTCGGCATCAGCCCGTTCGGCATCTGGCGCCCTGGCCATCCACCGGGCATCGAGGGATTCGATCAGTGGGCTCAGATGTGGGCCGATCCCAAGCACTGGGCGGAGCAGGGATGGCTCGACTATCTGGCACCCCAGCTCTACTGGCCCACGTATCAGGCGCCGCAGAGCTACAGTGCCCTGCTCCGGTGGTGGCTCGATCAGGAACTCGGGGACACGCTGCTCGTCCCGGGGAACGCGACCTACCGGGTGGCGGACGAGGATCACAATTGGGGAGTCGAGGAGTACGATCTTCAGATGAGGCTGACGCGCGAGATGGGAGCGCCCGGGAACATCCACTACCACCTGGGAAACATCCGCGACAACTGGGGTGGAGTGCGCGATCTTCTGAGGACCCGGTATTATCACCGGCCCGCTCCCCTGCCCTGGGCCGTGCGGGAGTGATGCTTGCCCATGACTCCGGGCATCTCAGCGCCCCCTGACCCACCGGGAAACTGCGCCCCCCTCATCCCCCGCGTGTGGGCGCATCACCATTGACAGTGTCACCTCACCGCGCGATGAGCCTGTGGGCAATGGCCACCCAGGCCGAGACAGGGAGTGCATGATGAAGAGATTCTCCACTCTGGCGGTGCATGCGGGCGAGGAGCGCTTCAACCACTACAACGCCATCACGACACCGATCGTCCAGACATCGACCTACATCTTCCGGGACCGCGAGCACATCAAGGCCTTCGCCGAGAAGCGGCTCGCGCACCATGAGTACGGGCGCTACGGCAACCCGACGCAGGAGGCGGCGGAGCGCAAGCTGGCGGTGCTCGAGGGGGCGAGGGACGCGATCCTGTTCGCCTCGGGGATGAACGCGATCTGCACGACGCTGCTGGCGCTGCTCCGGTCGGGCGATCACATGATCATCACCGACGACGCCTACAAGAAAACGCTCGACTTCACGACCAATGCGCTGCCGCGCTTCGGCATCGAGGCGACCATCGTCAAGATGTGCGACTACGGGGAGATGGAGGCGGCGATCCGCCCGAACACGAGGATCTTCTTCAGCGAGTCGCCCACCAACCCCTATCTCAACATCATGGACATGGAGCGGGTGACGAAGATCTTCAAGCCCCGGGGAATCACCGTCATCAGCGACTCCACCTTCGCGACGCCCTTCAACCAGCGCCCGCTGGAGTTCGGCATCGACCTCGTGGTCCACTCGTGCACAAAGTACCTCGCGGGCCACAACGATCTGCTCGCCGGGGTCGTGCTGGGATCGCCGGACATGATCGAGACGATCCGCCTGTTCCGCCGCACGATGGGGGGCGTCATCGACCCGCTCGTCAGCTACCTCCTGATCCGTGGGCTCAAGACCTTCCCGCTGCGGATGGCGCAGATGAACCGGAGCGGTCAGCGCGTGGCCGAGTTTCTCGAGGGGCACCCGCGCATCAAGCGGGTCCACTACCCTGGACTGAAGAGCCACCCCCACCATGAGACGGCGAAGGCGCAGATGAGCGGCTTCGGCGGGGTGGTGACATTCGACATCGACTGCGACATCGATGGGGCCCTGAGCTTTCTCGAGCGGCTGCAGCTCTTCTACATCGGTCCGAGCTTCGGGGGGGTCGAGGCGCTGATCACCCACCCGGCCACCATCTCCTACTACGACTGCACGCGCGAGGAGCGCTACCGCCTGGGGATCACCGACGGGCTGATGCGCCTGGCGGTGGGCTGCGAGGACGCGGAGGACATCATCGAGGATCTCGAGCAGGCGCTGAGGGACTGACGCGGGAAATCCACCTCAACACAGACTCCGAGAGCGCCGACAGCTCCTGGCAGGAGTACAACCAGCAGGACCAGCAGCTCTGCGAGCAGCAGATGGAGTCCTACTCGCACGACACCTACTCGTACGACACCTATTGATGGAGATGGCATAAAGGCCGTGATCCCCGCGTCGTGCTCGAGGCACCATGGGATCATCTCAATGTCCCAGGAGGACCACGGC
>JAFGKF010000225.1 GCA_016928695.1 Candidatus Sumerlaeota bacterium | reverse complement strand
GAGATCGCCCAGGGGCTCACACAGGATGATGTTCTGAGGCTTGAGATCGCAGTGGATCACATGCTTCCCGTGAAGATAGTCCAATCCCTCGCAGATCTGCTCCGTGATCACCAGAGTCTCTGGCAGGGTGAGGGAACCCCGGGCCTTGAGGATGTGGCGGAGCGTGGGGCCGCGCAGGAGCTCGAAGACCAGATGAGCGAGGGGCCGCCCCTCGAATATCTCGACGTCAAAGATGTAAAGCCGGACGATGCGCTCATGGGTCAGGTCGAGCGCGACGCCCGCCTCGCGCCGGATCTCGTCGAGCACCGGGGTGTCGCTCTGGTAGATGCCTGTGTAAAACTTGATCGCAACGGCGCGGTTGTCCGTGATGGTGTCGAGGGCTTTCCAGACGGTCCCGAACCCCCCTCGTCCGAGCTCCTCCATGAGACAGTACCGCCCGCTGATGACGGTCCCCTGGGTCAGCGTCGGCTCGGGCAGGTTCCCCCGCGAGGAAATGGGGGGAGGCAAGGGAGTGTCTGAGATGAGCAGGGTGTTCTGCTCAGAGATCTCAGGGTGCATTCGATCCCCCCCACCGTTGGGCGTGGACGACTCTCCCCCCTGCCCTTGGGAGGACACGAGTGCGCGACCCTGTGATGCATAGACCACTGGCGATCCTCTCCTACGGTTCCCTCATCGTCACTGGCTCCCCAGGTCATCAGAAAAACTCCATAGCAATTCATTGAAGATCCATCCCTGCAGATGAAATGCAGAAAATTGAAAACAGGAGGATTGCATCGGTCCGCAGGCCATGTTTGGTCCCCGGAACCGCTGCCGATCTCAGCCTCTCAGGGGCATTGCACCGGCCCCGGGCGATGAGGCGCTGGCCTCCAAACCCCCGATGATGGAGGCGATCTCCGACTCGGCGCCTCGGTTGACAAGGGGGCGGCCTCTCAGCCAGCTCACCGAGATCCCAGGGTCCTCGCGGATCACAGCCAGGGGCGTGATCCCCCAATCCGAGAGCCTGTCTCTCAGATAGTGCTCGATCTCATTGTTCCTCACCTTGTTCAGGACATAGGAGAGGGACAGAATCCTGGCCCGATGAAAGGACTGGCGAGCCGCCTCCACGAGCTCTGGGTTGTCCAGGTGATCCGTCGCGGGCAGCTCCCCGGCGCGGATCTGCTCCACCATGGTTTTCATGTCCACTGCCATCTCAACGGCGGGGCCGGTGGGATCCACCACCACCAGGGCCATGTCCAGCCCGGTGATGATCCCCCGCGCCGTGTCCTCGAATCCCGCCTTGAAGTCGATCAGTGTGACCAGGGGCTCGTCGTCCAACTCCAATCGGAAATCCCTGGCGATCTTCCCCAGGGGGCCATCGCACCCGCCCCCGGCGCCTCGGTGCCCCATCTTGCCCACGGTGAGATAAATGATCCCCTCGGGAGTCTGAGAGAAAAACTGGGAGGGGAGATCGCGCAGGGAGATCCTGGCCCCCCTCAGAGGCCGGGGATCATCCACAGGGCAAGTCACCCGACCGCCGCTGAACACCATCCCACCGAAGTGATCGATGAGAGGAGCGGGCGACTTTTCGAGCCCCAGGGCCATGAACAGACCGACATTGGTTGAATCGGCGTCCAGGACGCAGACCCTGTGACCACGATGGGCGAGCCCCTGGGCCAAGAGGGCGGTCAGGGTGCTCTTCCCACAGCCCCCTCTTCCCAGGATACCCACTCGCTTGCCAGCCAGCGGCCAATCATTCTCAGACATCAGACCTCTCCTTTCGCGGGGGAATCGGCGGATCCCATACTCGCCCCTCAGGCCACCGTCACCCGATCTCGGCTGCCCCCCTGGACAAGCACAGGGCTGCCCTCGGGCCTGCCGGTCAACCGCGCCACCACGGGGCACTTGACCTTGAGAAGGAAGAAAACGGTGCGCCCACAGTCCGACAGAGTCTCGAAGTTGCCCTGGCCCTTCGCGATCACCAGAGGTGTCTCATCGAACAGCCGTCTGAACTCCGGCGTGGCGCGGCTGAGGTCGGTGCCCGGAAGAGGGCTTCCGCTGTCGACGATTGTCGCCATCCGGTCGATGCCGATCTCACGGGCCTCGGCCTCGGTGATGTCGTTGATGATGGGGCGGGAGCGAACCGCGAAGAGGACCGGGCGCGGGAGGAGCTCCCGGATCAGAAACTGGTCGAAGATCGCCTCGGCCGTGTTGTCCCCGATGCACAGCACGCGATCCGCCTGATCCATCGCCCTGCGGAGGGAGGGCAGATCCGACAGATCCGCAGCCTGACCCTCGAGACGACGCATCTCCTCCTCGAGATCGAAGTCCGGATTGGCCCCGAGATCGATCGCGTTGCCCGCGATCGCCACCCGGACCGCGGCCTCCAGACGATCCCGACACTCGGCCACAAACCGCTCGAGACGGGGCACCAGCGCACGGGCGCGGCGGATGTTCTCACGCTTGACCTCGGCGTAGGGGTCATCGACGCCCGTCTCCTCACGGATGATCCCATGGATGATCTCACCCATCACCGGAGGCGAGGCGTCGTCAGGCAAAGCGGGGATGGCCGCGCATGTCCGGTCGAGCACCCGGCGGTGGAGCGCCTCGTCGCCGGGCGCGACATGGCGAGCCGCCTCCAGGGCCTGACGCGTGAAACAGGGGATGCAGTCGAGTTGGGTTCTCATGGGCTCTTTTCATCGGTGGATTGTGAGGTTGGGGATGCCTGCCCCTGCGCGATTGGTGGCACAGGGCTCATGCGCTCGAGAGCGCCGAAGTTCTCCATGGATTCATCCATCACGCAGTGGCTCCCATGCTCGGCACAGCGGATCATTCATCTCTCCCAAAGGGACAGATCCTGTTCAGCCCCAGCAGCTGGCACACACCCGCCCCGGTGACCCCGTAGACGAGATAATCTCTCCCGTCCTCCTGGAGGCATTCCCAGATCCCGTCAAAGGTTCCGTTGACCAGCGTGGTGCCGGTGACAAGCGTGAGGTCGGACCTCCTGATCAGCTCCGCGGTTTTCGCGTTGCCGTCCCAGATCTCCGTCGCGAACTCCCGCTTTCCGACATTCGCCTCGTCCAGATCCGTGATGGCGATGCTCTCCGCCCCGAACGTCTGGCTCATCCTCTCGGCGATGGCGGGATTGCGGCCGATCAGCCCCACCCTCACCCTGCCCCACCGCTCCAGAATGTGACGGCAGATCTCCTCTGCGCATCTCTCAGGCTCGTCGTCGCGGCAGTGCAGAGTTTGCCCCGCACGGCCCACATGCCTCAGGACGGCGTTCAGGGTGGCGACGAAGACCGCGCGCTCCCGGCTCGACATCAGCGGGAGATCCAAGATCTCCCCCAGCTTGCCGACAAATTCCGTCGGCGAGTCGGTGAAGGCGTGAGCCCTTGCCCCGAGCACCTTCGCCTCGATGACCCGCTCTCGCCCGATGACAATCGGGAAATCCCGCCGGCCCGGAGAGCCGATCGCCTCCTCGGGGGTCAGCGTCTTCACCAGCACAGACACGTCGACATCGGCCAGATCCTGCTCGCCGATGATCCTCGCCAGCGCAGTCCGCGCTCTCTCCAGCACAGGGGCGTCGCTCATCACATCCACCTCATCAGGATCCCATCCAGAACAGCAGGATGAATCTCAATGCCACGCATGTGAAAAGCGCCCCGAACAGCACTTTCAGAGCGGGCGATGGGAAATGCCGGTTCAGCGCGGCGCCGAACTGAGAGCCGACCAGCGTGCCGAGACACAGGGGAAGCGCCACGGCCACGGCGGTGAATCCCTGAAGCACTTTGAACACCGCACTCAGAGAGGCATTCACGGAGAAACAGGCCAGCGAGGAGCCGACGGCGACCTGCATCGGGACTCTCACAGACATGGCAAACCACGGGACCAGGAGGGCGCCCGTGCCGATCCCCAGAAGCCCCGGCAGAATCCCAGAGAGTCCCCCGACGGCGATCTTTCCAGACAGACAGTCGCGGGGCTGCTGTTGCGAGGTCTCTCCGACCGGTCCCCGGCTCAGCTCCAGGAGCCCCTCTGTCATCATCCGGGCACTGACAAGGGAGAAGACCAGGCCCGTGCCGAGATCCAACCACCGCGGTCTCTCGGCGAGATGCGAGAAGAGCAGAGAGAAGATCACAGTCGCGGCGGCGCCCGCGACCATGACCGGAAAGATGGAGCGGATGTCGATGTGACCCTGCCTCCAATGTCGAAAGCTCCCGCCGAGGGTTGTGAAAAAGACGGCCACAATGCAGGTCCCCGCTGCCTGGGCTGGAGACAGACCGGCACAGAGGCGAAGAATGGGCATCAGCAGAATCCCACCGCCGATGCCCAGCAGCCCGCCCAGCGCGCCTGCCAACGTGCCGCCAAGGACAAGGGCCATGAAAAACAGAGCGGTCATCGGTCATCAGCGGACCGAGACAGAGATGTGACGGAGCCCGAGCCGCCAGAGTTCATGGGATGTGCCCACCTCACTCGCACGGTGGGACATCGCAGGGCTGGTCTCTGCCGCAGCATGGCGAATCGAGACCACAGCGCGTGGCGCCTCCACCGGAGCCCGAACCCGAGCCCCGCATGATCACCCCCGTGCCTGCGCTGATCAGGCGATGGAGTGATCCGCCGCACTCCGGGCATGTGCTGAGTGGCTCCTCGTCCATCCGCTGCTTGGCAGTGAAGCGGTGTCCACAGGATCTGCACTCATAGTCATAGGCTGGCATGGCTCAGCTCCTCCTGTCTCATCGGCCCGCTCTCATCAGGGGGACGTCACAGTCCGGGCATCTGACCGAGCTGCAGGGAGTTCCCCTCTGGTGTGGGGTGGTCTTGCCGCACTTGGGACAGACACACTCCCCACCCTGGCCGCCTCCACGGCCCATGCCCCGTCCGCGCCCGCGGCCCTGCCCACGGCCCGCACCCGAACCTGGACTCATCGGTTTTCCCCCATGGCTCTCTGGCATCAGTCGCCTCCTCTCAGTGACCGTCAAGCAGCCGGTCGAAGACCGCTTCGGCCAGTGATCTCAGCTCTGTCTGCACCGCCTCCGAGGCCGATCCGACCGCCGGTCGAAGGGCGACCATGGCCTCGACCACCGAGCGGTCGAAGGGGATCCGCCCGAGAAGCGGGACTCCCCGGCTCTCGCACAGCGACTCGATCTCAGTGACCCGCTCAGCGCACAGATCAGAGCGATTCACACAGGCCACCGCGGGCACACCGAAGTGCTCGGCGACCCGCAGGACGCGGTCGAGACCCTGCGTGCCCGAGGGAGTCGGCTCTGTCACCAGCAGGGCCAGGTCCACACCCGACAGTGTGGCGATCACCGGGCACCCGATGCCGGGGGAGCCATCGATCAGGATGATCGGGGCATCGCGGCTCCGCGCCTGGATCAGAGCCTCGTCGCGCACGGCCGAGACCAGCTTGCCCGAGTTCTCGCGCCCCGGCCGCAGGCGGGCATGAGTCAACGGCCCGTGCACCGTCTCGGAGACGAAGATCTCACCGCACTCGACAGGCCTCATCACGATCGCCTCCGGAGAGCAGAAGATCGAGCAGACCTTGCAGCCCTCGCAGCGCAGGGTGTCGACCTGGCAGCCGGAGCCCTCACACACGATGGCGTCGAACCGGCACAGCTCGATGCACCTCTGGCAGCCCGTGCAGCGCTGCGGATCGATCCAGGCCACCAGGCCCGCCTCGAAGGGGCGGCGGCTCCGCCCACATGCGCCCAGAATCAGCGGAAGGTTCGAGGCATCCACATCGCAGTCGGCCAGAGCAGCCGGCGCCGGCGCCAGGGCGGCCAGAGAGGCCGCCACGGTTGTCTTGCCCGTCCCCCCTTTACCACTGATCACGCAGAGCTGCTTCACCGCCGTCATCGCCGGGGCCTCAGTGATCACACGTGTTGTCAGTGACCGACAGTGTCCCACTCAGGTGGGCCAGGATCACCTGCTCGGGTGTGCCACCGGTGACGCCGGTGACGACATCGATGCCCCGCTCCTGGAACATCTCGATGGCCCGCCAGCCCATGCCGCCGGTGAGAACAATGTTGACCCCCTGCCCGGCGAGCCAGCGCGGCAGCAGACCCGGCTCATGGGGAGG
>JAFGKF010000224.1 GCA_016928695.1 Candidatus Sumerlaeota bacterium | reverse complement strand
TCAGCGGCTCGCCCTCGGGGCACCGACTCTCTTCTTTGAGGACTTCGTCTGTGTCGATCCCCTCTTCGCCGGCTTCTTGGTGGTCGCTTTGACCTTCGTAGCCCTCTTTTTCCCCTGGGGGGCGACCCTCTCCTCTGCCGGGATCGGCTCCTCCTCCTCGCCCGTGGGGAGCTCGGCGCAGATCCCCGCCTGATGGGGGCCGCGCAGCAGTCCGAGCAGCGTGATCACCGTGTCGCGCAGGTGAGCGCGCTCACAGACGATGTCGACGAAGCCATGCTCCTTGACGAACTCCGAGCGCTGAAAACCCCGCGGGAGCTTCTGGCGGATCGTCTGCTCGATCACACGGGGGCCGGCGAAGCCGATCAGGGCGTCGGGCTCGGCGATGATGACGTCGCCGAGCGATCCATAGGAGGCCATGACGCCCGCGGTGCTCGGATTCGTGAGAATGACGATGTGGGGCAGCCGCGCGTCGTCGAGACGCGCCAGGGCGGCGGAGGTCTTGGCCATCTGCATCAGGGAGTAGGTCGACTCCTGCATCCGGGCGCCCCCCGAGGTGACCACCGTGAGCATCGGGATCCGCAGCTCGATGGCGCGCTCGATGGCGCGAGTGACCTTCTCGCCGACGACGGAGCCCATCGACCCCCCCACGAAGGCGAAGTCCATGACGGCGAGTGAGACCCGCTGCCCCCCGATCTCAGAGGTGCCACAGCGGACAGCGTCGACGAGCCCCGACCGCTTCTTCATCGCGGCCAGACGCTCGGGGTAGGGCTTCGAATCGACGAAGCCCAGGGCATCGATCGAGGAGACATTGGCGTCGCACTCATCGAAGGTGCCGTCGTCCACGAGCATGGCCAGACGCTCCTCGCTCGAGAGCTTCTCATGGAAGCCGCAGGAGGGGCAGACCTTCAGATTGTCCGTGAAGTCACGGGCGTAGATGATCGAGAGGCACGCCGGGCAGCGGTGCCACAGCCCGTCGGGCACGCGCTGCGGCGACTCCTGCGGCTCACGGGGTCGCAGGCTCGAGAACTGAGGCTTTCGATACCAAGGCATACGGTCACGCCCTCACACAGTGCTTCGGAGTCTCCTCTGTGTCCCCCGGCCCCAGGACACGCGGAAATTCTTCAGATCCATTGAAAAGCGGGATGTTAGCTGCTGAGCGGGACCTTGTCAAGAACCGCCCAGGCCACCAATCAGCTCGCGCGCCAGGGCCGCCACACGCTGCGGGAGGTCGGGCGCCGAGGAGTGCTCCTCGATGATGCGGACAAAGGCCGACCCCACCACCATCGCGTCGACGTGCGGGGCGAGAAGAGCCACATGGTCAGGCCTCGAGATGCCGAAGCCGACCAGCGTGGGCTTGTCAGTGACCGACCGGACCCGATCGAGGAAATCCACGGTGTCCGGCGGAAGCTCGGCCCGGGCGCCAGTCACACCCCGCAGCGAGACACAGTACACATACCCCCGGCAGGCCTCACCGATCATCCGCAGACGCTCGGGTGGAGAGGTGGGGGCAGCGAGGAAAGTGCAGCCAATGCCCTCCGCATCGACATGGCCCAGCAGCTCGTCCGCCTCCTCGGGCGGCAGATCCGGAATCAGCAGGCCGTCGGCCCCCGCCTCCCGGACCTCGCGGCAGAGCCTCTCCAGCCCCCGGTGGAAAAACGGGTTGTACGCGCCGAACAGCGAGATCGGCACCTCGCAGCCCGCGGCTCGCAGGCGGCTGACAGAGGCGAGAATCGCATCGACGGTCGTGCCCGCCGCGAGGCTCCGCTGCGCCGCCCGCTGGATGACCGGCCCATCGGCGATGGGATCGGAGAAGGGGACACCGTATTCCAGGAGCTCGACACCCGCCTCGACGAGCGCCAGAGCAATCTCCTGCGTCCGCTCGAGGTCTGGATCGCCCGCCGTGATGTAGGCGGCCAGCGCCGGTCGCCCGCGCTCACGGATGTCTTGAAACAGGGTGTCAATGCGGTTGGCCATGATCGGACGAGCATCACCGCGCCACGCCGCTGTTGTCACGGGATTTCTGAGAGATTCAGGTGGGGAAGGGGACATCTCGCAGATCCTGCCATCGGACTCCGGACTTCGACGAGCTCAGTCGAGTCGCGAGCTCAGTCGAGCCGCTGAAACCGATGGCAAAGAGAGCGCACGCTGAAGCGGCTCGACTGAGCTCGCCGAAGTCGGGCAAATCCGAGGCTCAGCCCTGTTCACAGGGCTCCATGGCTGGCCACCTGCTTCAGCTGGTGGCCAGAGGGGCATCCTCTCGGGACCGAGTCAGCGATCAGGCCGAGACCGCAGGTCCCTCAGTGCCGCGGGGGGATCGGCGGGCGTCGAGAAGAGATCGCACCAGATCCAGAGCTCAGGCGGCACGATCAGGCACCGCATCTCGTTGATCTGGTGAGCCCGCTGAATCAGACCCGCGGCGTGGTCGGCACGGATTCGCCGCCAGTGAACCTCGGGCTCCAGCGAGGCGAAGTGGCTCAGCACGCGGACAAGAGAGGACGAGTCAACCCGCGCATTCCCCCAGACATCTTCGATTCCGCAGACCCACAGATCGAGCATCAGCACGGCGAACGTGTGACGGCCCGGGGTCACCTCGTGACTGAGAACAAGGGCCAGATTCCCTGTCCCGTCGGCCGAGGCCACCCATGCCTCGAGCTCCTCATAGGGAGGAGCGGCCGAGACCACAGGGTGGGACCCCTCCTCGCGGGGGAAGGCCATCCAGGGGGTCGGGAAATCCGAAAAGTGCCTTTGCCCCAGGTCGAGCAATCGGCGATCACCCGCCAGATCCCCCCAGTGCCACTCCAGCCGAAGGACAGGGCAACAGCGGCTCGGGGCCTCGGCCATCAGCCTGTCGAGAACGGGAAGCCTCTCATCGGCCGGCCGCCCCAGGAAATGCTCGAGCCAGAGAAGCCCCACCTCCTGGGGTGTGGACTCCTCGTCACGCACCGCCTGCATCAGGTGGTCGATCGGTGCGGCGACCTCCTTCTCCCCGGCGGATGCATTCTCACCCTCATGGAGCGAGATGATCTGAGCGCCCTGGGTCTGAGGCGGCGGCGCAGTGGGGGAGGGGAGACTCTCCAGGCCACCGAGAAGTGCGGCCGCCAATCGGCTCTGAGGTTCGGGCAGCGTCACCGCCAAGCGATGCAGGACAGTCCGCACATCCGCGGGCATGG
>JAFGKF010000223.1 GCA_016928695.1 Candidatus Sumerlaeota bacterium | reverse complement strand
CGGTCGCTCCGGGTGTCACCAGCGGGATCGCCATCAGGGCCGATGATGTGGTGATCGACCTGGCGGGATACACCCTGAGCGGCCCGGGCAGTGGCCTGAGTGCGGCCGTGAGTGCGGAGGCGACCACGCGTGCCGAGGTCCGCAACGGGGCGGTGCGGGACTTCGGCTACATTGGCATTTACCTTGGGCCCCAGGGCACCGCGGAGAACCTCCAGATCGAGAACTGCGCTGCGGGTCTCGCCCTCTCCGCGGGTGGCAGTGCCCGCAGAGTGCACATCACAGGCAGCGAGCTGATCGGGATTCAGACCGTCGGCGGTGCGGAGATCATCGACTGCTCTGTGTCCGACTGCGCTGCGGGCATCGTTCTCTTTCTGGGCTCGACAGTCACCCGATGCTCGGTCTGGGGCAGTGACAGCTTTGGCTTCCTCTCTCTCGGGCCGGTCATCTACAGGGACTGCACCGTCATCGGCGCGGTGGAAGAGGGCTTCAGTGGCCAGTCGGGCGCCGTTTTCGAGAACTGCACCGCCCTGGCCGCCGGCACGGGTTTTGAGGGCGAGAACGGCGTGACCATTCGCAACTGCACCGCCCGGCTCTGCAGCGTCGAGGGCATCGCCGTGTCAGGCAGCGTGGGGAGCAGTCTGGTCGCCGACTGCCATGTCGAGAATGCCCCCATCGGCATCCGTGTCGAGCAGCCCGCCATGATCAACGGCAACTTCATCAACAATGCCTCGACCAGCGGCATCCAGATGGGCGCGACAACGACCGATGTCGCTCTCCTGGACAACGTGGTGATGAACGCGGCGTCGGCGATCCACCACCTGGGCACGGGAGCCAACTGCTTCTATGCGCGCAACACATACACCGGTGGCGTCGTCCTCGGCGCGAACGCCACCTGGGGACCCCTCGTCATCGGCGTCAACAATGTCGACGACGACGCTGGCGGTGACAGCCCCTGGGCCAACATCCAGCACTGAGAGGGGGAATGCGCTCCCCCTCACTCCGGCTGGGCGCGATAGGAGATCACGCGGACATCCTCGAGGGTGACGAGGCCCGCGCCCATGTGGTCGTCGAGCCAGGGGATGAAGGACTGGATCTTCTCCTCGCTGTCGACGATCTCGATGACGACGGGCAGGTCCTCGCTGAGGCGGAGAATCTGCGCCGTGTGGATGCGTCGCGACTGCTTGCCGAAGCCCATCACCCCGTGGAGCACCGTAGCGCCCGCCAGTCCCATCTCGCGGGCTCGGAGGACGATCGCGCGGTGAAGAGGCCGCCGTGTCTCAGGGCAGCGGTCGCTCTCACCGATGAAGATCCGCAGAAGTGTTCCCTGCTCGGGTATGCTCATCTCATCTCACCTCCCGTCAGATGATCCGCATCTCGCCCAGGCGCCATCCGGCCCAGATGGCGGTCAGGCAGAGGGCATTCGTCAGTGTGAAGTTCCAGGCGGCCAGCCTCCAGTCGCCCTCGTTGAGGAGAGCGAAGGTCTCGTAGCCAAAGGTCGAGAACGTCGTGAACGCGCCGAGGAAACCGATGGTCAGCGCCAGGCGGAGCTCGGCGCGGATGAGAAAGCGCTCGTCGAGGACCTGCATGAGCAGCCCCAGGGCGAAGCACCCGAGGACGTTGACCGTGAGGGTGCCGAGGGGAAAGAGCCTCCCACCCCCGAAGGTGAGGCGCTGGGCCACTCCGCTCAGCGCATAGCGGGCGATGCTCCCGAAGAAGCCGCCGATTCCGATCAGAAGAGCCTGGGCCATGAGAGGGCCTCCCTCGCATCACATGAGGGGGCATGGAGCGTCAGGGCGGGGGAACTGGCAACGGGAAAAGCGGGACGTCAGGCCTCGCGCCGGACGTATCGCGCGCCGCCCATGGCGCGCTGGCGGTAGCCGTCGAGCCCTTTCGTGGCGCGGTTGAGGCGCTGGAGAGTCTGCGAGATGAGCGCTCGGCGATCGGCCAAATCGGTTGCACGGTTCTGAATGGCGGAGAGCAGCGTCGAGAGCTCCGCCTGCCAGGTCCCGGCCGCGGCCACGAGCTCGTCGGGGATGTCCTGCCCCGCGACGCTCTGGAGCAGCCGCTGGGTCGCGTCGGCGAGTCTTCGCATGATGGGGCGCATCGCCTTGCTCCGGGCGATGATCTCTTCGGTCTGTGTCTCAATCTCAGCGTCGAGGTTGGCCCGGATCATCTCGACGAGGGCGCGCTGCTCAGTCTCGATGATCGTGACGATGTCAGCGGGGGACTCGGACATGGGGGGCCTCCTGCCCTCTCATCGGCCGATGCGCGGTGTGAGTCAAGAGCGGTCGAAGAGCTGCAGCGCCAGCTGGGGAAGAAGATTCGCCTGGGTGAGGATCGCCGTCGCCGCCTGCTGAATGACCTGCTCCCGCGTCGCATCCGCCGTCGCCGCCGAGAAGTCGGTGTCGCGGATGCGCGAGTCCGCCGCCTCCAGGTTGTCACGGTGAATCTCCGCGGCCTCGGTGGAGGACTCGATGCGGTTGGCGAGGGCGCCGAGCCGGGTGCGCAGATTGTTGAGCTGCTTGATCGCCGAGTCGGTCGTCGCGATGGCCTCCTCCGCATCCTCATGGGTGGTGACTCTGATGAATGACAGCGCCGTCGCGGGATCCGGCTGCGTGACCTCCTGCGTGGCGTCGAATCCGATCTGTCTGATGTCCGCCCCCGACACGGAGATGGCGTCCGAGCCACTGAGGGTGATGCGCCCGCTGACCACCTCGGCGGTCAGATCGGTGTCGGCGATGGTCAGTCCGATGTCCCCGGCGATGTTGCCGATCGTCGTCACCTGGAAGTTTCGGCCGTCCTCCGCCGTGAGCACGAGCTCCCCCGAGTCGCCCAGCGTGGCGACGACGCCGGTCACATAGGAGTGGGCATTGATCGCCGCACGCAGGGCGCCGGTCGAGTCGGAATCGGTGACGGTGACAGGCCCGATGTTGATGCCATTGATGAAGAGGGCGCTCGTTGTCCCATCGAGGTTCGTCGGCTGAATGTGGGCCCCCTCCGTGTGATGGACAGCCGCCTCGACCGTCGCGGTCACGCCGGTCTGCGACATGTGGCGGTTGATCGCCCTGGCCTTCGCGATGGCGCTGGCATCCGGGGCGACGAAGGAGACCCCGTCGGACTCCGACTCGCTGATCTCGATCCCGTTGATGAACACATCCTCGCTGGTGAGGGGATCGGAAGAGACGGTGAACAGACCGGTGACAATCGCCCGGAGCCCGATGTTCGTGGTGTGCATGTCCTCGATCGAGACGGAGATGTGATCCACCGCGTTGACGCCCAGCTGGATCCTCTGATTGACAAAGCTCCCGTCGAGGAGGCGCTTGCCGCTGAAGTCGACGTTGGTGGCCAGGCGATCGATCTCCTCGACCAGCTGGTCGATCTCGAGCTGGATCGAGGTGCGGTCCTCGTCGCCGAGCGTGTCGTTGGCCGCCTGGATGGCGAGCTCGCGGATGCGCTGGATCGTGTTCTCCATGTTCGACAGGGCCGACTCGGCCGTGTCGATCACGCTCAGGCCATCGTTGGCCACGCGGATGGCGCGATCCATGCTCTGCACCTGGGTCCGCAGCGACTGGCTCATCGAGAGACCCGAGATGTCATCGCCCGCGCTGTTGATCCGGTCTCCTGTGGACAGCTGCTCGTAGAGCTTCGTGAGCCGATCGGTGGAGCGGTTCAGCGACTGCTGGGCCAGCAGCGAGGCGATGTTCTGATTGATCCGAATTCCCAGGTTCATGGTCTCACCCCATCATGCCAGGACGTCTTTTCCGGCGTCCACAGAAGATGCAAAGGGCGGACCAAGGTCCGGGCATCCCCTCAGTGAGGCACAGACGACTGAGATGGGGCGTGTTGGCGAGATCCCGGGATCGGCTCAGCGATCGCCGAGCGGCAGATTCTGCCCAGTCATCCCGTGCATCAGTGGAGAGGGGGGATGAATGGAGCGCCGGCGCCCTCGCCGGCATTTTCCAGGCCACTGGCTGAAGCGGCTCGACTG
>JAFGKF010000222.1 GCA_016928695.1 Candidatus Sumerlaeota bacterium | reverse complement strand
GGTCGGGGCTCGCCCAGGCCTCCTTGACGGTGGGCGTGATTGCGAAAAGCAGGCAGCGGTGCCAGATCGTCTCAACGAACGCCGCGGCGGTCTCCGGCGTCCACCGCTGCCCGCGCGGGGGGATGGCGGCGACCAAGGCCGCGATGGGGCGTGGCCCGGCGAGTGCGCGGCGCCATGAGAGCTCCTCGAGCGACCAGTTCTCGCCGCGGCTGGGATCGTCCGCCGCGGCGCACTCGAAGGTGATGCCGTCGAGATACGGGATGCCGCACTGCGAGACGCCCGCGCGGAGCACATTGCCCGAGATCACACCGTCGTCGCCGACCTCCTCGGCGAGGGCGCGCAGCCAGCGGACGTGGTTCTCGACGAGCAGGGCCGCGGGCTCGAGCGTGTCCGGCGAGACCGTCAGGGGCCCCTCGCACGCGGCGATCATCGCGGGGTCGGTCGTCACGAAATCCGAGTCCATCAGGAAGTTGTCCATCTGGACGATGGGGGGCGCCTGGCCGTGCGCCTCGGCGATGGCCCGCGCCTCCCGCACGAGATCGAGCGTGAGGGCCCCGCGCCCGCCCTCGATGCCGGGATCGAGGGTCAGAGGCAGCCGCAGGCACCAGGCACCTCCGCGCCACCCCGCCCGGAAGACCTGCGCGACGATCGGTTCGCCATTGGTCTCGGGCACGAGGCTCCGCGATCCCGCGAGCCGCAGATCGCGGCGGCGCCCCGTCTCACCCGCGCCCTCGGCCTGGAGCGCAAGGCACTCGCTGAGCGGGGGCGGCCATCCACTGGCGGGGGCCACGGTCGGCTCGTCGGCGAAGGGGAGGATGTACTGCGCGAGGCGGACGTCGCTGCCCTCGACGCGCTCGAAGAGCGTCTCGGCGGCGGCCTCGTCAACGAGGCTCTCGGTCTGATAGAAGCGGAACCCGAAGTCCTCGGGATCGGGCACCTCGAAATCGGGTGCGTTGGTCCCCGCGTGGACGAGCCGCCGCTCCGTCCCCCGCGCCATGAAATGCTCGGGGTGGATCTCCCAGTGATGCGCGAGCACGCCCCGCGCGCCCCAGGAGGATGGGCCGCGGTGGAGCCAGAGATCGATCTGCTCCTCCTGGCCAGGGAGGAGGGCGAGGGGGAACGTGGCGGTGAGGTGTGTCTGAGTCACTCCCTCTGGGCTCGCTTCCACGAGCGATGCCGTGAACTGCGGTGTGACCAAGGCCCCCGGTGGGATCACCAATCCCACGGTCTCTGTGGACGAGGAGACTGCCGCGACGGGGAGCACGCTGAGCGGGAGATCCTGGCCTCGCACAGCGCTGATCGTGGGTGAGGTCAATTCCTCAGGGCCAACGGGCGTCGAGTGAATGAGGTCTGGGTGCCAAGTGGTCTGATCACCATCGAGAACGGCTGTGACACGGATCTGGGCGGTCTTTTGCCAGCCATCCCTCTCGTCCACATTCACCCTCAAATGAATGGCTTCCTCGTCGAACACAGCGTCGCACCAGAGGCGGACATCCCAGGTGAGCATGAAGTAGAGGAAAGAGGATATCCTGGGGAGTCGAGGATAGTCGGGGAATGGTCCCTCCCAATCACTGAACTCGAGCCTCTGATGTTCCCTGGCGATGGACTTGAGAAAGACCCTCATCTCATCCACGTGAAGCGTGATCGGTGGGGCCTCCGCCGAGACACACTGCACCCCGATCAGCATCTCCACTCGCTCCGCACCCTCGGGGGGATCCATCTCCCATCGCTGGGTTCGCCAGCTCTCGAACTGGCCATCGAGGATCAGCACGTGCTCCTCGTCGATCAGGGAGCCCACCGCATCGAACCAGCGCGCCACGACTCCCGCGCGGTTCAGGTCCTCCGCCGTGGCACTCAGCAAACCCCCCTCCACGCGGAAGCGGGCTCTGTAGTCCATGCCGAGATCATGATCGATGTCGAAGCGCACAGCGGTGATGGCTCCTGGCTGGCTGGGTGAAGTGATGGTCAGATATTGGTTGTCCGGTGATGACTCATCGGGACTGAGGTGGATCCATTGAGGATCTCCCACGATCTGCCAACCATCCTCGGAATCGAAGCTCTCGTTGAGAGTCTCTATCGGGACGAAGATCAGGTCCTCAATTCCTCTGATGGAGTCGACACTGACAAGGACTGTCTCCAGCCCTCCGCCCGCTCCATCGGTCACCGCATGGGCCTCGCCACTCCCAGTGTCGGACACGGCGGCCGAGGCACAGCCGCACAGCGCCGCACATGTGACGAGGAGTGTGTGACAGAGACGCCTCACGGCTCCCGCTCCTCCATGGCGGCGATCAGGTGGGCGGCGGCGATCTGCAGGCCGCGGTGGAAGACGAAGAAGAACACGATCGCGGCGCAGCCGCCGATGATCCCGCCCCAGGGATTCTCGACGCCCAGGAGCCACAGCATGCCCCAGAGCGCCGCGCCCAGGGCGAGGGCGAGCACGACGCCGAGGACGAGGATGATCCCGCGCGTCTGATGGAGCGCCATGGCGCTGTGAACCTTCGCGAGGAACCGCTCCTCCTCGAGGCGCAGGCGGTCGCCCACCTGCTGGCGCAGTGTGGCGAGTGGTGGGACACCGTGGCGCACACTGTGCCGGATCTCCTCACCGGTTCCGAGGCGCTTGATCTGGATGCGCAGGTACGCGCTCAGCTCGGGGTCGATTCTCTGGAAAGTGGTGGCCATCTCCTCAAGGGCGGCGGCGGCCCTCTCGGGATCGGTGAGCGCCGAGACCCGCTTCTGACAGGCACGCATGTGCTCTGCGACCTGGGTGGAGGTGCGCAGATCTGTCACTTCAGATGTCAGATGGGTGCTCATCAAATGGGTGAGATCTCTCGATGAGTTAGACAGACCCCCGACCAGAGCCGTTTGTCAATCAGTGGGGATGGAAAAGTCGCATCAGGGTGGGATCATGCGTGGCACGAAACTTGTCATACACTTTGGGTGGAAAGCGCAGGAGCCATCCAGGGCCAAACCCACACCGGCACAGGGGAGCCGGACAAGAGCCCATGGAGGCCGGAGCCATGGAAACCAAGAGTGACCGAAAAGCAGACGCCAAAACCCAGGAGCTTCTCTCACTGCTTCTGAACATGATTCACGACCTCGAGGGGGACTCCCAGGTTCCCAGCGAGGAGTCGACTCGCAGGCGCCAACGCATTCGCCGCCGCCGTCTCCGCCGACATCTTCAGTCTTGACCGCTCACTCTCCAGGAGAAACAATTCTCCTGACCTGGGATGGGGGGGAGTGGTGAGGCGTGTGATCCCAGGCGTCGCCAAGTCACTCGGGAGCTCTGACGCTGAAGCATCTGGTTGTCCTCGAAGTGGCCACGATGGCGAGTCGCACTCACCGTGGCCGCTACAGCCTCATATTCAATCGTCTGCTCGCTTGGCAGGGCGCCCTCGCCGGTGGGCTCGACGTGCGCTGGCTGGACCATCAGGTCCCGCCCGGAGCGGCCAACGCGGCGGACTATCTCGGCAAAGGGCTCCTGGGCAATCCCAGTGATGGTGGCTGGCTGTTTCAGGGTGTGGGAGGGGCGCCGGGCATCCATGCGCGTGGGCTTCGCCCTGTCGAGCGGAGGATTCTGAGTCGGAAGCTCCTCTGGGACGGGGAGCCCCTTCCGGCCAAGACGCTGATCCTCGACAGCGAGCTCGAGGTCGGCGCACGGGCGACGCTGAAGCTGCACCTGGGGCGAAGCGACATGGATGAGCTTCTGTGGGAGGGGGAGGTCTCAGCGCCACGCAACGAGTTCGGGCGCCTGCTCACGCGGGGGCTGCTCAGTGCGCTGAGAGCGGGTGAGGTCGAGTGCCCCGAGGCTCTCGCCGCCTGGTTCACGAGTCCTCGGACGGAGGCCTTCAGTGCCTACGCCCACTGGTGCGAGGGACTGGCCTCGCGGCTCCCGGGGCCGCGTCTCCACCACTTCGAGGCGTCGGCGAAGGACGAGACGCTCTGGCCCGCGGCGCAGATTCTGCGGGCACTCGAGAGGCATCGCCAGCGCGACAGGGGAGCGCTGGAGAGGGTCTTCGACGTGCTCGATGATCTGGGGACGACTCCCTGGGACTGGCTGCTCCTCGCGTGCGGAGCCCGCCTGTGTGAGGCCAGGGAAGCGGCGCAGCGGGCCCTGAAACTCTGTGAGGATCGACTCCCTCCGACGCAGGAGCCATCAAGCGCGTTTGAGCTCAACCGGCGGCTCCTCGCCACTCCCTGAGCGCCCCCAGCGGCGAAGTGCCTCGAACCCCAGGGTGAAGAGGAGGGCGGCCGCCGGCGCAGCGGAGGTGTACTGGCGCCAGGCCCAGCCACCCGTGTTCGGCTTGAGCGTGTTGAGCAACACGGCAAAGGCGGGTGCGCCGAAGAGCCAGAGCAGAAGCAGGGCATCGAGGCGCGTCGCGCGGCGCTGCACGAGGCGCAGGACATAGCCGAGGGTCGCGATCAGAAGCGCGGTGATCAGCGTCCAGATCCACCAGGGGGGGAAGAGATCCCAGGTGCCCGTCTGACCATCGAGACCGAGAAGCACACGCTGGGGGAGCGCAGGCTGAAGGGGAAAGCTGTTGAGCCAGTCACGCTGGGGCGCGCCACCCGGCGCGATCAGACCCGATCCCGTCCACTGCTCGCGGAGACTCGGTCCCCAGATCAGGAGGAAGAGCGCCAGACCGGCGAGCATCGCGAGGCCGCCCGCCAGTGTCCTGCGCCAGTGGATGCGCCCGCAGACGAACATCAGCCACAGCCCGAGAAAGGGGAGCGAGAAGGCGCCGATGTGGTGCGTGAGGAGCACCAGAGCCACGGCGAGGCTCAGCGCGGGGAGGAGCCACCAACGGGCACGGAGACTTGCGCAGGAGGCGATCCCCCACAGGGCGGCGGCGGCGCCCAGGGTCGGAGGGCCCAGAATCGAGTAGTAGCGGACCGTCGCATCCCACCGCGCCACGGCGGGTGAGAGGGCCAGCATCGCACCGACGCACAGGGCCATCCCCGCGGAGGCTGTCACCCAGCGGGTGAAGGCCATCGCTCCGACAAGCGTGATCATCGACATGAGCAGCGTGGGCAGACGCAGGAGCCAGAGAGGTGGGATCTGCCAGCGCTCGAGCTCCGATGCGCCGAGCGTGCCCCGATGGGGCTCTTCGCCCTCGATGGGGATCGTGACCACAAAGCTCCGGTCCGCGAAGCGCGCTGACCACTCGACGCCCTCGCGCGGCAGAGTCGAGCGCCATCCGAGAAGCCTCAGCGCCTCGCCCCAGAGGCTCATCATCAGGGGGTGGAGAGGAGGGGAGTAGGTGTCGTGGGTGATGCGCCACGCCTCGCGCGGGGGCTGCGTGGCGCAGAGGACACCGACGGGCTCATCGACCCAGATGGGCAGCCCGAGCAGGGGAATGCGGACAGCGAGGTGAAGGGCGACGATCGCGGCGGCGAGGGCGAGCGCGACCCGTCGGCTCATCGCGAGGCACTCTGGATCTGGACCAGCCCCTCGTTGAGCGACCCCATGCGGTAGCCGCGCAGATCGAGCGAGACGCCGGTGTAGCCGATGGCGGTCAGGCACTCCGTGACGTCGCCGCGCCTCTCGAAGACCAGGGGCATCTCCGCCGGATCGCACTCGATGCGCGCGGCGCCGTCGCTCCAGCGCACGCGCACCTGGCGGAGCCCGACCTCGCGCCGGAGGAAATCCTCGGCCCGCTCGACCATGGCGAGGCGCTCGGGGGTCACCTCGACGCCGTAGGGAAAGCGCGACGCGAGGCAGGCCGCGGCGGGTTTGTCCCAGATGTCGAGCCCGGCCGCCCGTGCCAGTGCCCGCACGTCATCCTTGGTCAGCCCCGCCTCGAGAAGGGGGTGGATGATCCCGTGCTCCTCGGCGGCGCGCATGCCAGGGCGCCAGTCGCCCGTGTCGTCGGCGTTTGTGCCGCTCGCCACCCAGTTGAATCCCCGCTCGCTCGCCCAGGGCACGAGCTCGCTGAAGAGAGCCGACTTGCAGAAGCGGCACCGGTCAGCGGGGTTGGCGACGTAGCGGGGGTCGTCGCCCTCATGGGTCTGAATGATCTCATGGGTCAGGCCGTGCTCGCGGGCGAGGCGGCGGCACTCCTCGAGCTCGGAGGCGGGCAGGCTGGGCGACTCCGCCGTCACACCCACGGCGTTTTCGGGACCGAGCACCTCCGTGGCGGCCAGGAGCAGGAAGGCCGAGTCCACTCCGCCGGAGTAGGCGACGACGATCCGCCCCAGCTCCCGGAGCCGGGCGTCGAGTCGGGAGCGCTTCTCATCCAGGGTCATATTTTCCATCCCCTCGGAGGGGGCGGGATTCGATCACAGGTTCTGTCGGGGGGTCAAGGCGAAGCCCCCTTGGCGCTGAAGCCATGCCGGGTCGGTGGGAGATGCTTTTCCATTGTCGGGGATGCAGCCCCTGTGGCATAGACGCTGCATCAGGATGAGGGCAGACAAGTCTGCCGGGTGCAGGGGTCTGCCCGGCCGTGGATGGGGTGCTGCCCCGCTGAGGTCCACGGCGCACGAGATGGGCTCGCGCCGTCGCCATTGAGGACTCCGCAGTGAAGATACTGCTCACCGGTGCCACGGGGTTCATCGGGCGGCCGCTTCTGCGTCTGCTCCGTGAGGAGGGACATGAGGTCACGGCGGTCTCTCACACCGCCGAGAAGGCCAAGCGCCTGCGGATCGAGGGTGTGGACGTGGTCCGCTTCGATCTGACGCACCACCGCCTCTCCACCGACGTCGTCAAGCACTGCGAGGCCGTGATTCACCTGGCGGGCTCCTCCCCTGAGAGCGGCGACAGCGACCACTGCAGTCGCCTGGATCTGATCGGAACTGAGCACCTGCTCGAGGCGGTCTCGCGGGCACCGGTGAGCCGCTTCATCCACATCTCCTGCACTGCGGTGATGGGCGACCACGGCGGCGAGTGGGTGACCGAGGCGATGCCCCCCGCTCCGCAGACACCGCATGGCCAGGCCAAGCTACAGGCTGAGGAGCTGATCCTCAACGCCCATCAGATCTGGAGGCTCCCCGCCGTGATTCTGCGGATGGCGCACGTCTATGGCCCCGGGAGCCTGTTTGGCCAGATCGTCGAGCAGATGCAGGAGGGACGTGTCGCCCTCCCACGCCGAGTGCTCCAAGCCCAGTGGGGACTCATCTCGCTGCACGACGCCGTCCGTGCCATCCACCATGCTCTGACTCATGGGCGGACGGGGGAGATCTACTTCGTGGCCGACGGAAAGTCGCAGACGGTCAAGGAGACGCTGACCCATGTCGCGAAGGCTCTCGATCTTCCCCACCCGACGCAGGCGGGGCTCATCCACCGGTGGCGGGGCGACCGAGGGGTGCTGCACGCGCTCAGCGCCTCGGCGCGGCCGCGCATCGACAAGATGAAGACGGAGATGCACTTCCGCCCCGAGCACCGCTCGCTCGAGGAGGGGCTCCTCGCCGTGATGAAGGGCCCCGGTGCCGCCAAGTCCCACTGAGGTCCATTGAAGGCTTCACAGCCCAAATGACTCCACAGTGATAGTGCCGGAATTCCCATTCCGACACCCCGCGCTGGGTGCAGAGGGCAGAGGGACTTGCCTTTTGCGCGCTGGTCCCGCATGGGAATCCCCATCTCCCCGACAAAGAGAGGGTTCCCGTGCGACGCATCTCACCTTTTCTCCTGATCTCACTCCTCTGCGGAGCCGCCCCGGCGGGCGAGCTTCTCAATGTGCATCACACGAGCGAGGCACTCAGCTGCGAGATGGTTTTCGATGTCTATGTCCCCGATGGGGATGTGCCACCGGGGGGATGGCCGGTTCTCTATCTTCTCCACGGCGCCTGGGGAAATCACACCGATTGGTGGCGGGTCACCGACGTCGAGTCGGTGGCCGAGGAGTGCGGTGTGATGCTCGTCTTTCCCGACGGGGGTCAGTTCGGCTGGTATCTCGACAGCCCCGTCGACCCCTCGTCTCAGCGTGAGTCCTATCTCATCGGGGAGGTGCTGCCGCTTGTCGACCGCACGTTCCGCACGCGCACGGACCGTGAGGGGCGGGGCATCTGCGGTCTCTCGATGGGGGGGCACGGCGCGATCTCGCTGGCGGCGAAGCACCCCGATCTCTTCGGCTCCGCGTCGTCTCTGAGCGGGATCCTCGACATCACGCGGCACGGCGACCGCTGGGAATTGCCGCTGCGCCTAGGGCCGCTCGAGGAGGGCACCGAGTCATGGCGCGCGCACTCGTGCGTGTATCTGGCCGACCGCTTCGTGGACGCCGATGTCCGGATCTTCTTCGACTGCGGCATCGACGACACGGTGGCGGACGCGATCACCGACGGCCGATTGCTCCGCGACCGGCTCCTCGAGCTCGGAGTTCCGTACATCTGGGCCGAGCATGTGGGCGCGCACACGTGGGATCACTGGTCAGAGCACATCGGTGAGCACGTGCGCTGGCACGCGGAGGGATTCTGAGGAGGGGCACTCCATATGTCCCATGGGACATATGCGTCCCCATCCAGTGCAGCCTGAAATTGGAGCGATATTTGATGTTGCAGACCCCTCCACCGGGGAGTATCAACCGCTGTCATCATCGGCCGTGTCCGAAACTGGGGACGGCGGGGTCGCGGAGAGAG
Source organism: Candidatus Sumerlaeota bacterium (assembly GCA_016928695.1). Lineage (GTDB taxonomy): Bacteria > Sumerlaeota > Sumerlaeia > JABWBI01 > JABWBI01 > JAFGKF01. The sequence goes on along the minus strand of JAFGKF010000222.1, from coordinate 7,338 downwards.
GGGTGATTCGATGGCCACTTCCCACTGCTGCAAGGATATCATCGAGCGCAGCTTCGGGGCGACGCTGCGGCGAGACAACTGGTGGGTCGAGCCACTCACGATGGTCGTCGTCCTGCTGGGCTTCGTGATCTACTCCGTGTGGCGCGCCTTCGAGCATGCGAACTACTGGGGGGGGCCGTATCTCTCCCCCTTCTACTCACCCCACTTCTCGGTCGATCTGCCGCGGTGGTGCTCGCCCGCGTTTCTGATCATCTGGGTGCCGGCGGGCTTCCGCTTCACCTGCTACTACTTCCGCAAGGCCTACTACCGCTCCTTCGCGTCGCAGCCCATCGCCTGCGGCGTGGGCAAGCCGTGGAAGTCGTACAGCGGCGAATCGAAACTCCTGCTGTTCCAGAATCTCCACCGCTTCTTCCTCTACCTGGCCATCGCGTTCATCGTGGTCCACATCTACGACCTGGTGAAGGCGACGCGCTGGCCGGTGAGCGCGGCCGCGGCCTACACCTCACCCCACCACGCGGCGGGCCCCACCGAGTTCGGCATCGGCATCGGGACGATCGTGATCCTGATCGATGTGATTCTGCTGACGGGCTATGTGTCCGGCTGCCACGCGTTCCGCCACCTGGTCGGGGGCTGCATCGACGCCCCCTCGCGGGTCTTCCTCGGGCGGCTGAGGCACCGGATCTGGCGCGGGGTGAACGTCTTCAACGAGCACCACAACATGTGGGGCTGGATCTCGCTCGCGTGGGTCGGATTCACCGACTTCTACATCCGCATGGTCGCCAGCGGGACGATCTCACTCGAATTCGATCGGCTGTTCTGAGGGGGACATGGCATGGGCATCGACTGCCAGAGACATGAGTTTGACGTCATCGTGATCGGCGCGGGCGGCGCGGGGCTCCGCGCGGCGATCGAGGCGAGCGCGCAGGGTGCGAAGACCGCCCTGATCTGCAAGTCGCTCCTCGGCAAGGCGCACACCGTCATGGCCGAGGGCGGCGCCGCGGCGGCGCTGGGCAACATGCGCGCCGAGGACAACTGGCGCGTCCACTTCCGCGACACGATGCGCGGGGGCAAGATGCACGGCAACTGGCGCATGGCGCAGATCCACGCGCAGGAGGCGCCCGACCGCATCCGCGAGCTCGAGCAGTGGGGCGCGCTCTTCGACCGGACGCACATCGGCCGGATCCACCAGCGGCCCTTCGGCGGCCACACGTACGACCGCCTCGCGCACGTGGGCGACCGCACGGGGCTCGAGATGATCAGGGTGCTCCAGGACAAGGGTGTCCACATGGGCATCGAGGTCTTCATGGAGGCGACGGTGATCGACATCCCCGTCGTCGACGGCCGCGCGGCGGGCGCCATCGCCTATTGGCGAGAGACCGGCCGGTTCCTGCTCTTCAGCGCGAAGGCCGTCGTCCTCGCCACGGGCGGCATCGGCAAGGCCTGGCAGATCACGAGCAACTCCTGGGAGTACACGGGCGATGGCCATGCGCTCGCGCTCCGCGCGGGGGCCGAGCTCATCGACATGGAGTTCGTCCAGTTCCACCCCACGGGCATGATCTGGCCGCCCAGCGTCAAGGGCATCCTCGTCACCGAGGGGGTGCGCGGCGAGGGGGGCATTCTGAAGAACTCCGAGGGCGAGCGCTTCATGTTCCGCTGCGTGCCCGAGATGTTCAAGGGCGAGTACGCGGAGACCGAGGAGGAGGCCGACGCGTGGGTCGCCGGGGACCACGTGAACTACCGTCGCCCGCCGGAGCTGCTGACGCGCGACGTCGTGGCGAAGGCGATCATGCGCGAGAACGAGGAGGGCCGCGGCAGCGAGCACGGTGGCGCATACCTCGACATCGCGTCGAAGCGCAGCGCCGAGGACATCCGGCGCAAGCTCCCGAGCATGCACCACCAGTTCATGGAGCTGGCGGGCGTCGACATCACGAGGGAGCCCATGGAGGTCGGCCCCACGACCCACTATGTCATGGGAGGGATCAAGGTCGACCCCGAGACCGAGGAGACGACCTGCCCGGGCCTCTTCGCCGCGGGCGAGGTCGCCGCGGGCCTGCACGGCGCCAACCGCCTGGGGGGTAACTCGCTGAGCGACCTCATCGTGTTCGGCCGCCGCGCGGGGCTGGGTGCCGCCGAGAGTGCAAAGGCGCTGGCGAAGGCCCCCGCGATCCCCGAGGAGCGCGTGCAGGTGGCCATCGCCGAGGCGCTGCGGCCGTTCGACAATCCGAGCGGGGAGAACGCCTTCGAGGTGCAGGCCGCACTCCAGGCGCTGATGCAGAGCAAGTGCTCCATCGTCCGCGATCAAGCGGGACTGGAGGAGGCCATCTCCGGGATCGCCGCACTGCGCGAGCGGGCCCGGAGGGTCAGTGTGCAGGGAAACCGCGAGTACAACCCCGGCTGGAACACCGCGGTCGACCTGCGCAGTCAGCTGGACATCGCCGAGATGTGCGCGCGGGCGGCATTGATGCGCACCGAGAGCCGCGGTGGCCACACCCGGCTCGATCACCCCGACAGCGATCCCGCGCAGGAGCGGATCGAGAACGTCATCACCCGCGATGGCGATGCGATGCGCCTGGAATCGCGAAAGCAACCTGATCTGCCCGAGGATCTGGCGAAGATCATCAGGGAGGGAGCCTGAGATGGCGCTGAGGAAGTTCCGGATCTTCCGCGGAGACAGCCGGGAGACCGGCGAGCTGGTCGAGTTTGAGGTCGAGTGCGGCGAGGGCATGGTCGTCCTCGACGCCGTCCACCGGATCCAGGCCGAGCAGGCACCCGATCTCGCCTGCCGCTGGAACTGCAAGGCGGGCAAGTGCGGCTCATGCGGGGCGGACGTCAACGGCAAGCCCAAGCTGATGTGCATGACCCGCCTCAGCGACTACCCCGAGGACGAGGTGATCACGATCACGCCCATGAGGGCCTTCCCCGTGATCCGCGATCTCGCCACGGACGTCTCGATCAACTACGAGAACAACCGCCGCCTGCCCCACTTCCAGCCGCGCCCCGCGGACTTCGAGGACGGCGAGTTCCGGATGTATCAGTGGGAGGTCGAGCGCCCGCAGGAGTTTCGCAAGTGCATCGAGTGCTTCCTGTGCCAGAACGTCTGCCACGTGCTGCGCACGCACGACAAGCACCAGGAGTTCATCGGCCCCGCGTTCTTCGTCCGCACCGCCGTCTATGAGATGCACCCCGCCGACGTGGGGGATCGCCGGGAGCATCTGAAGGAGCACGGGGGCATCGGGCTCTGCAACATCACCAAGTGCTGCACCGAGGTCTGCCCTGAAAAGATCAAGATCACCGACAACGCCATCATCCCGCTCAAGGAGCGCGTGGCCGACAAGTACTACGATCCGCTGAGGTGGCTGCTGCGCAAGCTGACGGGCCGGGGCTGAGCCCACTCACGACACCGCGCATTCTGATGGAGCGCCGGCGCCCTCGCCGGCATCTGCTGTTGTCTCCACATATATGGAGTCCTGCGGGTTGCCGCAGATTTGGAGTCCACGGGCTTGCCCGTGAGTCTGGGGCAAGCCCCAGGACTCCAAACAGAACCATGCACTCCACATGTTTGGAGTGCGGCGGCGCGCCGTCGTCCCATCATTGGATTCAGCCCGCTTCAGCGGGTGCCTCTTGGCCTCTGGCTTCGGCCAGTGGCGATGTCAGAGCCCACAGGTGTTCAGAGTCCGGCGAGGGCGCCGGCGCTCCAGATGGTCTGGCGGCCGGTTTCCGCGTGACGACTCGGTGTGGGCTCCTCTATGCCATGGGCCATGATGCGACACGGTCTGCGCGGCGACACGGAGGAGAGCATCCGGCGCAAGATGTCGGGAGAGGCCTCGCCCCCACGCGGCCTGCCCCTGATCGCCATGGCCATCGCTCTCGTCCTCGCCGTGCGCCTCGCGACGCTCGGCTCGCTGCCACTCTGGTGGGATGAGGTCTGGACCCATCGGTGCGTCGATGGATTCTTCCAGGGATCGGTGCTCCAGGTCTGCGCCGACGACACCTCGGCGCCGCTCCACCTCCTGGTGCTGTCGGCGCTGCGTGATGTGGGACTGTGGAGGAGTGACTGGGCGCTGCGCTTTCCCTCCTTTCTCTTTCACCTGATGAACGGGGCGCTGCTCTTCGCCCTGGCGTGGAGACTGATGGGGCGCGCGGCGGCGGGCTGGGCACTGCTGGTCTTCGCACTCAGTCCGATCGGTCTCCACTTCGCGGCCGAGGCGCGCTCCTACACGATGGGCGCGGCTCTCGCCACGCTCGGATGGATGGCGGTGTGGGGGATGATCGCCGAGCCCAGGCGAGTCGCCCTGTGGACCGGTGTCCATGCGCTCGCGGGAATCACGATGATTCTCACCCACTATGCGCTGGTGGCGGTGCTTGTGGCGCAGGGCATTGCGGTCCTGGCTGTCGCTGTGAACCGGCGATCGTGGCGACCGGTCATCGCCATCGGGGTGTCGGCTCTCATCGTCGCCGCGGCGTTCCTCCCCTGGCTGATCGTGATCCGGGGATTCGAGCGCCCGTTCGCGCATCGCACGCTCTCCTGGATGCTGGCGCCGATGCCCTGGGATCCCCTGCGCGCCCTGGGGCAGGAGGTGCTGCTCGGGGAATGGTGGCCCGTGACGCGCCTGTGGATCTGGCTCCTCGCGGCGACGCTGCTGATCGCGGTGCTGCTGAGCCGCGCCCCGCAGCGCGCGCTCTTCGCCGGATGGATGGCGCTCGGCCCGGCCCTTGTCGCAATGCTGATCTCATGGGCATGGCTCCCCCTCTATTTCCGTCCGCGCTTCACCGTGTTCTGTCTCGCGGGGGCCGCGCTCTGGATCGGTGGAGCGCTCGCGCGCAGCGGGCCGCGGGTTCGCGCCGCGCTGCTCGCCGCGCTGCTCTTTGGGGCGACGACGGAGTTCGCACTGCGCCACACCGGCGATTCGCGCGCGCTGGCCGAGGTGCTGCGCCGCCACGACGCGCCCGCGGATCTGATCTTCGCCGATCCCCTGCACGAGGCGCCGGTCAGCCACTGTCTCGGTCAGCCGATCAATGTGCTGTTCCCCGCATGGCACTGGGCGCTTCTCGCCCACGCGGATCAGTCACCTGTCTGGGTGCTCGGCGAGAGGGGAAGTGGCGAGGGGGAAATCCGGGAGATCATCGACTGGACCTTCGATCACCTCACCTCCCTGGGGACCACCTGGGTCGCGGGGCGGCCGCCGCTCACCGCATTCCTCGCCACTCCCGAGGTGCTCGATCGGCAGCTGCCCGGCCCAGCGCGCGGGGCGCTGCTCCGCCTGAGAGCCGAGCACGACCTCTGGATTCCCCCGATCGGCTGGCCCGGGGTGGCGGGGGGATTCAACGACGGCGACTCCTTCCACGCCGTTGAGATCGCGGGGGAGGATCAGCAGCCCGTGCGCTGGGCAAGGCCGCAGGCGCAGTGCTGGATCATGCCGCCAGAGTCGGGGGTCTGGCGCGTCACGCTCTTCGTGAGCGATCCGCCCCGGGGCGGAGGGGATCCAGTGATTCACGCGGCACAGGTGAGTGATCCCAGCGACCTGTGGGAGACACACCCTCTGAGATCTGTCACATGGCGTGAGGATCCACACCGCGTGGAGTTCGAGGTCGCCGTGGAGGATCCCCACAGCGCCCCGCTGTGGATCGGCTGGCGCTGCGAGGGCGTCGAGCTCGCCGCGCCGGGACTCAGCGGAGAGCGCCGGGTGGTCAGCATTCGCCTCGAGGGCATCGCCGTGAACCGCTCGGGTTCTCTGATGCCTTGACGCTCCGAGCTCAGAGCGCGACCCTCCCCTGCCGATGACAGAGGGGAGGTGACGCCATGCTCGAGCAGATCGATCTCACCAAGAGCCTGAAAAAGTCCGAATACAAGGCCCGCGTTGCGGAGCTCACGCCGGTGCTCCGCGAGCTGCAGGTCGCTCACTGGCAGGCCGAGATCCCGACGGCGGTCGTCCTCGAGGGCTGGGACTGCGCGGGCAAGGGTGAGTGCATCGCGCTTCTCGCCGAGATCCTCGACCCGCGGGGATTCAAGGTCCACCCGACGTTCGACCCGACGGTCGAGGAGGCGCTGCGGCCCTTCCTCTGGCGGTTCTGGGTCCACACGCCAGCCCGGGGTGAGATCGCGATCTTCGACCGCTCCTGGTACCAGAGGGTGCTCACCGACCGCGTCGATGACCTCGTCAAGCGCCGCCGGTGGCGCCGGGCCTACGAGCAGATCTGCGACTTCGAGCGTCAGCTCGCCGACGGTGGGACGCGCATCCTCAAGTTCTTCCTCCACATCAGCAAGCGGGAGCAGAGAGATCGGTTCAAGGCCTACGAGGCGGATCCCGTCGAGCAGTGGCGTGTGCGCAAGGAGGACTGGGAGCACCACCGCCACTGGGACGATTTCGTCAAGGCGGCTGAGGAGATGTTCTTCCGCACCGACGCTCACTGCGCGCCGTGGCAGATCCTCCCCGCCGAGTGCCAGCGGTGGGCGCGAGTGGCGATGCTCGAGGCGCTCGTCGAGGACATGCGCGAGGCGCTGGAGCAGGCGAAGTCGAGAGGAAAGGCGAAGGCGAGTCAGTCGTCACCCAAACCGCCGAAGCCCCGCGCCACCAAGCGCGATTTGCCGACCATCCTCGACCGCGTCGACCTGACGCAGACGGTCGACAAAAAGGCGTACGAGCGCGAGCTCCTGCCGCTCCAGACGCGCCTGCGCGAGCTCAACTTCCAGATGTTCAAGCGGCGCGTGCCCGCCGTCGTGCTCTATGAGGGCTGGGACGCCGCGGGCAAGGGGGGCAACATCAAGCGGCTCGTGGCGCGCCTCGACCCGCGCGGGTACGATGTGACGTCGATCGCCAAGCCGGCGGGCGACGAGCTGACGCATCACTACCTCTGGCGTTTCTGGAAGCAGCTGCCGAAGGACGGCCACATGGGGCTGTTCGACCGCTCATGGTACGGGCGTGTGCTCGTCGAGCGGGTCGAGGGATTCTGCACGGAGGAGGAGTGGCATCGCGCGTATCAGGAGATCAACGAGTTCGAGGGGCAGCTCGCCGCGCACGGGACGGTCATCGTCAAGTTCTGGGTGCACATCGACCGTGAGGAGCAGGAGCGGCGGTTCAAGGCCCGCGAGGTGACCCCGCACAAGCAGTGGAAGATCACCGAGGAGGACTGGCGCAACCGTGAGAAGTGGGATCTCTACGAGCCCGCGGTCGTCGAGATGCTTCAGCGGACGTCGACGCCGCACGCGCCGTGGACGATCATCGCGGGCAACTGCAAGCGCCACGCCCGCCTCCAGGCCCTGCGGACGGTCATCGAGCGCCTCGAGGCCGCGATGAAGAAGGGGTGACGGGGAGGGGCGAGTCTCTGTAGGGGCGCAGC
>JAFGKF010000221.1 GCA_016928695.1 Candidatus Sumerlaeota bacterium | reverse complement strand
TCGAGGGCCTGGAGCAGAGAGACGATGTGCGTCTCCACACCACCGACGAGGTCGCTGAACCTCAGATGGCAGACGGGGACCGGGGGCATCGTCAGCCGTGCCTCCACCCGTGGAAGCGCGTCATCGCAAACGCGAAGTGTCTCAGGTCGGTCTCGGGGCCGATGTAGACACGCCGCAGCCGGAAGAGATCCTCAGGGCGATTGCGCAGCCCCTCGTTGACGGAGACGGCGCCGCGGAATCCGACCTCCCGCGCGATCGCCTCGGTCTCGGGGGTGAAGGAGCCGAAGGGGTAGCAGAGCCAGCGCACCTCCTCACCCAGCCGCTCCTCCAGAGTGTCCTTGGACTCCGCCATCTCCCTCCGGGCCTCATCGCGCGGCAGCTCAGACAGGTGCGGGTGCGTCACCGTGTGGGCCCCGATGCTGTGCCCCGCCTCGCGGCAGGTCCGGATCTGATCCCAGGTCATCACCGGCCAGTCGTGCTCGAGCCACGGCGTCATCTCGCCGACACACCCCGTGGCGATGAAAAGGGTCGCGGTGAAACCGTGGCGCTCGAGAACAGGCAGCGCGTGCTCGAAGTTGTTCACATAGCCGTCGTCGAAGGTCACGACGACCGCCCGGCCCAGGCCTCCGAGCCCGGGGCCGTTGAGGGCATCGGCGTACTCGTCGAGCGTCACGGTTCGCCCCCCGTGGTCCCGGAGCCACGCCATCTGGTCGCGGAAGTGTGACACGGGAACGCTGAGCCCCGAGGACTCGTCATCGAGTGAGTGATACATGAGGATCGGCACCGCGCGGAGGCGGGCGATCTTCGCCACCGCCAGGGCGGCGTCGATGGCCAGCGCTTTGGCGAAACCACTCATGATTCGAACAGCGAGAGGTAGAGACGCTCGTACGCGGTGACGACGGCGTCGAGGCTGTAGGCCTCCGAGACATGCTGCCGAGCGGCCTCACCCATCGGCTCGGCGAGATCGGGATTCGCCAGGATCTCCTCGATGGACCGTGCGAGCGCATCGGCGTCGCCGGGCGGTGTGAGCAGCCCGCTCTCCCCGTGCTGGAGAAGCGCCTGGGTGCACAGGACATCGAACGCGGCGATCGGCAGTGCGGTGGCCATCGCCTCGAGGAGCGAGTTGGGCAGCAGGTCATTCAGTGTGGGGAAGACGAAGACATCCGACGCCCGGAGCCACTCGTCGGTGTTCGTCTGCGAGCCCGGGAAGTGGATGCGCGCGGTGAGCCCGAGCTCTGCGACCCGACTGCGGAGATCGGGGAACCAGTCGGGGTGTCCGTTCTCGATGGGGACGCCCCCCCGCTCCCATGGCCCCACGAGGGCGAGGTGCAGGTCGGGGTGGCGGTCGCGGAGGAGCCCCATGACCTCGACCAGCACATCGGTGCCCTTGCGCGCGCAGATCGACGAGTGATTGATGAGCAGGCGCGCATCGGGGGGCAGTCCCAGGCTCTCGCGCAGGGCGCGGCGCTCGCCCTCCTCGGGGGGACGGAAGTGATCGGTGTCGACGCCGTTGGGGATGCGGTGGATCCTCTTCGGGGGCAGACCGTGGCGCAGGAGCTCATCGGCGGCGGCGGGGGAGGCTCCGATGAACGCCCCGACCGTCTGGAAGCATCGCCTCTGCCACTTCCCCCACAGGCCCCTGCCATAGACCGACATGTCGACCTCGGGCAGTGTGTTCTTGACGATGCAGCGCTTGCCCCATCGGTGGGCGAGGCTGGAGCCGAGGGCGGCGTCGAGAAAGGCCGAGTGGATGTGGAGAATGTCGAAGTCGCCCTGTCGCCTTCTCATGGCCCGCCGCAGTCGCCAGATGGTCTGGAGCGCCATGGGCGTGAAGCGGCGAAGCCTCGACTGGGGCACACAGACGACGCGCAGCCCCTCATCGTCGATCTCGGTGACACGGCGGACCTCGGGCGAGGTCGTTAAGGCCCAGACGCGCCACCCGCGCCGGGCGAGCCGGAGGCTGATCCGGCGGGCCTGGAGCCCCGCCCCGGAGAAAGCGGGTGGCCAGTGGTAGGACCACATGCAGATGCGGGGCTTCGATGGCGTCGCGTCAGTCATGGGATGAATGGTGGACTGGGGGAGAGTCACCTCCCCCCCAGTCATCGGCAAAGCGGATCGGCCGCTCAGGTCGTCATCGGCTCTCCCGGGCGATCGAGGAGCCGATGTACCAGTCGATCGGGCGATCGAAAAGGGCGTAGAGGCCGCGCGTCACGTACTGATCGATCCAGATGTTGATGTCGGCGATGTACTCACGTGGGACATACACGATGTCGTAGGGGCGCAGATAGATGTTCTGCGTGTAGCTGTTGTCGCGCAGGGCCGCCGACATGTTGACCCGCTGGCCCTGCATCGTGCCGTCCTCCATGCGGCGGATGACCATGACGCTGCGCTCGTTGGCGCGGTCCTCGAAGCCCTGGGCCATGGCGATGGCGTCGAGCACCGTGGTGTCACCCGCCATCTCGTAGAAGCCCTCGCGGACCACCTCGCCGAGGACGTAGATGCGCTGCGCCCCCGTCTCGGTCAGGATCGGGGTCACCTCGATCTCGGGGTGGCCGATGCCCGCGTAGACGTCGCTGATGCCCTGCTGGAGCTCGGGGACCGTGCGCCCGAATGCGCGGATGTCGCCCACGGCGGGCAGCGAGATCATGCCGTCGGGCCGCACGGGGTAGACGAAGGTCCGCGTCGTCCCCTGCGGGGTGACGATGGCGCGGCTGATCGACTCGGTCAGCGAGGTGAACCGCGGCACGTCCACGGTGATCAGCGGGTCGCGCAGGTGTGGTTCGTAGATCGTGCGGAGCTCGGTGGCCAGCTCGGTGGGCGTCTTGCCGAAGGCCTGCACCTCGCCGACGATCGGCAGAGTGATCATGCCGTCGGGCCTCACGGTCACCGTGCGGTTGAACTCATCGGTGTAGGCGAATTCGACCCGCAGCTCGTCGTTGACGTTGATGCGGTACCCCCCCTCGGCGGTGATCGTCGTCGCACCGATGGTGTAGACGAACTCCAGGACGTCGCCGACCTGGAGTCGGTGCTCCTCGACGTCGACAATCCGCGGCTGGAAGAACATCTCGGGGTTCGGCGGCGGAGGGGTTTTGCAGCCGAGCGCGAGGAGGAGTGTGGCGGTCAGTGTCAGGGCAAGTTTTCGCATGGCACACCTCACAGATGGCGATAGAGCCACTCGGGGATGACCCTCCGGCGGCGATTGAGCACGATACCCATCGGCTTGACGGTGTCGCGCAGGTTGGCGAGCGCGCGCGAGACGACCTCGCGCTTGGTTTTGCCGAACTCCACCACCAGCACACAGCCGTGGGCGAGCGGAGCCAGCGCCAAGTAGTCAGCGTACTTCACAGCGGGCGGCGTATCCACCAGAATTATCTCGGCCTGCCCCGCCAGGCGCGACGCGAGGGTCTCGACGCGCTTCGCCGCATCCGCGGGCAGGACGTCGCCCTCCACCTTGCCCGCGGCGACATAGCGGAGCCGGTTGACCTTGGTGGATCTCACCAGGTCGTCCAGAGGGATCTCCTCGACATCGGAGTCGAAGAGCCCCCTCTCGACGGGATCACCGAACACCTCGTTGAGGGGACGGCCGCCATCGACGTGGTGGCGGTGGCGGCAGTCGACCAGCACCACGCGCAGATTCTGCTCGTGCGCGAGAACCGCCCCCAGGTGCGACATCACCGTCGATGCCCCCTCTCCCCCGTAGGAGGAGGTGACGAGGAGAATCTGCGGCCCCAGGGAGCCGCGGTCGAAGCCGGTCAGCAGGCGCTGGGCCACGCCGCGGTAGGCGTGGATCAGACCCATCTGGACCAGGTCGGTGTGGCTCAGGGCCATGCGCCCCGGGGCCTTCGGGCCCTTCTCGTACTCCGGAAGCACCGCGATGACGGGTGTCTCGAACAGGCGCTCGGCCTGCTCGACGGAGCGGACCGAGTGGTCGAAGTGGGCGAGCATGGCGACGAGGCCGCAGCCGAGGAAGATCCCCATGATGATCGCGAGGATCAGGTCCATGAGGAACTGGGGCTTGGAGGGGACCAGGGGGGGATCGGGCCGCTCATAGATTCGGATGGTGGTCAGCGACTGGCCGGCCTGCTGGCCGAGTCCCGCGGAGAGATGGCGGCGGAACAGCTCATCGCGCTGGGTGCGGAGACTGTCGAGATGGACCTGGATGCTCTCGATCTCGCCCTGCGCGGCATCCCACTGGGCCTTCTCCGCCTCGACTGAGGCCAACTCGGTGAGCAGGTGGTCCCGGCGTGTCGTCCCCCCCTGCAGCTGGATGTTGATCTCCTGCTGCTGCGTCATGAGGCTCTGCCAGAGCGGGTTGACCTCCTGGGTCTCCATGCCGGGGATCCGCTGGGACTCATTCTCGATCTGCCGCTGAATGTCGGCGACGTGCCGGATCGCGTCCTGCACCTGGCGACTGTCCTCGGGATAGCCGCTGCGCATCTCAGTGAGCTCGGCGCGTGCCTGGCCGAGCTGCTCGAAGAGCGATCGCAGGGCGGGATTGGTCTCGGTGCCGCGCGAGGTGACGACGAACTCGGAGATCTCGCCCGACTGGAGATTGCGCTGGACGGCGGCGAGGATCGACTGGTTCTCCTGGATGGAGGCGTCGAGTTCACTGATCTCCGCAGTCAGGCCTGAGAGGAGTCCGGAGGGATCGACGTCGGGGGCCGCGAGCAGCACCTCGAGCTGGTGGCGCTCCACGTCGTCGATCTGCTGCTGAATGTCGTCGATCTCGAACTGGATGGTCTCCTGGGCCGCCTGGAACGCGGTTCGGTCGAGCTCGAGGCGATAGCCCTGATACTGCGTTGCGATCTCGTTGAGCACGCGCGAGCACATCTCGGGATCGTTGGCCTCGAAGACCACCTGGAACGTCTGGCTGTCCTCGATGGGGACCAGGCTCATCCGCTTCTGAAGCGAGTAGACGAGCGCCTGGGTCTGGATCTGCCGCTGCTGATCCTCGCTCATCGCAGGCCCGCCGCCTCCGCGCAGCACCCATCGGATGGCGCCGATCGCGTGGCCCACCGCGCGCTTGATGGCGCGCAGGGAGCGGCTGGGCAGGGTCTGGTGACGGCTGTTCGCCGCGTAGAACCCCGTGTCGGGATCGAGCAGGTCCAGCTCCTCGATCACACGCTCGAGCACATCGCTCGAGGAGATGATCTGCATCTCGTTGGCCGTCACACGCGGGCGCTCGAGCGGGGAGAGGCTGCCCAGCGGGGCGGTCGACTGGAGCTCGGTCTCGACGAGGATCTTCAGCTGAGACTCATAGATGGGGGTCTTCGAGCAGGTGATGATCAGGCCGGGGATGACGACGACGAGGAAGGCGAGGAGGAGAGTCCGCTGATGGGTGAACAGCAGATAGAGGATGTCGCGGACCGACGTGTAGAGGGGTGATTCGTTCATTCGCGTGTGTCCAGTGGTCACCAGCGCAACACTGTTCTCAGCAACCCCTCTGAAATGTCAAGCCCCGCCCGCTCACGCCACGCTGCGCTGCGCCTGGCTCTGAGCCTGGGGGGCCCCGAGCAGATGCATGGTCAGCCCCAGGTCGGTCAGCGGCGACTGATCGTGGGGGGCGAGATCGAGCGCCACCTGGAAATTCTGCAGTGCGAGGGCGTAGAAGCCGCGCTTGCGATAGATGATGCCCAGCGAGCGCCAGACCTCGGTGTTCGAGCGATCGCTCTCGAGCACCCGCTGGTAGGCGGCCTGGGCCATCGTGTACTTGCCCTGGATGAAGAGGCGGTCGCCGCGGACCTTGAGGCTCATCTCCTCCTGATCCTGGGCGCTGTGGCCATGCATCCACTGCTCGATCTCCTGTGCCGAGCGGTGAGCGAGGCTCTGCGCCAGGAACTCCCCATTCTCCTGGAAGATCACCGGGTGCTCGCGGAAGGCCCGCTCGAACATGTCGAGCGCCTGCTCGAGCTGACCCAGGTGGTAGTGGAACACCCCCATGTCGTAGAGCAGATCGGGGTTGTGGGGGGAGCAGGCGATCGCCCGGTCGTAGCAGGCGATGGCGCGTGCGCAGTCGTCGAGACAGGCGTGGCACTGGCCGAGACCCACGTGGGCGAAGGTGTAGTTGGCGTTGATGGCGATCGCCCGCTCGAAGCACTGGATGGCCCGGTCCCACTGCCCCATGTCGGCGTGGCGATTGCCCAGCCGGTGATGCAGGTCGGCGTATCCGGGGTTCTCGATCACCGCGCGCTCGAGCTCCTCGACGCTCTGGGTCCCCTCGGTGTCGTACTTCAGCTCCACGCACGACTTGCGGAAGAGGATCGACTGGAGCGAGGGGCGATCGGGCATCGGCAGCGGTCCGCGCCCGGGCGTGTCCTTCTCGATCATGCTCGCCGCGGAGACCTGGGCATCGCGGTAGCGGGGGTTGAGCTGAAGGGCGCGGCGCAGATAGCTCATGCCGCGGCGGTGGTCTCCCTGGAGATCCCAGAGAATGCCGAGTGTGCAGAAGATGTCGGGGTAGTTGACGTTGTCGCGCACGACCTCCTCGAAGATCGCGATCGCCTTCTCGTACTGACCGTCGAGGGCGTAGGCGTAGCCCAGCTTGATGCGGGCCTTCGTGTGGCGGGTGTCGAGCGCCAGGGCGTCCTTGAACTTCTGGATCGACTCGTCGAGGTAGCCCTGCTCGCTGAGGAACAGCGCCAGCTGGTAGTGGAACTCCGGGACCCCGGGGTTGTTCGAGGCCCAGGTCTCGAGCGCGGTCTGCTCCCGGCGGTCGTGCAGGCTGCGCGGCAGAGGGATGAAGGCGCGCGAGCAGTCGCCGTCGGGGCCGTAGGCCATCCGCGTGAAGAGGTTGCGCAGCGGGCGAATCGGGAGCACCCGCGACACGACCATGACCACCGTCAGAATCAGGATCTTGGCGTCGATCCAGAGCGTCCGGTTCTCGATGTGCCACAGGTCGTACTTCAGCTGGGTGCTCTTGGGGAGCTTGTAGGGGGTCAGCAGGTGGGGAAGACCTGTCACGCCCGGCTTGACACAGAAGCGCCGCTTGTAGTCCTCGATGCCCGTCACCAGCTCGCGGTAGAAGACGGTCCGGATGGGACGCGGCCCCACGAAGTTCATGTCGCCGAGGATGATGTTGAAGAGCTGGGGGATCTCGTCGATCTTCGTCTTGCGGATGAAGCGGCCGATCGGCGTCGAGAAGTCCTGGTCGGGGGGAAGGAAGCCTCCGCCGACCTTCTGCTCGGTGCCCAACTTCAGTGAGCGGAACTTGAAGAGCTGGAAGGGGCGCCCGTCTTTGCCCACCCGCTCCTGGCGATAGAAGACCGGCCCGGGGCTCTGCAGCTTGATCAGCGCAGCCACCACCAGCAGCAGGGGCAGGTGGATCAGGAGAAACAGCAGGCAGGCGGTGATCTGCCAGACACGCCACAGGGTGTAAGCGATCCGAGAGCGCTCGAAGATCGAGAGCCTGTGGGGGGCCGAGGGGCTCAGCGGGGCAGTGGCGACACGCTCCATGGTCAACTCATCGTCAGGATCAAAGCGAAGCGGAGCTCTCTCTCCGCTTGGTCATCTGGTCACCGTGGCAAGGCGTGGGGGAAAGGATCGGCCTGATGGGATCAGATTGCTCCGGGCAAACGCACTCTTCGGGATCAAACAGCGGGGGAAAATGTCCTCACAGATGCAATCCCCCCAGCGATCCATAGGCGGGGATGTCACTCCATTGGTCTCGAAACCGTCAAGGACATTTCCTCGTCCCAGGGACCAGGTGCCATCAACGTCCTGTCAACTTCCTCCCACCGGTGGATTTCGGTGGCCCCTTCCCGATTTCGAGACAGTCAAGACAACTGTGGTCAGAGAACTTGTCATCAATTCTGTCTGCGACATTCCCATGGCACCGCGCAGGGTGATGTGTCAACCATGGACTGCGGTATTTCAAGATTCTGTGGGGTGGTTTTTCCCAGTGACGCCCAGGACCCGGCGATAGAGCGACAGGGTCTCCTCCGCGGCCTCGGCCCATCGGCGCCGCGCCGCACGCTCTCGGCCGGCCCTGATGAGCCCCTCGCGATGCACCGCGTCGGTCAGCACACGCGCCAATCCCCGCGCCACATCCATCGGATCGGTGTGGTCGACATATTCAGCTGCGTCACTGCAGGTCTCGGGCAGGGCGCCGTGGCGCGAGGCGATCACAGGACAGCCGCAGGCCATCGCCTCGAGGGGGGGAAATCCAAACCCCTCATGGGTGGTGACAAACGCCAGGGCGGAGGCCCCCCGATACTCACGCGCCAGCTCCAAATCGCCCAGGGGGTCGATCACATCCACGCGATCCCGGAGCCCCCGTGCACGGATGCGCCGCTCGAGGGGGGGCCAGAAGCGATCGCGCACCACCACCAGCCGCAGCCGCAGATTCGCCGCGACCCCCTCCATGCAAATCAGATGGGCAAACGCCTGGATCAGCACCGGCAGGTTCTTGTTCGGCCTCGTGCTCCCCACGTAGAGAACGGCGGGGACACGGGGATCGGGCTGTGGATCAGGGGGCACATCGAGCCATCGCGACTCCAGGGCGGCGGGGATCACCGTGATCTTGGCGCTCGCCTCCGGCCACTGCTCACGGATCGTCTGGGCCGTCCACTCCGAGACCGCGATCACGCGGCGAGCTCTCCGGATCGAGCTCTCATAGGCGCGGCGATAGAAGGCGCGATAGGCCCAGGGCAGCGGCCAGATGCGTCTCCCCGTCCACCCCGGGCAGAGGAGAGGCTGCAGATCGTGCACTGTGACCACGAGGGGGATGTGACACCGGGGCGCCAGGGGGAAGTGCGCATGCCAGAGATCGAGCCGCTGCTCCTCGATCCACTCGCCGAGCCCCGAGAGGGTGAATCGGGAGACGGGGCGCTGGGGCAGTCGGTGGATCTCGAGATTCGGCGGTGGGTTCTCGGGCCAGCCCAGCGGAAAAGACTGATGAGCGAGGACCACCCACTCGGCGTCGGGCTCCTGATTGAACATCGCCTCGAGCAGGGCCCGTGAGCGGCGGCCGATGCCCCCGGGGCTGGAGGAGAGATAGCGGGCGTCGACACCGATGCGCATGGGACGAGAGTCAACCACTCAGCGTGATGACACGGCAACTCCCTCGGTCCAGGCGGACTCGATGAGCCCCCAGAGTCTCTGGACCATGGATTCCCAGGAGGTCTGGCGGGCGCGGACACGGGCCCGGTCGACGACGTCGCTCAGCTCGCCCCCCACGGCGCGACGGATCTGTTCGGCGAAGGCCTCAGCGCCCGAGGCGATGGCCGCGCAGTCACCGAACATCTTCACCACATCGGGCAGGGGGGTGGAGACGGTCGGCACTCCGGCGGAGGCGTACTCGAGGAGCTTGGTGGGATTGATCGCCTCGGAACCCGGACCGGTGGTGTAGGGGATGAGGCCCACGTCGAAGTGACGAACATAGGCGGGGAGCGCTGTGTGCGGCCGCAGCCCCAGTGTGAAGATGTTCTCGCCGCGCAGGGGGCGCCCGAGGCGCACCGGACCGATCAGAGCGAAGGCGAAGCGGGGAAGAGCGCGGGCGACGGCCTCGATCAGGTCGACATCCAGCTGGTCGCCGACCGTCCCGATGAAGCCGACGACCGCCTCGAATCCCGAGGGGAGATCGTTGGGGCGAGAGGCCCGGCACTCCGCGTAGGCCTCATGGCGGACACCGTTCTGCAGAAAGTGGATGTCGCCGCATCGATCGCGCTTTGACTGTGCCAGGAAATTGGTCCCCGCCGTGAACAGGTCGGCGTGGGCCAGCGTCCGCCTCTCCAGGGCCTGCGCGCTGCGAGGCGCCCAGGGGAAGCGCGCAAAGTCGTCATGCCAGTCGTAGACCACCAGGCCCCAGGGGATGCGCTCAACAAGCGCGGGGACGAAGGGAGTGTTGAGAAAGAGGACCGTCCGCTCGGGCGCAGCGCGCAGGCGTCTGACCTCGCGCAGCGCGTGCCCGGCGTTGAGACGACGGACAAGGCCGCTCCGATACTCCCCGGGCAGGACGAGCGGGCATCGCACGCGGGGTGGCCCCTCCTCGCCGGGCCGCCATCGCCCCCGCATCTCCAACATGCGATGAACCGGCGTCGGGCTCAGATAGGTCACGGGGAGTCGCTCCGCCAAGCGTGTGGCGATCTCCTGCGCGCGGCCCCAGACATCGTGCCAGAGCACCTGACTGAAGACGACGAGGTGCTCGGGCTGAGCCGAGCGATCCGCATGGATGAGACGCGGGGCGGGGACGAGGCCGCGCAGCGCAGTGCCGGCGGAGTGGATCAGAAGCGAGGCGAGGGAATACGAACGCGCCATGGCTCACCGAAGAGAGGCAGAGCGCGGCGGGAAGATCAAACCCAAAGCGCGCAGCTCAGTGGCCAGTCGTCAGTCGCCAGGTGACGGGGGTGGTGTCGCGGCATGCGCCGCGACAATTGGAAATCAAATCTGGAGAATTCGCCCGCAGGGCGAAACCACCACTGACACCTGACCACTGACACCTGACCACTGGCTTATGGTTGACCACACACCTCGCCGGGCGTTCGATGTCCCCCACACGGAGGCGCGCGCGTGGAATCTGTGAGCGAGGGCAAGCCGCACCACATCCTTCTCGTCGATGACGAGGACCAGGTGCGTGATGCCCTGAGCCGGCTGATGCGGCGCTCGGGCCTGCGCGTGACCTCGGCGGCCAGCGGCGAGGAGGCGCTGAGGCTGCTGGCGGGCGACGAGGAGTACGATGTGCTTCTCACCGATCTCGTCATGCCCGGCATGGGGGGACTGGACCTGATCCGGGAGAGCAACGCTCTGGCGCCGGAGCTGATCAAGGTCGTGCTGACGGGCCACGGCTCGCGCGACGACGCGGTGTCCGCCCTGCGGCTCGGGGCCCACGATTTCCTGACCAAGCCCATTCTCGACACGCACCGGCTCAGCACCACGCTGGCCCGGGCAGCTGAGATCGGCCGGCTCCGCCGGGAGAACGCCCAGCACCGCGAGCAGCTGGTGCAGCGGGCGCGCGAGCTCGAGAGAACCGTTCGCGAGCTCGCGGAGGCGAACACCGTGATCAAGCGCCACAGCGATCAGATGGAGCAGGACCTCGTGACCGCCGCCCGCATCCAGCGTCATCTTCTCCCCCATCATCTGCCCACGACCGCGGGCTTCCGATTCGCCGCCCGCTTCCTGCCGAGCGAGCGCGTCTCCGGCGATTTCTACCAGGTGCTCGCCCTCGACCCCGGGCATCTGCTGCTCCTGATGGCCGACGTCGCCGGGCACGGGGTCTCCGCCGCGATGCTGACGGTGTTCCTGAGCCAGTCGATCGAGGCGGCGCTGGCGGAGAGCGCCGATCTCAGCGGGCAGCCGGGCGCTCTGCTCGCCTGGCTCAATCAGCACCTGGCCTCGCTTCACAGCGAGCAGGCCCCGTTCATCACGGCGCTCTGCGGCCACCTCGACTGCATCAGCGGCTGGCTGGCCCTCGCATCGGCGGGGCACGCGCCGCCTCTGCTCCACCGCAGCGCCACCGGAGTCGCCGACCCGGTCGACATCGAGGGGGTGGGGCTGGGGCTGCTCCCCGACTCCACCTATGACGAGGTGGTGATCGACATGGCGCCGGGCGACCGCCTGCTGATGTTCACCGACGGCCTGCTGGAGGCCACCTCTCCGAAGGGCGAGATGTTCGGCCCAAAGCGGCTCGCGGCCGCGCTGGCCGAGGCTCCCGAGGACATCGAGAGCGCCGCGGATCACCTGTGCGAGCAGGCCACCGGGTTCGCGGGAGAGCGGGGCCTGGAGGACGACCTCTGCCTGCTGCTGGCGCAGCGCCTGGAGAAGTGAGAGGAGC
>JAFGKF010000220.1 GCA_016928695.1 Candidatus Sumerlaeota bacterium | reverse complement strand
TGGCTCGAGACCAACGGCATCGGGGGATTCGCCTCGTCCACCGTGGTGGGCGCCCACACGCGCCGCTACCACGGCCTGCTCGTCGCCGCGCTGACGCCGCCCGTCTCACGCCACAGCATGCTCACCGCTCTCGACATCGCCGTGATCACCGACGAGCGCGACCACATGCTGACCACCCACCTCTACCCCGACACGGTGTTCCCCCAGGGATACCGGACTCTCGAGCGCTTCGAGCTCGTCCCCTTCCCCCGATGGACGCACCGCCTCCAGGAGAACCTGACGGTGATCCGCGAGCTCTGGATGGACCCGGGGCGCAACACGACCGTTCTGGTCTGGCGCCTCCCGGAGGGGACGCCCAGGGTGGAGCTCAGGATGCTCCCGCTGCTCGGCCTGCGCGACTTCCACACCCTGACCCGGGCCGCCGATTTCGCCCCGGCGCTCGTCGAGACCTCCGACCTCGGTCGCCTCTCGGTTCACCCCGAGGGGACGCTCGTCTCCTCGCTTCACCTCCACCACACCGCCCGCGCGGTGGAGACCCACAATCTGTGGTACAACGACTTTCGGCTCCCCGTGGAGTCGACGCGCGAGGAGCAGGACGGCGAGGATCTCTGGAATCCCTGCCGCCTGATCTTCGATCTGTCGCCGGACAACCCCGCCGTGCTGATCGCCTCGACCGATGAGGAGATCATCAGCGACCCGAGAGGATTTGCCGAGGAGTCGCTCGCCGCGCGCCTGCGTGACGAGGAGCGGACACAGCTCTCCTTCCCCGCCGAGCCGGCGATCGAGCGCCTCGCGCCCGCCGTGCGCGCCTTCCGTGTCCAGCGGGCCGACGACCGCCCGACGATTCTGGCGGGGTATCACTGGTTCGCCGACTGGGGCCGCGACACGATGATCGCACTCCCAGGGCTCCACCTGATCCACGGCCACGTGCGCGAGGCGATCGACACCCTGCGGTCGTGGATGCGCCACCTCGACGCGGGGATGCTGCCCAACCGCTTCCCCGATCACGGCGAGCCGCCCGAGTACAACACGGCCGACGCCGCGCTCTGGTTCTCCGTGGCCGTCGTGCGCACCTGGCAGTGCCTGGGGGGACGCGGCCCCGGGGGACTCGTCCCGCGCGGAGACGCGTGGGCGCCCCCCGCCGTGCCGCAGACTGCCAACCTGTCGAATGGCGAGGCCTCCTTTCTCCACGAATCGCTCACCGCTCTCGAGAAGATCATCGCGGCGCACCAGGAGGGCACACGCCACGGCATCCACATGGACGAGGAGGGGCTCATCACCCAGGGCGAGCCGGGCCAGCAGCTGACCTGGATGGACGCGAAGTGGGGAGACCAGGTCTTCACGCCGCGCCACGGCCGACCGATCGAGATCCAGGCGCTGTGGCACACCACGCTGCGCACCGCCGCGCTGCTGCGGCGGGTGTTCGGCGACCTCCAGCGCGCGAAGGAGCACGAGGCGCTCGCCACGTGCGTCTCCGAGGCGGTCGTGGACAACTTCCGCGTGGAGGATCAGCTGGGATTGGCCGACGTGATCGGGCCCGACGGGCAGCCCGACCTCTCCATTCGCCCGAATCAGATCTTCGCGGTCAGTCTGCCCTTCCCCATGATCTCGGGAGTCATCGCCTCCGAGATCCTCGCGGTGGTCGAGGAGCATCTGCTCACCCCCTGGGGCCTGCGGAGCCTCGCACCCGGCGACCCCAAGTACGTCGGGATCTACCACGGCCCCCGCCGCATTCGGGACGCCGCGTATCACCAGGGCACAATCTGGTCGTGGCTGATGGGCCCGTGGGTCGATGCCTCGCTGCGCGTCCGCGGGGCGACCGCCGAGACCGCCGCCGCGCTGCGCGAGCGCCTGCAGCCGCTCGTCGACCACATCGACACACAGCACGGTCTCGGCTCGATCAGCCAGATCTTCGACGGCGACCTGCCTCACCTGCCCCGCGGCTGCATCGCCCAGGCCTGGAGCGTGGCGGAGCTGCTCCGGGTTCTGTGGACAATCCATCTGCTCCAGGGACAGAAATCAGCCAGATAAAACTGAAAAAAATCACGGAAATGACCGATAATTGGATTGACATGGCATCGCCATAAGGCACATCACATCAGCAGTTTGCAAATCAACAAAGGTGAAATGAGCCGGACACGAGGTGGATTTCTGTGCCTGTGATTCGCTACACACTCCCTAAGAACTGGCTACAGTACGACCTCAGGGAAGTGGCTGGTCCACTGGTGGATGCGAAGGCATTGGTCGAGGCTCTCAGAACCGTTCCTCACCGGAGAGAATGGGTTGAGTCACTTCAGTTGATGGAGCTCAAGAGAGAAGTGGCTGGCACATCCCGTATTGAGGGAGCTGAGTTCACCGAACGAGAGTTGGATGAGGCTCTGAGCCAATCAACGGACCAGCTGGTCACACGGGCTCAACGACAGGCCAGAGCAGCCAAACTGACCTATCAGTGGATCGCCTCTCTTCCCGACGATCGCCCCATTGATCGGGATATCGTGATCGAGATCCACCGCCGCATTGTCACAGGGGCTGATGATGATCACTGTAATCCGGGTGAGCTTCGAACCACGGATGAGAACGTGACCTTTGGTTTTCCCCGACACCGTGGTGTCGATGGTGGTGCGTTGTGTAAGCGGGCTTTCGATCTCTTTGTAAACGCTCTTCAGAGCACACTCAGAGATCATGATCCCCTGATTCAGGCACTTGCTGCCCACTATCACTTGGCAGCTATGCACCCATTCCTCGATGGCAATGGAAGAGCTGCCCGAGCACTGGAGGCACTTTTTCTTCGTCGTGCTGGTCTCCGGGACACCTGTTTCATCGCGATGTCAAACTACTACTACGACGAAAAAACAAACTACTTGAGGGCACTCAGTGAGACTCGGCAGCTCGACCATGATCTCACGCCATTCTTGGTATTTGGACTCAAAGGGATCCAGCAGCAGACCCGTCGCCTGCTGGGCGAGATTCAGACCAATGTGAAAAAAGAGCTGTTTCGGAATGTGATGCATGATCTCTTCGGTCGTCTTCAATCACAGCGACGCCGTGTGATTTCAACGCGCCAAATTCAGGTCCTTCGGCACCTGCTGAACCACAGTGATGTGGCCCTCGATCAGCTCATCAAAGAAACTGCTCGCTTCTATGCCAGCCTGAAAACGCCAACGAAAGCTGCTATCCGCGATCTGAACGAGCTCATTCATCTGGGGGCCATTCTTGTTGAGAGAGACGCAGACGATATTTCCATTCGGATCAACTTGGATTGGCCCACTCAGATCACAGAGACAGAATTCTTCAAACTCATCAGAAATCTTCCCCGGGCCAAGACCCATCTGTTCCTCGGATGAAGTTGGTCTCCATGGACCCCTCTCTCAACAACAACCGACAGTGACTGAGGCATGCTGGAGTATCCAAAAGGTGCTTCACCTCTTGAAATCGCTGACCGGATGATTCATCGATGGGGTGGACCTGAGGGAGTCACCCATGCCCAGGCGAACCCCACCCGCCATTGACGCCAAGGCCGTCGCCCAGGCGCTCGAGGCGCTGGCGACGCTGCTCGAGCTCACCGGGGCGAACACGTTCAAGGTCCGCGCCCATGAGAACGCCGCGCGCGCCATCACCGCGGGGGAGTTCGACGTCATCGAGGAGGTGAGGGAGGAGACGCTCGGCGAGCGAAAGGGCTTCGGCGAGGGGCTGGTCAAGAAGGTCACCGAGCTGGTCGAGACGGGCAAGATCGCCGAGCTGGAGGCGCTGCGAGCCGAGGTCCCCGAGGGGCTCATCGACATGCTCCGCATCCCCGGATTCGGTCCGAAGAAGATCAGGGCGGTCTGGAAGGAGCTGGGGATCACCTCGCTGGAGGCGCTCCACCACGCCTGCGAGGAGCACCGGCTCAGAGAGCTCTCGGGCTTCGGCGCCAAGACCGAGGAGAAGATCCTCGAGGGGATCCAGTTCCTCCAGTCCCACGCGGGGCTGACGCTGTGGCCGACCGCATGGTCGAAGGCGCAGGCGATCGTCAGGGTCCTGAGGGGGCTCGACGCCGTCCAGCGCATCGAGGTGGCGGGCAGCCTTCGCCGCCGCCGCGAGGTGGTCAAGGACATCGACATCGTCTGCTCGAGCCTGCATCCCACAGAGGTGATGGACGCCTTCGTGGCGCTCGACGGCGTCGAGGAGATCGTCGCGAAGGGCGAGACGAAGACCACCGTGCGGCTGAGCCGCGGCATCGCGTGCGACCTGCGCGTCGTGACCGACGAGCAGTTCCCCTTCACCTTGGCGCACTTCACCGGATCGAAGGAGCACAACGTCGCCATGCGCGGCCGCGCACAGCGCGAGTTCAACATCCGCGTGAGCGAGTACGGGCTCTTCGACGAGAGCCGCGACGGCGAGCTGATCCCCTGCGCCGATGAGGAGGCTCTCCATCGCCGCCTGGGGCTCGATCCCATCGAGCCGGAGATGCGCGAGAACCTCGGCGAGATCGAGGCCGCCGAGGCGGGCGAGCTGCCCGAGCTCGTCACCGAGAGCGACATCGTCGGAAACATCCACATGCACACGGTCTTCTCCGACGGGAAGGAGTCGGTCGAGCGCATGGCGCGCGCCTGCGCGGACAGGGGTTTCAAGTGGGTCGGGATCAGCGACCACTCCGTCTCCGCCGCCTACGCCGGGGGCATGACCCGTGATCGGGTGCTCGAGCAGTTCAAGGAGATCGACGCGCTCAACAGAAGGGGCGTGGGCTGCCGCCTGTTCAAGGGGATCGAGGTCGACATTCTCTCCGACGGCTCCGTGGACTACGACGAGGAGATCTGGGATCTGTCGGACTTTCTGATCGCCTCGGTCCACTCCCACTTCACCATGGGCGAGGCGGAGATGACCGAGCGCATCTGCCGCGCGATGGAGAATCCCTATGTGACGATCCTGGGGCACCCGACGGGCCGGCTGCTCCTGAGCCGCGAGCCGTACGCGGTCGACCTCGGCGCCGTGATCGAGGCGGCCGCCCGCACGGGGACGATGATCGAGATCAACGCCAATCCCCTGCGGCTCGACCTCGACTGGCGCTGGGTGCACCGCGCCCGCGATGCGGGCGTGATGATCGCCATCGGCCCCGATGCGCACAGCATCCCGATGCTCGACGACATCTGGATCGGAGTCGGCCTCGCCCGCAAGGGGTGGCTGCGAAAAGGCGACGTCCTCAACTGTCTCTCGACCAAGAAGGCGGCCGCGACCTTCGCCCTGGGTCGGAAGACCTGAGCCGAGGATTCACTGCACTGGCCTTCATGAATGAAGGCCCCACCCAGGCCCCTTGAGCCTTGATTCGTCAAGGCCACTGGAGCTGTGGCACCTTGCACCCTCACCCCCTCAATCCCCCTCTCCCGCGAAGGGGAGAGGGGGACATAGAACTTTTGCCCCCTTCTCCCCTGGCGGGAGAAGGGTTGGGGATGAGGGGGAGCAGGGAGAGGGGGCCAGGGAGTGCCGGAATGGGGATGCCGGCACGATGGGGGCCAGGGAGTGCCGGAATGGGGATGCCGGCACGATGG
>JAFGKF010000219.1 GCA_016928695.1 Candidatus Sumerlaeota bacterium | reverse complement strand
CGTGGCGCTGCCGCTCCATGAGCGCGAGAATCTCACCCTGAACCAAGCGCACTGCACGGCCTGTGGCATTGGCGATCAGGCGCAGCGTGCTGCCCGCGTTCACCCACAGCTCGCTGCGGTCGGGCAGGCGAAGCAGCGCCCGGCTCCGCTCTCCGACGCGCAGGAGCTCACCCCCGCTCAGCGATTCACCCTGAACGGCATGCTCCCACTGATCTCCCCGGCCCACGCTGCACTGGACGTCGCCCTGGATCATGGCGATCTCGGCCAGCAGATCGGACTCTCCCCGGTCCGCCCTGGAGGACAGAGGCCTCGTCCGCAGCCGTGCGAGCATCTCCTCCTCGAAATCCGCCTCGGCATCGGGCAGGGGCACCGTGCCGAGCCCATCATGGAACTCCGAGAGGGCCTCCCAGTGCACCCGCACTTCAGGAGACCGCTGCAGAGCCACATCGAGCCGACGGCGCTGCTCGGGTGTGGCCTCGCCGCACAGATGCGCAGCCATGGCCTCGACCAAGCGCTCGTCCACGGGATTGCGATCGGACTGTCGGGCGCCGCTCATTCGCCATCACCTCCCTCGACTCGCAGATCATCGCTCAGCATGGCCCGCAGGCGATCGAGCGCACGGTGCAT
This sequence comes from Candidatus Sumerlaeota bacterium, assembly GCA_016928695.1. Lineage (GTDB taxonomy): Bacteria > Sumerlaeota > Sumerlaeia > JABWBI01 > JABWBI01 > JAFGKF01. The sequence continues at coordinate 8,137 of JAFGKF010000219.1, read as the reverse complement.
ACGCGACCAGACGGTGCCCTCTGAGACGCCCAGTATCACGGCGACATCGGAGCACGGGAGCCCCTGAAAATGCTTGAGATGGATAACATCGCGGAGAGAGGAGGGGAGCTCCTCGACGGCGCGGAGCAGGAGGGCGGTCCGCTCACTTCGTATGGCGCGTCCGCGCGGGCTCTCCGCTGGGCTGGCAATTCTGTCTCGCAGAGGGATCTCGGAGGAGTCCCCCGTGGCGTCCAGGCTCACGGCGCCCTGCCGCACACGCTGTTGGCGGCGTGTGTTGTGCGCCAAGTTGATCGCAATGGTCCAGAGCCAGGGACGGAAGCCCTGGTCACGCGGGAGCCTCCCCCGCGCCTGAATCGCCCGCTCGAAGACCCCCTGGACGAGATCGCGCACCAGCTCCCCGTCGCGGAACTGCATCGCAAAGAAGCGGTGCAGTCTGCGCCCATGGCGGGTGAGGAGCTCGCCCAGCGCCTCATCGGCCCCGGGTCCCGAATCGGCCGATCGCGCGGCCAGCTCCTCATCGGTCTGCGGGGTGACGTCCATGGTCTGCATCGACATTCACCCACAGAGAACACTTGGCGAGGGAAAACCTTCCCCCGCTCCGGCCCTTTTTCCCGATGGCGGAGATCAGTTCCCCATGCGTGGGCGGATCGCGTGGTCGAAACCCGCCCCGTGACCCGAGCTCACGGCACCGCCGACCCGGAAGATCGCCCCGAAGCTGACAACACCATTGGTGGGATCATAGACGAGATCGAGCGATTCCTCCTCGGAGAAGTTCTCGAGGATGCCCCCCGTGTTGAAATACTGGCGATCGGGACCGGCCGACTGGAGCAGCCAGGACTGAGGGAGCGATTTGATGTCGAATCCACCGCCCGAGGCCGTTGTCCGCCCCCTTGCGTTCCAGCTCGTGTAGGTGTAGGCGCGCCACTGGGGACCGGCGGGATCGACCACGGGCTGGGGCTCCACGCGCCCGATCTGATCGTGCTCGGCTATGGGGAGGCGATCAGTGGGGTGAAAGGGGTCCTCGGGGAAGGCGTTGGTGATGTACGCGATGGGCGAGCTCAGCAGCTCCAGGTAGACATAGGGCTCCGTCAAGGTGGGGGCGCGATTGCCCGGCGTGCCGAAGGCGTTGCAGGGCGGGCACAGATTCCAGTCCACGGCATAGGCCTCCAGGGCGGTGGCCAGAGACCGCATGTCGGCCATGGCGCGGCTGGTCTTGGCACGGGTCTGGGCCTGCAGGAAATTGGGCATGGCGATCGCCGCCAGGATGGCGATGATCCCCACGACAACCAGCAGCTCGATCAGTGTGAAGGCTCTGCGGTGACTCATGGCTCTCTTCCCCTGTGGACTCTCCTCCACATGACGACATGTCCTCTCGACAATTCCATCGGCACGGCATTGCGCATGCGGCTGAGCTGTGTGGGGGGTGAAATCGGAGCCTCCGGCAGGTGCTCAGGGAGCCAGAGAGTTCACCAGATGTAGCCGTTCTCCATGATCTGGCGGGGAATCACCAGAGTGGGATCGAGAAGCCGGAAGGTCACGGCGCGGAGCAGGCCCACGTCGTCGACATGGAGGATCTCGACCGCGTCCGAGGGATAGGGGAAACAGCCATCCGCCCCCTCCATGATGTGATAGCGGATGCCAGGGAGCGGATCGGGCTGCGTGGTGAAGAGCGGCTGGGCCCGCATCTCGTAGTCGATGTACTCCTCATGCCACTCCGAGGCGTACAGGCCATCGGTTGTCAGGCGCTCGCGGAAGGCGGTCAGATTGAGGCCCCGCTCGGTGACGAGGATCTCGGCGAGCCGCATCTTGTCGCCGACGTTGGCGATCGGCTCCCCCCGCCTCCCCGTGTGGTAGAACGCGATGCCCGTCCGGGCCTTTGTGTGCAGAGTGTGCCACGTCAGCGCGGCCTGCGAGACGAACAGAACCGCCACGGTGGCGCCCGCCACGACCCCGAGCCGATGACACCAGTGAAGTCCCCCCGAGGGCAATGAGGCCCCGCGCCAGAGGCGGCTCAGCCCCTGCGCCGTCAGTCGAAGCCCCAGTGCCATGGGAATGAAGTGCACGGGATACCAGATCTGGAAGTAGCGCGACGGCACCGCGCGCCGATAGGGGAATCCCTCGAGCTTGAGGAACGCCAGGATGAGAAACGTCCCCGCGAGCCAGATCCAGATCACCAGCGCGAAGTCCCGCGCCGCGCCGGGGACGACGGCCATCTCCCCCAGGGGCCTGGCGAGCCGCCGCGGCCACCCCACGAGCAGCACCGCCAGCGCGGCCATGCCGAGGGCGAAGAGCGGCACCATGATCCACGAGATCATGTCCACCGCCAGGGCGAGCGGGAGAGCGATGGTGTTCTCATCGCGGAGCGTGTCCATGCAGCTGATGAAGTTCGTGTAGTGCGGCACCTCGATCTCGCCGCCCTCGGGCCCGGGGAAGTGGATCGTCTCGTCGAGGTCGACCTTCAGATGCCTCCGCAGCTGCGAGAGCGCCGTCGGATTGATCTCGGCGCTGAACATGTTGCGGATCGGCACCTGCGCGAAGCCGGTCGTCTGCTCGCGGATCGAGCGCACATTGTCCCAGCCCGTGGCGATCTCACGCGCGAAGTGCGGCCCCAGGAACGGTGCCAGCACCAACACCGCGATGAGAATCGGCCACCAGCCCTGCCGCCGGTCGCGCCGCCACGGCCTCAGGGCCAGAAGCGCGATCAGGTGCACCCAGACGGAGAAGTGGATCTGGATCGCCAACCCCCAGACCACGAGGAAGGCCCCGAAGGCCCAGCGCCGCCCCTCCGCGCGCCAGAGGATGAGGAAGAGCAGGGCCAGCGCGTTGAAGAGAGGGAGAAACGCCGGGTTCCAGAGATGACGCGCCATCATCACGGCGATGGGCGAGCCCGCCCAGAGCGCGGTGACGATGAGTCCGACGCCCACGCCGAAGAGTCGCCTCAGCGCCACGTGACAGACCACCAGCGCCAGGCTCGAGAGAATCCCGATCCAGATCTGCACCCCCAGCGGACTCGGCGAGATCATGAGCGGCGGCGACAGAAGGGCGTAGAGGAACCACCCGAGGGTTCGCCCGCCATAGAGCATCTCGGCCCCGGAGGTGTGGAACGCCTCGCCGTGGATCATCTCCAGCGCGCGGAAGAGATCGCGCGCGGCGTACATGTTGAGAAACCCGACCCCGGGATGACTGAGGCGCACGGCGGCACCGATGAGAACGATCGCCGCCAGCAGCGTGAGCTCGAGCGCATCGGGGCGACCCGGCCGCTCGATGGGCGTGGCGACCTCAGCGCCAGCCATGATCGGGATTCGGCTCCCAGCAGGAGATCGCGGCCTGGTCGAGCATCAGCGCCACCGCCTCGCCGTGCCAGGCGAAGCCGTGATCGCGGGTCATTGACAGCAGGATCTCGCGGTGGATGAGCGGCATGGTGCCGTCGAGTGCGAAGGCGCGGAGAGATCCCTCCACGGCGGGATCGTCAATCCAGTCCGAGGCGAGGGAGATCACCGCCGCGCACCGGAGCATCAGGCGATCGTCATCGGCGAACTCGAGAAAGGCGTCGCGCGCGCGGTCGCGGTCCATGCGCAGAAGCCCCTGCAGGAGACGCATCGCCTCGAAGCTCGACCGCGCCTCGCGCAGTGCGCCCAGCTGGCGATCGAAGGCGGCGCCGGGATCCCCACCCCCCGGCGAGCAGGCCATCACAGCCGCGATCAGACCGATCAGACCGAGGAGAGAGGATCGGACAATCCTCAGCGGGGGCCGCTCACTGTGACGCATTGCCCACTCAACCACATCCGCTCTCGGCGAATCAACTCCTCACACTGCCCGGGACACGGCGAGGGCGAAGATCTCCACCGCGCCCGCCTCTGCGAGGGCGCGGGCGGTCTCGTTGAGCGTCGAGCCGGTGGTGTGGACGTCGTCGATCAGCAGCACACGCCGGCCCTCGACCTCCGCGGGCTCAGGGCAGTGGAAGGCGTTGGCGACGTTGCGCAGACGATCGGCCCGCGAGAGATGGGTCTGCGACAGCGTGGGGCGGTGGCGCAGGACAAGCCTCTCATCGACGGACCAGCCGAGCATCCGCCCCAGCTCGCGGGCGATCAGCGCCGACTGATTGTAGCCCCGCTCGCGCCGTCGCACGCGGTGGAGCGGCACGGGGACGATCACATCCCACCGGCGGCCGGGGAAATCGTGCACGAGCACGCGGGCCATCAGGCGCGCGAGCGGCTCGGCGAGCTCGGAGACCCCGTGATATTTGAGGCGGTGGATCATCGTCGGGATCGGGTCCTGCCACAGCGCCGCCTGGCGCGCGGCTCCGAAGTGGCTCTCACCCGGCAGGCACCCCGGGCACTTTTTTCCGATGACCGACTCCCCCAGGCCACACTGAGGGCAGTGGGGACCTGGCGGCGATGTGATGTGCTGCCAGCACTCATCGCAGACGCCCTGGTCGGTGGGGCCGAGGCGATCCCCGCAGGCGGGGCACATGGGGGGAAGCGCGAGACTGAGCAGCGTGCGGCCGTGGCGTCGGAGTGTGGCGGTCCAATCGGCGGTCACGGGGGGAGATCACTCCCTCTCGCGTCGGCGCTCCTCGGCGTCGAGGCGAGCCAGCTCGCGCCGCAGCGCGGGTCCGAGCACGGGGTAGTCGTGCCGCCCCGTCACACGGAGGTGGATCGCCCCCCAGAGGGCGAGGAGCGCCATGGCGATCAGCATGACCTCCCAGATGCGGGTGTTGAGGAGGCAGAGCGTCTCGGAGTACTCCTCATCGAGAACGCCCAGGAGTTTGAAGAAGAGCTGGGCCACGGCGTAGACGACCGTGATGAGGAGACCGATCCCCTGCCAGAGGAGGGCCTGGAGCGCGTGGAAGCGCAGCTCGGGATGCTCCTCGCGCCGTGTGTGCCAGATCCAGAAGCCCACGACGAGTCCCCAGATGGGGAGGATCGCGAACAGATGAGCCATGGCCCCCACCAGCCGCTGGTCGGGTGTCAGCGGCGGCATCGAGAGGGGGCGGCGTGGCTCAGGGAGCGGCTCGGTGGTCACCTGACCACCTCTTGGGCCAGCGCCGCGAAGATCCTCTTGAACTCGTCGATCTCCAGCGGCATCTCGATCTCGATCACCTGGGCCTCCTTGATGAGCACGGCGCTGAGCAGTGGGCCGACACGCGCGAAGATGTCGGCCAGCTCCCAGCGGCTCACCCAGTTGATCAGGGGATCATCCCGTGCAAAGGGATCCCGGACCAGCTCGGGGAAAGTCGCGAGCCAATCACCGGCCGTGCGCACGGCGCGCTCAACCCCGCTCATGGACGTCTCCGCATTCTCCTGTGTCTCATAGCCGAGGATCAGCTTCGGCGTGAAGAAGTCGCGGATGTCGAGCTCGATCTGAAGCGTCGAGAGCGGCGCCGTGAATCCGAAGGTCCTCGGGAAACCGACCCAGACAGGGGCCGAGTGGGGGCGCGACTCATACAGATCCCCGAAGCCCGGCTCGTCGAGGAGACTCTCGCCCGGCACATTCTCCCACAGGTCCAGCGTATAGCCCATGCGAGAGCGATTGTCCGACACAACCATGATGTTCTCCGAGGGCCAGGCGATCAGTGTGCGCCTGTCGGCCTGCGGGCTGCCGCTGAGCACCCGCAGCGCACTCCCCGCCTCGCCCAGGTACCGCATCAGGGGGTTGACGACCGCCGCGAAGAGCCCCTGGCCCCGGGCCTCCACCTCCGCCATGGGATAGGACTCCCGCTCCTCTGTCCCCGGTCGCACGGAGAGTTCGGCGAGCTCCCCCTCCTCGCGGAGCACACCGATCATGTGGTCGGAGTCGAACTTGCCCACCATGGCGACGAGCCAGCCGTCGTCATAGAGGGCCAAGACAACCTGGTCGACGTCGCGGAGGGGGTCCAGCCGCCAGTGGTCGACAAACTCTTGGTAGTCAAAGGGGAGCATGCCCCGGTACTCTCGGTCCGTGTCCTGGTCTTGCAGAAAGTGTTCGATGTTGATGAACGTGTCCATCTGGCGTGAGCTGGCGATGTCGGCGAGGACAACCGCCCGGGCGCCGGCGGGCACCACCAGGAGGGGCTGACGAACCGCCTCGGGCAGCTCGCCCCCACAGCCCAGAGCCGCCGAGAGCACCAGCGCACAGGCCGCAAGAGAGATGAGCACTGTCGGACGCATGCAACCTCCTCACGCCCCAGACACGGCGAGGGGCACCGATGGCCTGAAGGTAGAAACGCCCGGCCGCAGCGTCAACGCTCATCTCTCCCGCCGGCGCCGCTGGACCGATCGCCGCGTCTGGGCCCTGTTGACCGTCGCCTATCTCGCGCTCTGGGTCTCGCTCTTCCAGGTCTACGACGGCGGGCGATTCATCGACCCCTTCAATCACATCATCTATCTGACATCACTGCTCCACGACCGTGACCTCGACTTCGCCGACGACATCGTCGCCGCCAACACCTTCGAGCGGCAGCGCCTTCAGCAGCTGGGGCGCCTCAGCCCCGAGGGGATGGTGCGCAACAACTGGCCGCCTGGCGCGGCGCTCCTGTGGGCGCCCGTCTCAGTGCCTTTCCACTTCGCATCGCATCTCCTGGCCGACTGGACGGGGCAGGAGCCCCCGGTGCGTTTCGGCTTCCCGCCGATGGCGGCACTGAGTCTGACAACGGCCATCTGCGGATACCTCGCCCTCTGGCTCCTCTACCGACTGGCGCGGCTGCAGGCGCGCCCCGGCCCCGCGGGCGCCGCGGCGGCGGTGGCGCTTCTCTGCTCGCCGCTGCCCTTCCATGCACTGCGGCTGCCCGCATCGAACCACGCGCTGACGACATTCGCCGTCGCATGGTGGCTGTGGTTGGCCGCACACGCCTGGGGTCGGCACCCGATGCGGCGTGGGCTCTGGCTGGGCCTCGCGGGGGGGATCATGGTGCTGGTGCGGTGGCAGAGCGCCGTCTTCGGCATCGCGGGGATCGCCGTGCTGCTCCCGCGCGTCATGGCGCTGATGCGACGCCAGCCCCGTCTCGCACTCACCTCGCTCGGGCTGGCGGCGCTCGGATTCCTCTCGGTCTTCGGCATCCAGCTGATCATCTGGCGGACGATCGAGGGCTCATGGCTCCCCAATCCCTACGGCGAGGGATACATGCACTGGACCGATCCGGCGGTCCTCGCCCTGCTCTTCTCGGGCAAGGGGGGCATCTTCCACTGGAACCCCGCTCTCGCACTCGGGTTCATCGGGCTCGTGCCGCTCGCGATCCGCCGCCCGTGGCTGGCTGGCGGCCTGATCGTGTCGGGACTCATCCATCTCCACATCATCGCCGCCGTCGACGACTGGCACGGTGAGTGGGGAATCGGCAACCGCCGCCTCTGCGCGCTGCTGCCGATGCTCGTGCTCGGCATGGCCGAGGTGTTCCGGCAGGTGAGGGGGCGGTCTGTCATCGCGCTGCTCGCCGTGCTGATCGCAGCCCTGGCGGTGGGCAACTGGCTCCTGATGCTCTGGGGCTACCGGGGCCCGGTGGGGATCTTCTCGCCCTTCAACCAGGCGGGGTGGTCGACGCTTATCCACTTCGCGGGTCCGCTCGCCGAGGTCATCGCGGCGCACCCCGCGATCGCGCTGATCGACAACACTTTTTTCGCCCCGTGGCTCGAGTTTCACCGCGCCGCCGCACTTGCGCACTTCGGGATCATCGCCGCGTTTTTCCCCGTGTTTGTCCTCATCATCGGACGCCGATTGATGAACAGCCGACTGCTCCTCCGCATCACTGGCCCCACGCTCGTCGCAGCACTTCTCGCGGTTCAGATCTTTCTCCTCTTCGGACTGAAACCGCCGCCGCTCGGTGTGGCCGAGACAGGCGCGATGGCACAGCGCCTCCAGGGGGCTGACGCGGCGACGGCGCGCGAGGTTGCACTCTCAGCCGAAGGTGCTGTCGGGGAGTACCTCGGCACACCCGCTGTGTATCATCGCCTCCGCGGGATCAGTCACCACGCCAGGGCCCTGATGTATGAGCAGCGAAGCGCACTGAACGACACGGTCCACGTTTACACAGCTCTTCGCAATGGTGCCCCGCTGGAGAAGTGGGAGCTCGCCGGGTGGATCGCCCCAGGAAATCTCATTGGGATCACTCCAGGCGGCCGCAGACAACCCATTGCGATAAGTGATCACGGGGCAGTGGAGCGCT
>JAFGKF010000218.1 GCA_016928695.1 Candidatus Sumerlaeota bacterium | reverse complement strand
TGGCTCCCCCGGCTGGGCTCGAACCAGCAACCTACGGATTAACAGTCCGGCGCTCTACCGATTGAGCTACAGGGGAGCAGAGCGGCCCAGAGCCTATCCATCGCCCGGAATCTGTCAAGCTCGGTGTCTCCAACCAGCCGCGGCGAGGGAAGTGGTGGGTGGTGCGGGATTTGAACCCACGACCCCTGGCATGTGAGGCCAGTGCTCTACCAGCTGAGCTAACCACCCACCTTCAGCCCGTGGGGCGGAGGACTATCGCGCCCAGGGCCGGGGCGGTCAAGGGGTTTGTCGGGGCGGGATCTCCTCCCACTGGACCCAGACGGTGGCCCAATCGCGGGCGATCTCGTCCCACTGGTCGACCTTGAGGGGGACGAGGGAGCGGCGGACGACCCCGATGGGGCCGCGCTCGCCGCGGGGGGCGTCGAACCGCTTGATGTCGGACTCGTCGACGCGCAGGGCGTAGCGGTGGCGGATGGGCTGGCCGGGCCGCTCGGGCGAGTCGGGTGGGCGGATCTCGGACTCGAGGACGTCCCAGACCTCGATGGGGGTGGGAAGCGGCTCGCCGTCGGGGTACCGGATGTCGGAGCAGTGGATGCAGTGGGTCTCGGCCACGGGGACGTCATCTCCTCCGGGCGATGAGGGTCTGGGACTGGTCGTCGACGAACCGCTCGAAGCGGAATCCCGCGGCCTGCACCATGCGCTTGAGCTCGGGCAGGGAGTAGACGCGGCCGCGCTCGGTGTTGACGAGCATGTTGATGCCGAAGATGCCGGCGAAGGGGGTGGGCACGTCCTCGCGGGGCGAGATGAAGTCGCGCAGGAGGAGCCGGCCGCCCCTGGGCAGGGCCGCGGCGGCGCGGCGCAGGATGCGGTCGGTGTCCCCCTCGCCGTAAGCGTGGATCAGGTTCGAGAGGAGCACGGCGTCGTGCCCCTCGGGCCAGACGTCTTTGACCGCGTCCCCGCGGACGCACCGGATGCGATCGGTGAGGCCGTCGGCGGCGAGTTTTCGGCGGGCGAGCGAGAGGGCGCCGGGGCGATCGAGGATGGTCCACTCGAGCCTGCGGTGTCTGCGGCAGACCTCGGCGGCGATGGCTCCCGATCCTCCGCCGACGTCGAGCACGCGCCGCACCTTCCGGAAGTCGAAAGCCCTCATCAGCTCCTGGGCGCTCTCGCGCCCGCGGGTGCGCATCGCGTGGTTGAAGGCGCGCTCGCGCTCGGGGTCGGCTCGCATGGCCTCGAAGTCGACGACGCGCTCGGCGCCGTCGAGGACGATGCGCTCGAGGCGCATCCACGAGTGGATCAGGTGCCACTGGTGGTCGAGCATTCCGGTGAGGGCCTCGGGCGAGGCGGGGTCGAGATAGGGGGCGAATTTCGGCGCGAGGGCAAGGTGGTCGTCCTCCCAGACGATGAGGCCGAGGCCGAGGAGGGCGTCGAGCAGGCGGCGCAGGGCGCGCTCCTCGGCGGCGAGGGCGCGGCGGAGCTGGGCGGGGGTCTTCGGGGCCTTGGCGATCCGGGCGAAGAGACCGAGGCGCTGCGCGGTGATGACGGGAATCGCGCGCCAGAATCCCCCGGTCATCTCGAGGAGTTCCCGCTTGGCCTTCGCGCTCATGCCGACCTCCCGCCGTGAGATTTGAACGAGTTTCGACGGGGCGGGGCGGGCGTTCAAGGGGAAAGGGGGGGGAATACGGGCGGGTCCGGGAGTGGAACTCCCGGACCATCAGACCACATCCGCGCTGATGGTATGGGATTTCACAATCCCGTACCAAGCGCGGGGTGCCGGAATGGGAATTCCGGCACGATGATTTGAAAAACATCTCTGCGAGCTCTGCGCACTCTGCGCGTATGGAAAGGTCCGGGAGTGGAACTCCCAGACCATCAAATGGGATGGGATTCAGCTCTGGGGGCGGAGGCCGATGACGGCGAGCATGCGGCTGGGGTTGGTGGGCTCGGCGCGGTGGGAGAAGAGCAGATCGCTGCGGCAGTGCGTGCAGAGGCGTGAGGAGGTGATGCTGTCGGGGGGGACGCCGGAGCGGGCGATCTGCAACCGGTTGACGAGGGCGAGGTCGATCCGGCGCTTGGTGAGGTGAATCGCGGGCCACCAGTTGTTGATCGCCTTGAAGCGCTTGAGCACGTCCTCGCCCACCTCGTAGCAGCAGAATCCGATCGAGGGTCCGAGCCAGACCTCGGTCCGTTCGAGGTCCGCGCCGCGGCGATTCATCTCGCGCATCAGCTTCGCGGCGATCTTCGAGACCGTCCCACGCCAGCCCGCGTGAGCGGCGCCGATGATCCTGCGTGTCCGATCGATCGCCAGGATGGGAACACAGTCGGCGGTGGAGACGTGCAGCAGAAGGCCCGGCTGGTTGGTGATGACCGCGTCGGTGTCGGGCAGGCGGATCACCTGATTCTCCGCGCGCTGTCGCGAGCGCTCCCCCACCCAGGCCACGCGTGCGCCGTGGACCTGGTCCATGAGCACGCTGACGGCGTCGGTCATCCCCAGCCCCACGCGGATGGCCGAGATCCTCTCCTCGAAGGTCATCGCCGATGGCGGGAAATGGCGCGTCGTCATCCCGTGGGCGAAGTCGGGGTCGCCCTCCCACCGTGGATCGGAGATCCAGAGCGCCCGGGTGTCCGTGGGGGCCTCGCGTGGGAGAGGGGTGTCGGTGTCGTGTTCGCTCATCACGCCGCGCTGCGCACCTCGCCCGCCAGCTGACCGCAGGCGGCGCTGATCGAGCGGCCCTTCGAGTGGCGGACGCTGACGGTGAGCCCCTCGGCGAGGAGGATGCTCTGGAACTTCTCGACCGCCTTCGGCGAGGGGCGGTCGAACGCCAGCTGCGGCGCCTCGTTGAAGGGGAGGAGATTGATCTTGCATCGGAGCCCGTGGGCGATCTTGGCGAGTCGGCGGGCATCGGCGGGGGAGTCGTTGACGTCGGCCAGCAGCACGTACTCGAGCGTCAGGCGGCGCCGGGTGGCCATCGGGAACTCGCGGAGCGTCTCGAGGAGCTCGTCGAGCGGCCAACGCTTGGCGTGGGGCATCAGGATCTCGCGCAGCGCCTGCGTCGTCGCGTTGAGCGAGAGCGCCAGATTCACGCCCAGGTCTCTCTGACCGAACTGGCGGATGCCCGGGGTGACCCCGGCGGTCGAGACTGTGATTCTCCGGGGCGACATGGCCACGCACTGGGGCGAGATGAGGAGCCCGAGCGCGGCGGTCACATTGTCCAGGTTGAGCAGCGGCTCGCCCATGCCCATGAAGACGAGGTTGGTCAGCTCCGTGCCGGGGTGCGCCTCGTCCAGCAGCCGCTTGGCCAGAATCACTTGGTCGACGATCTCGCCCGGCGTGAGCTGACGCGCCAGCCCGAGCCGCCCCGTCACGCAGAACTGGCAGCGCAGGGCACAGCCCGCCTGGCTCGAGACGCAGAGCGACCAGCGGTGATCCTGTCGCATCAGGACACCCTCGATGCCCCCGCCGTCGGGCAGGCGGAAGAGAATCTTGCATGTCTCGTCCCGGGCGCGCTCGACCTTTGCGACCTCGAGCACGCCGACGCGGTGCCCCTGCGTGATCTTGGCGCGAAGCCCTTTCGAGAGATCGGTCATCCCCTCGAAATCGCGTGCGCCGCGCTGATAGATCCACTTGGCCAGCTGGCGTCCATGAAACGGCTTCTCGCCATGCGCGATCATGAGCTGCTCGAGCTCGGCGACGGTCTGGCCGACCAGCGGAATCGGATGAGCGGTTCGGGGAGCCATGGCGGCGCCAGGGAAACAGAGAGGGGGCCGGGGAGTCAACCGCGGTGACGCCCTGGCCGCGGGATGGGATCCGGAATCAGACCGCGTCTGATCTGGAGTCCACGGGCTTGCCCGTGATTCACAGATTCAGCGGCAAGCCGCTGGACTCCACACGGGGGCGCAGAGTCGGCAGAGGATTTTCGATCCACCCTCTGTGAACTCTGCGCTCTCTGCGCGATC
>JAFGKF010000217.1 GCA_016928695.1 Candidatus Sumerlaeota bacterium | reverse complement strand
TTTGAGGCCCGGGGGGGATGTGCGATCCTTCTCAACACGGCCTCGAGCGGAACACTGCGCCGCCAAATCGAGGCGGGACCATCGGCCGATGTCTACCTCTCCGCGAATGAGAGGCACATGCAGGCTCTTGTCGAGGGTGGACACATCCGTCCGGACGCGGTGCGCCTCTTCGCCTGCAATCGGCTGGTGGTGGCTCAGCCCGCCGGGGAGACACCCCTGGCGCTGGACTCGCTGGCGGATCTGATGACTGAGTCACTCGAGCGCATCGCGATCGGCTCGCCCCGCACGGCGCCTGTCGGGGAGTACGCCGAGGAGGCGCTGCGCGCGGTGGGCATCTGGGACGCCCTCGAGCCGCGCCTGATCCTCGCGGAGAATGCCCCACAGATCGCCGCCTACCTGCGGCGCGATGAGGTGGACGCCGCCATCCTCTTTGCAACCGATGTGATGCCGCTCAGCGATTCCGCGAGGACACTGCTGGAGATCGACCCCCGTCTTCACTCGCCGATCCGATACACCATCGCTGTTGTCAGTGAATCCGAGAGACCCGAGGCGGCGGCCAACCTCGTGGATTTTCTCTGCAGCCCTGAGGCACTGCCGACTCTGCGGAGTCACGGCTTCCTCGGTCCGGAGTGAGCGAGGCACATGTTCGCGCACGAGCACTTCACCTTCCCACTTCTTCTCAGCCTCCAGGTCTCGGCACTGGCGACGATGCTCGCGGGGTTGGTGGGTCTGGCACTCGGATATCTTCTGGCCCGTGGACGCTTTGTGGGCCGTGAGGTGCTCGATGTCCTCGTCACCCTGCCTCTGGTGCTTCCCCCGGTGGTCACAGGCTATCTGCTGCTGATGCTGCTGGGTCGCCATGGCTGGCTCGGGGGGCCTCTGGCCCATCTTGGCATCGAGATCCTGTTCACCTGGAAGGCCGCTGTGATCGCCTCGGCCGCGGCGGCGCTCCCCTTCATGGTCAAGACCAGCCGGGCGGCGATCGAGCAGGTCGATCCCGAGCTGGAGGCCACCGCCCACCTTCTGGGCTTCTCCCGCTGGGGCACGCTCTGGCATGTGACGCTCCCCCTGGCGCGCCAGGGGATCTTCGCCGGTCTCGTGCTCTGTTTCGCCCGGGCGATGGGGGAGTTTGGAGCCACCCTGATGCTGGCGGGCAACACACCGGGGCGAACGAACACCGTGGCTCTCGAGATCTATGCGGCGACGGAGGCGGGGGAGTCCCGGCGCGCGGCGGTGCTCGTCGTGTTCCTCGTGGTGCTGAGTTTCGCGATTCTCTACACAGCCAACCGGCTCGGGCCGCGGAGCGACCACTGAAGCGCCACTCATGTGTCAAGGAAAAGCGACAACCTCTGTTCATTCGCGATAAAACTCGCCCCCGGTTTCGCTTTACAAATCTCTGGGAGTGGAGTGATCTGAGAGCACGAGGGGAGCATCGCACATGACCCAGGTGCCATTCGCCGTGATCTTCGACGCCGACGGGGTTCTGTTCGACTCCGAGCAGACGAGCCTCGCCGCGTTCATCGAGACCGTCGCCGAGTTCGGACCCGAGCTCGACGGGGACGACATCGTGGCGAACTGCGGTCAGACCGACGCGGCCATCCTGACCTACCTGGCGCGGGAGCACGGCACCGAGATCGAGTACGAGGAGTTCAAGCGCCGGAAGTTCGAGAAGTACTGCGAGAGGGTCAGGGACACCCCCATCGAGGTGTTCGAGGGGGTCACCGAGCTGATCGGGGCCCTCGAGGATCAGGAGATCCCATTCGCCCTCGCGTCGTCGGGCGCCCCCGAGAAAATCGAGTTCAATCTCTTCCAGACCGGGCTCGCCGACCGCTTCCGCATCATCGTCAGCGGCGAGGCTCTGGGGACCTCCAAGCCCGATCCGGGGATCTTTCTCCACACGGCGAGCCTGCTCGAGATGCCGACCAATCGCTGCCTCGTCATCGAGGACTCGGTCAACGGCGTCGCGGCCGCCAAGAGCGCGGGGATGACCTGTGTGGCCGTCACCAACACCTTTCACCGCTCCCAGCTGCGCCACGCGGACCTCGTGGTCGACAGTCTGCTCGAGCTCTCATTCGTCCGGCTGCACGACCTCGCGCTGCGCAGGCTCGCTCAGTCGGCGATGAGCTGATCCGACTTCTCCCCGGTCCATCTCCGGAGATACGCCAGAGCCCGGTCGAGCCTCGGGAAGCGCCTCTCGTCGCGCTTGAAGGCCTGCGTGTGGATCACGCGGCGTCCATCGGCGCGGATCTGAATCGGGTGCACGATGTGGAGCATCTCATGGAAGACGATGTATTCCAGGAAGTGTCGAGGTGTGCGCCGGGAGTCGAGGTCGGGGTGAATCCGGATCGTGTCGGTGGCGTGGTCATAGGAGCCGAACACGATGCTTCGGCGCCTCCGCCGCCGAGGTGCGGCCGCCTTTCCCCAGGTGATGCGCGGGTGCAGTGAACCGCCGAAGAGGGTCTCGTTGATCCGGGCGGCGATCTCCGCCAGGTCGAAGTGACGGCCCACAGGCTGCAGGCGTGGGCGTCGACTGGGCGTGGCGGGGATCTCCTCGCGTGCGGCGTGGACAAAGCGCAGAAGACGATCGCGCGTGTCGCGCCGTGGATGGCACAGATGCCGAGCGAGAATTCGGAGCACCTCCTCGGGGGCGAGACGGAAGCAGGGATGAAGCCTGAGCTGCAGTCGGCGCTCCCCGCATCGGCGACCATGGACAGGACAGGCGTCTGTCCCATTCAGACTCAGATCGATCTCCTCTCCCATCAGGAGGCGCAGTGTTTGGGTGATCTGGTGCTCTGGGGTCATCTCTCAAACAGTTGTCAGGTGTCAGTGGTCAGGTGTCAGTGGCGGTGTCGCCCTCCGGGCGAGGAAAAAAACAGATCCCAATTCGCGGCGACAGCCGCGACACAATCCCTGACACCTGACCACTGTCCCCTGATCCCTGACAATAATCTCCCATTGCATGGGGCTCCGCCATCTGATCCACTGGTCGGCTGTGAGTGCAATGGAATATCTCCCCATCTGCAACAGGGCAAACCGCTGTGTGGGACGGGCGGCAAGGGCGACTGTGCACGCCCAGGGGCTCCTCCATCGGGCGGTCCATGTTCTGGTGTTCAACAAAAGTGGGCAGATTTTCCTGCAGCGCCGGGGCGCCGACAAGGACACGTTCCCGGGCTGGTGGGACACAAGCGTGGGGGGGCACGTCGACCTGGGCGAGACACCGAGGGAGACCGCTCTCCGCGAGCTGCGCGAGGAGCTCGGTCTGACGGGCGAGCCCCGCCTGATCGGAGAGATTGCACCCATGGAGAAAACGGGCTGGGAGTTCGTCACGGTCTATGAGCTGACGACCGACCAGACGCCACATTGGGATGGAGTCGAGGTCGTCGATGGCCGATGGGTGTCCCCGGAAGAGCTGGAGCCCCTGCTCATCCATGGAGAAGTTGCTCTGACCCCCAGTTTTAGGGAGACATTTGCATTTTGGGCTGGCAGACAGGCCGCTCTGCTCAAGGAGAGTGAAAGCACAGCATGAGACTGATCGATCTTCTCGGTGAGGATGTCATCATCCCCGACCTCACAGCATCGGATGCGACAGGGGCGATTGGAGACCTTCTGCAGGGCCTCGTGAGCTCGGGGCGGCTGCCCGCGGAGGACCTCGAGCGGGTGCGGAGCATCGTGCTCGAGCGCGAGGCATCGATGTCGACGGGAATCGGCCACGGTGTGGCCATCCCCCATGGGACGGTGCCCGGGCTCGACGGAGTTCTCGGGGCCCTGGGCCGATCAGTCGATGGCATCGACTTCAAGGCGATCGACGGGCAACCGGTGAATCTGGTGGTGCTTGTGCTGGTCGGTGAGAACGCCTACCGGCAGCACATCCGCACGCTGGCGATCGTCAGCCGTCTCCTCAACAGTCAGGCCCTGCGCGAGCACCTGCTGTGCGCGGGGGGCGCCGCCGAGATGCTGCGCCTGATCCGTGCGGAGGAGAGCGGAGAGCTCCGCGACCACCGGGCTCTCTGAGCGCGCGGATGCCATGCAGCATCTCTCGCGTCTCGCACGGCGGACCGCTCACCTCCTGATCCTCGAGGCTTTCGCCCTCGCCATCCTGGTCTTTCCCCTTCAGGTGGACAACCCGCTGCGGCGGGCGCTTCGCGATGCGCTGATGACCCCCGGTGTCCAGGAGGGTCTGGCCAGCGCAGGGCACGACCCCTCGACGTTCTGGGCCTATGACATCGAGGCCCTGATCAACACCGGCTTCTCGCCCCTGATCATCAAAGAGGTCACCGCCAAGGGGGCGATCCTGTTCGCTCTCATCGCATGGGCGCTCAGTCAGCTGTTGCGGTTCGCTCCCACTGATCCGGTGGGGAGACGCCGTCTCCTCTGGATTCTCGTCACCGTCGCCGCTCTCACGGCCTGCCTGCTCTTTGGAACCATCGACCCCCAGGGGGGGCGCCGCATGGTCTGGCTCCAGACAAGCACGTTTTTCACCGCGCTCGCGGGGCTGGCATTCCTCATGCTCCTCGGCGAGCTCGTCCGGACGCGGCGCGCCGCCGAGCGCTGGATCGCCGCGCTTTTCGTCTTCACCGCCCCCATCGCCGTCATCGCCCTTCTGCAGCACCTGGGCCAGACGCTCCTGCCCGAGGACCGCGTCACCTTCCTCGGGATCATCCCGCTGCCCCCACGTGATCACGAGTTTGATCGGATGCGAATCGGATCGCTCATCGGCCACAATGTCGGCGCCGCTCTTCTCCTCGTGCCTGCCCTCTGCCTGACACCCGCGGTGTGGAGGCGCACGAGGCGAACCTGGGTGCGCGCCGGACTTGTCGTCTACGCACTCCTGGCGGCCTGGGTGATTGTCCGCTCCCAGAGCCGCAGCGTGATCCTCGCGCTGGGTCTCGGCGTGGCACTCTGGCTGGTGGTCTCTTGGGCCCTGTTGCCCCGGTCAAACCGTCAGCCGATCTCTCCCCACGTGAGGCGGTGGCTGATGATCGCAGCTGTGCTGTTCCTGGCGACTCAGGTGGTGGACAATCCGCTTCGGGGGTCGCAGGGGCTGGGCAGGAGATTGACGCGCCTGGTCAACTCCGAGGAGCTGATGACCGACACGCGCATGCGAGTTCTCGTGTGCAGCCTCCCAGCGATCGGCGAGAGGCCGCTTCTGGGGTGGGGGATCGGCTCTTTCTCCTGGGTGTACCCCGAGTTTCAGGGGCGCCACTTCAGCGATCCCGCGAACTGGGACACCCGGCTCACGCTGACGACCAAGCTGACCCAGAGAGCACACAACGACTGGCTTCAGCTGGCGATGGAGATGGGGGCCGTCGGAATCGTGGTCGTGGTCTGGGGACTTCTGCTCTGTTGGGGGAGGGGCTGGCGCTTCCGCCGAGGGGGTTGCCCTCCGGCATCGCGGGCCCTTCTCTCCGGAATTCTCTGTGCAGGAGTGGTCTTCGCCCTGCAGGCGGCGTTCGACTTCCCGATGCATGTGATGCCGACGGCGATGACGGCACTGCTTCTGGCGGCCCTCGCAGGCAACGCCCCCGAGTTCCTCGGGCGGAGCGCCCAGACCACCCAGTGGATCCCAGTGCGCGGTGGGCTCGCCCGCTCCCTGCGCTGGGGAGCCGTGGCGCTCCTTGTGGCATGGTGTCTCTGGCCACCGCGCTGGTGGTTCGGCCCCTCTGCGTCGCTCAATCCGAGCCACATGGCCCCCGGACTGACGGCTGTGCTTCGTCCGCTGGCGAGCGAGCTGATGGCCGATGCCCGCCACATCCGGGCGCAGGCGATGATGGATCTCTACTACCGCAGTGAGGAGCTGCGGGGGACTCGTGAGGGATTTGCGCTCATGCACGATGCCCAGGCGCGCCTGCGCGAGGCGCTGCTGATCGAGCCGTCCAACGGCGTCATCCGGAGCCGGCTGGCCGAGGTCCTCACCTACCTGGGAGGCGAGCGCTCTGCGAATCGCACGGCGGCGCTCGAGACGTTCCGTGAGTCGCTGCCGGAGGTGCGCAACTACTCGGTCTTCTACTACATCGGTGAGTGTCACCATAGTCTCTCGCTCGATCTCGGAGCGGAGGCCTCGCTCGCGCAGGCCGAGGGGGATGAGGAACGGTCCGAGGAGCTCCGTCAGCTTCAGGAGTATCACTGGGATCAGGCCCTGATCGCCTATCGGCGCGCTCTGGCGTTCAATCCGGCCGATGGCTACTCAGCCGACACCCTGGCGCGGATGCTGATGCAGATGGGGGAGAGCACCGCCGCCGCTCAGGTGCTGAGGGTCATGCGGCGCTGGGAGCCGACGTGGTACGACGAGCGCTGGGTCGGGCACGCCATCGAGGACATCAACCTGGGTCGATATGAGCGGGCACTTCAGACTCTCGGCGTTCTGTCACTCGTCGAGCCGGAGAACCCCCACCGCCTGGCACAGGCCGCGACATGCTTCCTCCGGCTGCGTGACGTGGAGCACGCGGAGAGGGTGATCGAGGAGATCCACCGGCGCTTCCCCGATGAGCGTGCACTCGACCATTTGGACGCGGAGCTCCTTGTGGTCAGGGGCGATCTGGAGGATGCTGCCCGGCGAGCGCGAGAGGTCTATGAGGAGACGGGGCTTTTCCAGATGCTGTGTCTCGAGCACCTGGCTCTCCGCAGCCTCGGCCGCATGGCGGAGGCACACGCGGTGTATCAGGAGATCCAGGCGACGCTGGTCGAGCAGGGGCGTGACCCGGCCATCGCAGCCGATGTTCTTGGAAATCTGGCCTGGGATGTCTTCAATGACCACGAGACAGCGGAGAGATTCTATCGGTCGATCGTCCAGGATCCCCCGGGTCCCGCGACCCTGATTCTCCATCGCCTCGCCGTCTGTGCGGCGGATCGGGGGGAGAGGGAGACCGCGATGATGTATCTCTCCATGATGCGCGAGCGGGAAATTCGCTATGCTCCGTCCGCGGAGCTCTGGCAATCACTGATCGAGGAGGAACTGTGATGGATCTTTCAAGGGGTGTGATCCTGGCTCTCGGGGGGAATTCGATCTCCCCCAAGGGGGCCACCGGAACCATCGAGCAGCAGTGGGATCACACCGAGGAGACGATGGCCGAGATCGCTGACCTGTGGGTGAAGCATCGCTGGCCACTCGTGCTGACTCATGGCAATGGTCCGCAGGTGGGGCGCATCCTGCTGCGCGGTGAGCTGGCCGCGGCCGAGCTGGATCCGCTGCCCCTCGATGTGGCGGTGGCCGACTCGCAGGCGGGCATCGGTTACATGATCCAGCACATTCTGAGCAATCATCTGATCCGGCGGGGGATGGAGTTCAACACCGTCACTCTGGTGACCCGGGTGGAGGTCCGCGAGGACGACCCGGGCTTTGCGAACCCCACGAAGCCGATCGGGAGGTTCCACACGCCCGAGGAGGCGGAGGTTCGCATGCGCGAGCGTGGGTGGCTGATGATCGACGATGCCGGTCGCGGATGGCGCCGCGTCGTCGCCTCGCCCAAGCCGCTGCGCATCGTCGAGATCGGAGCCATCGCCCACCTCCTGCAGCGTGGCGACATCGTCATCGCCGCCGGGGGAGGGGGGATCCCCGTCTTCAAGCAGCCCGACAACACAATGAAGTGGTGTGAGTGCGTCATCGACAAAGACCTCGCCTCAGCACTCCTGGCACAGGAGCTGGGAATACCCTGCCTTGTGATCATCACCGCTGTGCCCCGGGTCTGCCTCGACTGGGGCAAAGAGACGCAGAGGGAGGTCGACCATCTCACCGCCGACGAGGCCCGGGAGCACCTGGAGGCCGGGCAGTTCCCCGCGGGATCGATGGGACCGAAAATCGAGGCGGCTGTTCTCTTCGCCGAATCGGGGGGGACCACGGTCATCGCGCAGTCGGGGGAGCTCGAGGCGGCCCTCGAGGGACGCGCGGGCACCCGGATCGTGCCGAGCTGAGGAGACAGGGGCGATGAGGCATCGGATGAGGACTCTGGGCGCAACTGCACTGTTGACAGCGGCTCTTGCACTCGGGGGCTGCCGATCCACACCCACCCCGACTCAGTGGCAACCGCATGAGTCCTTGCTCACGATTCTCGCGGAGCTCGAGCTCCATCGCCACGAGGATCTCTATCGCTTCGGCTATCCCCGGGACGTCACGGGGCAGAATGTGTTCCGCGCCTCTCTTGTGAGGCTCGCCAACTGGGAGGCCCAGTGGCCGGGGCGCTGGCCCGACATCGTCGCGTTCTCCAAGGCGCTCGCCTATGAGTCGCTGGGGGAGTTCACTGAGGCGCGCCTGCACTTCGAGCGCGTGGCGGCGATGGACACCGATCTCTCCGAGGCCGCCGATGAGCATCTTGCGGTGATCGAGCGCTTCGCGGAGCTCGAGTCCTTCGAGCCGCAGGGGCAAACGCTCACGCTGTTCCTTCTCGACTTCGAGGACCATGTGGAGGACTGGCGGCGCGAGGCGGTGCGCCGCCGCGACACCCCCTGGGAGTCGATCACCCGAGTGGCGTGGGAGCAGTCCGAGATGCAGCTCGCTGAGGCGCTGCGTGAGGCCCGCTTCAGTCTGTCCGACGGCGAGGAGCGCTATCGCGCCTCCTGCGAGGCGCTGATTGAAAACCACGGGGAGAGCCACCGCATCCATCGCCACTGGCTGCGGCTCGGCGACTACCACCGCGACCTCGCCGAGCGCCTTGTTGTCTTCAATCCACCCAGCCAAACGGCCTTCGACCTCGACACCTTCGAGTCGCTCATCACCGCGGCGCGTGCGATTTACCTCCAGGTCGAAAGGGCCGATGGCTTCCATGAAAAGCTGGAGGCGCGGGCGAGGCTGGCCGCCCTCGAGGAGTTCGCCGCACGTGTCCGCGAGGAGGCGAGGTGAGATCCATCGCCATCGCCCTCGCGCTCCTCGCAGTGGTCCCCGCTGCGGCCCAGGAGGCTGAGACACGCGACCTCGTCGATGACCTGACACGCAGGGCGCTGGTGGCGGCGCTGCTGGGAGACACAGTGGAGATCGCGCGCGTTCAGGGGCACCTCGAGACGATCGATGCCAATCGACTGACGGCGACAGGGCTCGCGGAGAACGTGGAGACGCTTCGCAATGCCGTCTCGCTGGGCGCGATGGCGCGATTCTCCGAGGCGCAGAGAGAGACGGCCCGGAGCGCAGGGACGCGGGACGAGCGCAGGCTCCTCCGCTCACTGGCCGACTCGCAGCCCTGGCCGACGATTCAGCGGCTGCGCTGGGAGAACGGCTACAACCGCTTCGCGGGGGTTTTCAATTGGCTGCTGCGCCGCCTTTCGCAGGTTCTGACAGGGCAGACGCAGGCGCTTCTGCAGATGGTCAACGACATGGTCTTTGCCCCCCGGGCCTTCCTCTACCCGACGGCGCGGGAGCGTAAGATGCACGCCCTCGCCTGCCATGTTGCGGTCCAGCCCGGCAGCGGTCCGGAGGCCCGCGCGGCCGAGCGGCTCGCGAATCGCATCGAGAGGAAGATGGAGCGGGATCGACAGCGCGATCTCGAGCGGCGAACCCGCCTCGCGCTGCAGCAGGGCCAGTGGGAAACGGCGCAGGCCCTGGCCGAGGGCGCGCTGACACTGTGGCCAGGAGATGGATCGCTGCGGCGGATGATGCTCGAGGCGGATCATCAGATCGGCCTCCGTCGACGCGGCTGGGAGAGATCGCTCCTCGTCGATCCCGTTGGCGAGAGGGGTTTCACGGAGATCGACTGGGAGGACCTGGGAGATGCCCTCCGCGCTTGGCTCACCGGTGACGACGACTGGGCGCTCTTCCTTGTGAACCTGGTGGAGGAGGATGCCTCCCCTGCGAGCCCGATCCGCGACGACGCGGAGATGCTGAGGGCACTGATCGAGGCGCGCCTGGGGCGGAGCGCGGAGGCGCGGGCACGGCTCGACACTCTGAGCCGGAGTGAGAGCGCTCTGGCCTGGGAGGCGCGTGAGATCCTGACGCACCCTCCCTTTGATCCCGACCGTGAAGTGACGGATGCCCTGGAGAGGCGCTCCCGCCTGACACGCCGCCTCATCTGGCTCGGAGCCCGCGGTGTGGAGGAGAACCTCTACCTCGCCAGCTCGAGTGCGATCAGCGAGGGGCTGGCCGCGCCGCTCGCGCTGGGCGTCTTCTTCTCTGTGGACACATCGATCCGCGCATTGGCGATCCGGCTCCACAATCCACTCGGCGCGGAGAGAGTGGTGGATTCGCTTGCGTCGCTCGATCGCCGCCGGGGATTGACGGACGAACAGCGGGCTCTGCTGCGCGACCATCTGAGAGCGCTGGGGCGCCTCGAAGAGGCCCTCGAGGTCAACTCGCAGCTGCAGGAGCCCGATCAGAGATTCCGCGCGCGCGCGCAGCGTGCCATCGCCCGCCAGCTGCTCGACCTCGCGCAGAGCACCATCGACCCGGAGCAGCGGCGGCGCATTCTCACCCGCATCGTCGAGAACCACCCGGGGACATTCTCGGCCAGTGAGGCGTGGCGCATGCTCCACGAGGAGCCGTGGCGAGGCGTGCACCTGACACGGGCGGAGGTGCGCACCCATCGGGAGTCCCTCCTTGAGGCAGGCCTCCCTCTGGAGGCGAGGCTCATCGATGGAGACGCCGCGAATCAGGAGATCGATGAGGATGGACTGTGGATCGGAGACGACGGTTGCCTTCACTGTCGCCTGGAGGGCTCGCGGGTGTGGGAGACCTTCGAGATCCACGGGGAGACTGCGGACCGACTCAGAGGTGCGGCGCTGGCCCTGGTGGATCGACGGGAGGATCTCGCGAGCCTCGACGCGAGAGGGCGCTCATCGGTTCCCCTGGAGGTGACGGGATCGCTCGGTGCGGCGGGGGTCTACGCGGTTCCCCAGCTCCAGCGCTTCCGCCACATCGACGATGATCTCCCGCTCTACGAGTGACCCCCGCCCCGGGATTCGACGAATCTCCGCACCTGCTCCAGAATCCCGATGTGGCGCGGATCGCGGAGGGCGGCCGACTCGGCGTGCCTCAGGGCCTCCTCTGGTCGACCCAGCATGAGCGCGGTGGAGCAGAGCTTGACGTCCACGTCCGCCCCGTGCCCCTCGACCTCGGACGCTCTGCGATACCAGGTCTCCGCCTCGTCGAATCGCTGCGCGTTGAACTCGATGTCTCCGAGTCCGATCATCGCCTGCCAGAGAGTGGAGTCGCGCTCGAGCGCCTCGCTCAGCGCCGAGCGCGCCGCCTCGGCGTGTCCGCGCCGAAGTGCGATCAGCCCGCGGTTCATTGGGGGGAGAGGGCTGTGGGGATTGATCTCCTCGGCGATGCTCAGATGCTCCTCGGCGTTCTCGAGCCTCCCCAGGTTGAGAAGCGCCACACCCATGTTGTTGCGGGCCCGGAAGTGGTTCGGTGAACGCCGGAGACATGCGTCGAGCGTCGACGCCGCGGCTGCGTGATCGCCGAGACCGAGCTGAGCCTCTCCCAGAACAGCGAGGAGATCGGGGTGGTCAGGGAAAATCGCCAGCGCCTCAGTGTGAGCCCTGACCGCCTCTCTGTGGCTCTTGGCCGCGGCGAGGGCCACCGCGAGATTCAGGCGATACTCGATGTCCTGGGGCGCGAGCTCCACGGCCCGGCGGCAGGCCTCGACAGCGCGCTCGAGCTCCCCGCACTCATGAGCCGCCTGCCCGAGCTCGCGCCATGCACGGGCATCGCCGGACCTCTCCAGGACCTTCGCCTCACTGAGGGCGAGGTACTGGCGCGATTTCTCCCGCTGTCGCATCTCATGCGTGAGGAATTTCCAGTGGTGGACGATCAGGTCGCTCGTGGCGATCTGGCCACCCTCACGGCGGATCGATGGCTCGAGATCCTCATGGATCCGCCCCTCGTAGCGGATGGAGGGAAGACGCCGGAACAGCCGGATCTGGGACACGTCGAAGAATCCCCTCATTCCCCGCGCCTCAGGGCAGGGAGTGGCCACGGGCTGCCAGCTGATGAGACGCGAGTCGTCTGAGTAGGTGCGCTGCGTGAGTCGGTGTGCCATGACATCGCTGCGCGCCATGAGTCCGGGCAGTTTCACGATGTCACTCTCGCTCAGCCCCTCATCGGGATCGAGGATGAGGACGAAGTCACAGGTGGCGGCGTCAATGCCCGCATTGCGCGCCGCGGAGAAGTCATCGCACCAGGGGAAGTCGACCAGCAGTGGCCCGAAGGGCTTGGCCAGATCCGGGGTGCCGTCGGTCGACCCCGTGTCGACGAGCACGATCTCGTCGATGTGGGGGCGGATCGACCGGAGGCAGTCGGCGATCCACTGGGCCTCATCGCGGCAGATCAGACAGACGGAGAGGGTGGGCATATGGGCGTTGATTCGGTGACCGATTGATGGCTTCAATGGACCAGGAAAGAGCATCGCTGGCAAGGCGCATGCTCACCCCGTGGCCATGATCTCCTCACTCGTCCCCGGTCCGCTCACGCTCCTGCTCACGGGACTGCTGCTCGTCGACTGGTGGTACAACAGGCGGCGTCTGATCCTCTACGCGGGCCCCGCGCTGATCGCCGCGCTCATCGCCATGCGGGTGGGTGAGCAGCTGGCGATCGACATCCTGGCGGGCAGCGGTCTCGCGGGGGCGACGGTGCTCGTTCTGCTGCGCCTGCCGATCAACTGGCTCCACTGGCGGTTCCAGCGCTCGATCTGGATCCGAGCTCTGGGGGCACGGGGCTGTCTCGACCCCACCCTTGTGGGGCAGCGTGCGGCGCTTCTGACCCAGCTGTCGCTGGCAGGCCACCCCACCGTCAAGGGGCTGGTGATCTCCACCGCCGCACTGGACGAGTTTCTTCTCCACTCCGGGGGGGAGGAGACGCTCGGGCGGCTCGCGCGCCTCGGCGCGAAATCCGATGCTGAGACGAGATCGAGAATCAGCGCCGACGTCACCGACGCCCTGAGGCGCGGGATGATGCCCTGGCGACTCCGCCGGGCGCTCCTCATCGCATGGCGGCACCTGTCCACTGAGCTCGACCATGCGCCGGTGGTGCTCGTGTCCTCGCTGGACCCCGAGCCCTCGGCCCTGGATGAGTGCCTGGCACCTCACCGATCCGTGGGGCCTGTCCACAGCGAGAGAGAGTTTCTGCGCGCGGTGCGGGGGGCCTGGTGTGCCCATTTCACACCCGAGGCACTGAGGTCTCGCGCGGGGAGCATCGACACCTCGAGGGGGAGTGGCCTGGCACTGATCGCCATGCCGGCGAATCACGTGTTCCACAGCGGACTCGCCGTTTCCAGCGATCCGATCGTCGCCGATGAGATGAGAATTGAGTGCCACGCCGTGGTGGAGGACCCCCGTCACTCCGGGGTCACACCGCAGTCTCTGCGCGTGCCCTGGCGCATGGACCCGCTCGGGGCACTCGGTCCCCGGGGTCTGAGGGGAGCAATGGCCTTGGCCCCCGTGCTCGGGTCCGATGAGATCCGTCAGCTCATGCGTCTCGCCCGAAGCGCGGACCATGGCCTCTCCGGTCCCACACTGCTCCACTGGCGGCCCTCTGATCGCGGGGTGGTGCTGACCGGCGCTGAGCGGCTCCCCCCCAGCGCGAGCGCATCCACTCCTCCGCAGGGCCCATGGGTCCGTGATCACCCCGTCAGCCTTTTCACCGCCCCGGTCAGCCCCCTGGCATGGTCACACTTTGGGGAGGTGTTCAATCAGCCCTCCCCAGCAGGAGCCGACAGCACGGAGTCCCGGATTCACCTGCTTCACGGGGGATGGCCTGTCACTGACCTGGGCCGTCTCCGAGATCTGGCCGCCGCCTCTCAGAGTCTCAGGGGTGACACTGCGCATCCTCTCACACCGCATGCCATGCGGGTGCTGCGCCGGTCGGTGCGGCAGATGAGGAGCGAGCTGAATCGTGGTCATCGGAGACGCCTGGCTCGACTCGCGCATGAGGACCTGAGCTGTCTCCCGGGTGAGCATCTCGCAGAGCACATCGAGCGTCTCGCCCGGGCGGGACGTCGGCTTCACCGCCCATCGCGGCGCATCGATCCTCTCCGCCAAGTGCTTCTCGAGCATCTCATGGGCTGCGTCACGCTCAGCCAGCGCAGGGATCCAGAGGCAGTGTTCAGGCGCCTCCTCGCCTTTGAAGAGGACGAGATGCCTCCCACGCATCGCGAGCTCTCACAGCTCGCTGCCCAGCTTGCCACCCCGCCGCTGCGAGCCCTCTCTCCGGATGCACTTCTCGAGCGCTTCGAGCGCGGAGATCTCCCTGAGCCCCTGATGAGCGGACTGAGGCGATTCCTGGATCAGCATGGCCATCTCGCGGAGTCGCTCGATCCCCGGTCGCCCCCCTGGCGGGGGACCCCGATGGGACTGCTCCGCAATCTGGCCGCACGGGGGAGTGGGGGAGTGGCCCGGCATCAGGAGAGCGAAGCGATTTGGCGCACACGCTGGGTGTCGTCGCTTGGGCCCAGGGAGCGGGCGGTGGTTCAGAGGACTCTTCCACTGCTCCGTGAGATCGAGAGCCTGCACCTGAGAGAGGCCGAGGCTCTGCATCGCCAGGCGGAGGAGCTCAGGCGCTGGCAGCGCGCGGTTGTCTCCTGTGTGGGAACAGTGACCGCGGACGACCTGACGATGCTCTCTGTGGAGGAG
>JAFGKF010000216.1 GCA_016928695.1 Candidatus Sumerlaeota bacterium | reverse complement strand
GGTGCGCGATGCCGGTGTTGATGACGGGCAGGGTGCCCGTCTCGGCGATCTTCAGAAGATCGATGCCCGTCGCCGTGCCCCGGAAGTCGAGCGAGGGGACGCGATACGTCGGGTGCTCGGCCAGGGTGATGTCGAACATCTGGCGAGTGAAGGCGAGCGCCTGCGAGGCGCTGCCGCCGACGAACTGGACGATGGCGGGCGCCGCGGCCATCGCGAAGCCCCCCACCCCGGCGGTTTCGGCGATGACCGAGTCGCCGATGTCGGGCGCGGCGTCCTCCTCGGTGAAACCGGGGAGATAGAGCCCATCGACTTTGGGCGCGGGCGCGGTGAACCACTGGTCGCCGAGCCCCGAGACGCGGATGCCGAAGTCGGTGCCGTTGCGCGCCATCGTCGAGATCATGGTGCTGTGCGCGATGCCGTGGCAGGGATCGAGTGCGCTCTTGCACGCGGGCATGCTGAGGTTGAGAAAGAAGTGGTCGTTGCCGTCGAGGAAGCGCAGGACCGCCTCGACCTTTTCCGCCCCGGCCTTCGAGCGCACCAGGTGCGGGGCGAGCGTGCGGATCAGAAGCGAGGTCGCCGCGCGGTTGCGGTTGTGCACCTCGTCGCCCATCTGGAGCGCCTGGGCGATGAGGCTGCGCAGATCGACCGGACCGTGCGATGCGAGCGCCTCGCTGAGCACGGGCGCGAGGACGCTCTCCATCCAGCGGAGGCGCTCGATCACCTCATCGGCGTAGGCGCCATAGCGCAGCACCTTGCCGAGCCCCTCGTTGAGCGTGCAGTGGGCGGTGTTGCCGAACTCGGTGTTCTCGATGAGCCAGACGGGCATCGAGGCGGTGACGACCCCCGCCATCGGCCCCACGGAGGAGTGGTGATGGCACGGGTCGAATTCGATCTCGCCCGACGCCGCGAGCGCCTCAGCCTCCTCGGGTGTCTTTGCGAGACCCTCGTAAATCAGTCCGCCCATCACCGCGCCGCGCATGGGGCCACACATGCGATCCCACGTCACCGGTGGCCCCGCGTGGAGAATCAGATCGCGCCGCATGCCGGGGATGACCTCGCCCGCGATGCCGATGCCCCTGATGACGGGCTTGGCTCTCAGCAGTCGCCCCACCGCCTCAGCGTTGGCCTCCCGGATGCGGGCGGGGACATCGCCATTCGCATCGAGGATCCGATCGAGCATCGCCCGCATCGCGGGATGCGCGGGCGGACGCCAGTCCATCTGGAGCACATCGGCGCCTGCGCGCCGCAGATTGTCCGCGAAGGAGGCCAGCCCCATGTTGATCACGCGGAGGTTATGACCGAAGAGGTCCCGGAGTTTCTCTGTGCCCATCAGACGCCCCTCCCCAGCAGCGCCGCGGCGAGCGCCACCGCGCGGCGGTTGTCGGGCATGACGACGATCCCTGCGTCCTCGAGTTTCCGGCGCTGTCCATCGAAGCCCTGCGGGTCCTCGGGCGTCCCTGTGATCGACACGATGGCGACAATGTCGCGCCCGATGGCCCTCACGCTCTCGGCCAAGATGCCCGCGGGGTCGCCGTGCGATCCATAGCCGAGCACGCAGTCGAAGAGCAGCAGCCCGACGCTCTCGTCCTCCACCTCGATCGCGAGCCGCTCGCTGCGCAGGGCAAGCTCGATCATCGGATGCGGGCGTCCGGCGGTGAACTCGTCGGCTCCGAGATCGAGGACGACGTGACCGCTCTCGCGCTCGATGCCGTCGATCCGGCGCGGTCCCGATCTGTGAAGATTCGATTTCACCTCGACCCCCGCACGCTCGAGCAAGACAACCGCCTCCTGGCCTGTCGTGCCCCCGCAGAAGAGACCTCGGAGAGTCGCCTCGGGTGCGAGGCGCTTTGCGAGGCCCTGGAGAATCTCACCGGGGATTGCCACCTCGTCAGGGACGGCGAGCCCCACTCGGCGGCAGGCCTCCTCCGCGGCTCCGGCGAGCGAATCGGTCAGAGCCACATCGCCCTTCAGCGGAGCCCCGGCCTCCGCCCCGACGAAGTGGATCACGGCGGATTTGCCTGTCGCCTGCAGAGCCTCGATCACCCGATCCGCAACCCTGGGCGATGGAGGCTTCGAGACGACGACGATCACCTCGGTCTGGGGATCTCCCGCGAGCGCCTCGATTCCGAGAAGAGTCATCGCACCGCCGACAGCGTCGGAGAGATCGCGTCCCCCCGTTCCGATGGCCTGTGAGATTCCACCGCCGAGGCGATGGATGCAGCACGTGATCTCCTGAATCCCCGTGCCCGAGGCGCCGACGACACCGATGGGTCCGCGCCTCACCACATTGGCGAAGGCGAGCGGCTTGCCCCCGATGATCGCGGTCCCGCAGTCGGGACCCATCATGAGAAGCCCCCGCGCGGTGGCCTCGCGCTTGAGCGCGATCTCGTCCTCGACCGAGACGTTGTCGGAGAAAAGCATCACATGGAGGCCGCGCCTGAGCGCGCTGCGCGCCTCGCGCGCGGCGAACTCCCCCGGCAGGGAGATGAGCGCCATGTTGGCCTCAGGCGCCTCGCGCAGCGCGGCCGTGAGTGACTGTGGACGCTCAGCGGCACCGGACTCGGCGCGGTCCGCCCTCAGGAGCCGATCGACGGCCCGCTCGACCTCCTCGGCGTCCACCCCCTGAGTCCGCACGGCGATGACAAGGTCATTGGGACCCGCCTTCGCGAGCGCCTCCGACTCATAGCCGCTCTGGGCGAGCAGCTCGCGGTTGTGTGGAGTGGCCATGGCCACGACCGCGTCGGTCACCCCGTCGAGGGCTTTCACATCCCGCGAGATGCGCATCAGCAGAACCGAGTCGTGGTACGAGTCCTCTCGGACAATCACCCGTGATGTCACGTTTCCTTCCTGTCACCGCTGTGTTTCAGAGCCAGATAGACCGCCTCGGGATCCAGGGGCAGCTGGAAGACCTCGACGCCGGTCGCGTTGGCGAGCGCGTTGCCCACCACGCTGGGGACGGAGACCATCGGATGCTCGGCCACGCCGCGGGCGCCGTGCGGCCCCTGGGGATGCGGCGTCTCGATGAAAAACTGCTTCATCACCGCGGGGATGTCCTTCGCGGTGGGGATCTTGTAGTCCGTGAAAGTCGGGTTGACGAAGCGCCCGTCCGGATCGAAGACGAACTTCTCGTTGAGGGCGGAGCCCAGACCCTGAACGACTCCGCCGATCACCTGGCCCCGGCACTGCTGCTCGTTGATCACGCGGCCGACGTCGAAGGCCGACGCGATCTCGAGCACCTCGATCTCACCTGTCTCGGTGTCGACCTCGATCTCGACGCCGTGCGCGCCGTAGGTCCAGTTGAGCGCGGGGCGCCCCTGGCCGGTCTCCGGATCGAGGTTGGTCAGCCCCTGCGCGATGTAGCGGCCGCGCCCGACGACGGGGCCACCGATGCTGTTGCCGTTGGGGTAGGTGTAGCCCATGACGAACTTGGAGTACGGCAGTTTCTCCTCCTCGCGCCCTTTCACCCAGACCTCGCTGTTCTCGCAGATGATCATCTCGGGGGGAGCCCGGAACACCTGGGCTGCGACATCGCGGATCTGACGCAGGCAGTCCTGCGCGGCCTGGATGGTCGCATTGCCGCCCATCACGGTGAAGCGGCTCGCCACCGTCTGCCAGTCATAGGGTGTGAAGTCGGTGTCGCACTCGAACGTCACCCGCACCTGCTCGACGGGGATCCTCAGCTCGTCCGCGGCGATCTGCGCGAGGGCCGTGTACGTGCCCTGGCCGTAGTCCACGCCGCTGACGAGGATGTTGACCGAGCAGTCCTCGTTGAACTTGATCACCACCGCGCACGAGGTGAAGGTCGGCATCGCCGGCGCCTTGTGGAGAAGGGCGATCCCCTTCCCGCGCGCCTTGCCGTCGGTGATCTCCCCCCGGGTTTTCGGGAGGTTGGCGAAATACTCCTTCCAGCCGATCTCCTCGGCCACGCGCTCCAGGCAGAGGTCGGGTCGGCCGTGACCCTCGGTGAATAGCTCGCCCGTGATGGTGGTGTCGCCCGGGCGCAGGACGTTCTTCAGGCGCATCTCGAGGGGATCGATGCCCAGCCCACGCGCGATCAGATCCATGTTGCGCTCGACCGTCCACATCACCTCGAGGTGACCGAAACCGCGGAAGGCGGTGCCGAACACGCGGTTCGTGTAGCAGACGAGCGAGTCGAGCTTGCAGTTGTCGATGCAGTAGGGGCCCGCTCCCGAGTACGCGGCGGCGCGGCCGACGTTGACGCCGTAGTCGGCGTACGCGCCCGCGTTCCACAGGTAGCGGATCTCGAGCGCGGTGATCTTGCCGTCTCTCGTCACCCCGGTTTTGATGTGCGAGCTGAGCCCCGCGCGTGAGGGGATGGTGTGAAACTCCTCCTCGCGCGTGCAGGTCATCTTGACCGGGCGGCCGCCTGCCATCTTCGACAGGAGGTAGACCATCGGCTCGAGGTGGATGCCCGCCTTCCCGCCGAATCCCCCGCCGACATACGGGACCTTGACGCGGATCTTCGAGTGGGGGATGCCGAAAGTGACAGAGAAGAGGTTGCGGACGGTGAAGGGAGACTGTGCGGAGGTGATGAGCTCGACGTCGCCGCCGGGCTTGGCGATGGCGATGGCCGTGTGGGTCTCCATCGCCACGTGCTGGACGGGGGGATTCTCGAACTCGAACTCGAAGATGCGGTCAGCCTCTTTGAATCCCTGATCCACATCGCCTTTCCGGATCTTCTGGTGATGGGCGATGTTCGTGCCCGGCTTCGGGAAGAACACCCCCTGCATCCAGTGGTAGTCGCCGAGGTTCTCATGGACGAGGTTGGCCTCCTCGGCCAGCGCCTCCTGAACCGTGCGGATCGGCTCTCGCACCTCGCACTCGATCGCGATGGCCTCGCAGGCCGCCCGGGCGATCTCCTCGGAGTCGGCGGCGACGGCCGCGACCGGCTCACCCTGGTAGCGGACGACATCGCGCGCGACGACGTCCTTGTCGCGCATGTAGAGACCCTGCTTGAGATCGGTGTCCCGACCGGTGAGCACGGCCCTGACGCCGGGCATGGCCTCCGCCTTCGACGTGTCGATGCGCACGATTCTCGCCGAGGCGTGGGGTGACACCTTCATCCGCGCGTGGAGCATCCCCGGCAGGACCATGTCGTGGACGTAGATTGCGGATCCCGCGACCTTCTCCAGTCCGTCCACACGGGCGGTGTCGCCGCCCACGTAGGGCGCGCCCGCCTTCTCGGGGGAGCGGTAGCCCCCGCTCTTGGCCGCCCTGGCCACGGCGGCGACGGCATCGATGATCGGCTCGTAGCCGGTGCATCGGCAGTAGTTGCCGGCGAGCGCCTCCGCGATCTCCTCGCGCGAGGGATCGGGATTGCGCTCGAGCAGGGCGCGGGCGGACATCACGAATCCCGGCGTGCAGAATCCACACTGCGTCGCGCCGAAGTCGATCAGGGCCTGCTGGATGTCGGAGATCTGACCGTCGACAATCTCGGACTCGACGGTGCGGATGTCGCAGCCGTCGGCCTCGACCGCCAGCACGAGGCAGGAGTTGATCGGCTGGCCGTCCATGATCACCGTGCAGGCGCCGCACTCGCCGATGCCACAGCCCTCCTTGGTGCCACTGAGGTGCAGATCCCCCCGGATGAGCTGGAGCAGCGTGCGCTCGGGAGGGACCTCGAGCGTCGCGGTCTCTCCATTGATGGTGAGCGTGATCCGATGTCTGCGCGCAGCCTCGTGCTGGAAGTGGGACTCTGTGTCTTTCCTCGTGTGGTGAATGGGGAGTGCGGTCCGTGGATTCATCACGTCCTCCTTCACGGATTGCCCATGAGCCGGCGCGCCAGTCGGCGGCAGAGCAGGGCGGTCATGTCGCGGCGGTACTCGGCCGAGGCGCGGACATCATCGATGGGGCTGATGTGAGGGAGGGTCCGCTCGGCGAGGCGCTCGCCGACCTCGTCTGGTGTGGCACCGGATGGGCAGGCGTCATCGAGATCGGGGATGAGAAGAGGGGTCGGGGCCACACTGCCCACGGCCAGGGTGAATGCACGGGTCTTGGGATTGAACGTGGCGGCGGCATTGACCAGCGCGAGGTCGTGTCCGCGGAGGCGCTGGATGCGCATGAAGGCGTTGCGTGAGCCCGGGGGCGGGGGCGGGACGATGACAGCCGTGACCACCTCGCTGGGCTTCAGCCTCGTTTTCTTCACATGGGTGATGAAGCCGTCGAGGGGCTCCTCGCGCTCACCGCTGGGATCGGTGATGCGAATGCGCGCCCCCAGGGCGAGAAGCGGCGGGATCGTGTCGGCGCAGGGAGAGGCGTTGCACAGATTGCCGGTGATCGTGGCGCGGCAGCGGATCTGATAGGAGCCCACCACCTCGGCCGCCTCTGTCAACGCGGGGAAACGCTCACGGATCGGGGTGCTCTCGCAGATCTCGCGCAGTGTCATGCACGCGCCGATGGTGAGCTCGCCCTCATCGGACCACCCGAGCGTGTGGAGCTCGGGGATCCGCTTGAGATCGACCATCAGGTCGACGTCGCGACCCGAACGCAGAGAGACGGCCATGTCGGTGCCGCCGGTGAGCAGCGCCGTCCGCCCCGGCGCGTCGGAGAGGAGGGCGCAGGCCTGCGCAACCGAGGTGGGCCTCGAGTATCGAGAGATCGCCATGCGTCTGTCCCCCTTTGAGTGTCGTCAGGCCGGCACAAAGATCAGTCCACTGATCTCCGATCCTCCGGTCACGCGCACGGTCCCCACCGTCGCACGCACGCGCATCCCCATCCGTGGCTCGTCGATGGCGAGCTGGCCGGTGACGCGGATGCCGGAATCCATCTGAACGATGCCGAGCGTGAGATAGCGCTGCTCATAGTCGAGTGCGAGGGCATAGGCCCTGGTGTGGGTGAGCAGCTCTCCCTCTCCCTCGATGGGCTCGGGCTCGAATTCCCTGGCACCGCACTTGGGGCAGAGGAAGTGCATCGGGTAGGAGAGCGCGCCGCACGATTTGCACTTGGCCGCATTGACAGTTGCCGGCATGGTTCAGAATCCCCTCGACAGAATGGTGGCCACAACGCTGTTGCCAAAGCCACCAAAATTGAGCGCGAAGCCGTGACGAGGGTCCTTGACCTGCCGCTTCCCGGCCTCGCCGCGCAGCTGAAAAACCAGCTCCGCGATCTGGGAGACGCCTGTCGCCCCCACCGGGTGCCCCTTGGCCTTGAGACCCCCTGAGGTGTTGATGGGAAGCCGCCCCCCGATCTGCGTCTCGCCCTTGGCCAAGGCGATGTGCCCCTTTCCCCTCTTGAAGAAGCCGACCTCCTCGCTCTGGGCGATCTCGAGAATGGTGAAGGCGTCGTGGAGCTCCGCGAGAGAGATGTCCTTGGGCTCCAGACCCGCCATCTCAAACGCGCGCTGTGAGGCGATGCGCACCGCGGTGAGCTCGGTGGGGTCGGGTCGCTCGTGGACAGCCTGGGTGTCGGTCGCCTGGCCGATCCCGGCGATCCTCACCGGCCTGTCGGTGAGATCACTCGTCATCTCCGCGGGCGCCAGGAGCACGGCGGCCGCCCCATCACTGACGGGGCAGCAGTCGAAGAATCGGAGAGGGTCGGCGACAAAGGGATTGTTCATCAGCGCGTGGGGGGAGTGGAGGATCCCCTCCAGCGAGAGCTCCATCTTGATGTGGGCGTTGGGATTGAGCAGCGCATTCGCGTGGTTCTTCATCGCGACCATCGCCAGGTGCTCCGCCGTCACCCCATGCTTCGCCATGAACAGCCGGGCGAACATCCCGGCGAGGGCGGGGAGAGTCACCCCGTACGGGTACTCCGCGTAGCGGTGCGACAGATAGGAGACGAACTCCGTGGCCTCGAGGTTGTTGACCTCGCGCATCCGCTCTCCCCCGCAGACGAGGACGAGATCGCTCATCCCCGAGGCGACGGCTTGGAAACCGACCTTGACCGCCGAGGCCCCCGAGGCGGGCCCGTTCTCCACGGTCTCCGCCGCGGCGGGGAAGAGATTGAGGCGGTCGACCAGCGCGCTGGCGAGACCGGCCTGGCGGTTGTTGCGCGCCGAGCCCATGTTGGCGACACAGACCGCATCGATTCGCCTGTCACCGAGCCTGGCCTGCGTCATGGCCGCGTGGGACGCCTCGGCCATGAGCTTGAGAAGACTCCACTGGCTGCGCCCGAACGGGGTCGAGGCAGCGCCGACGATCGCCACGTCTCTCAAAGCCGTGCCTCCAGTGTGTCCTCGACCTGCACCAGCATCGTCCGCAGATCGGGTTTCTTGATGGGACGAGATGTGGCGAGCAGATCCTGGGGCACGGGACGCGTCCCGACGACCAGCCGAGGCTTGGCCTTGAAGTAGGTCTCGCGCGTGAGAACCCAGGAGGGGGCTCCCCCGAGCTCATGCTGGATCTCGAACTTCGTCGCGAGCGGATACTCGATCATCCAGCGGCGATGGCCAATGGGGCTCTCCGCCACGATCCAGACCTCATCTTCCCCAAGATACTCGATGTGGTGCTCCATCTTCGCGGCGAAGAGGTGGGCCCCGACGCGGAGCCCCCGCTTGAGCGCGAG
The DNA here is from genome assembly GCA_016928695.1 of Candidatus Sumerlaeota bacterium. Classification (GTDB taxonomy): domain Bacteria; phylum Sumerlaeota; class Sumerlaeia; order JABWBI01; family JABWBI01; genus JAFGKF01. The sequence continues at coordinate 1,632 of JAFGKF010000216.1, read as the reverse complement.
GGTGTGATAGCTGATGCCATGCCTCTCGTCGAACATCCGGCCATTGACGATTCCCGCCAGAACACCGTCGATCACGCCCACGAGGCAGTACTCGTTGCGCACGCGGTGGACCTTCCACCCCAGCAGCTCGGAGTAGAGCCGGGCGGAGACGATGTCGTAGAAGTCGCGGTGCAGGTGTTTGAGGGGATCGATCACCTCGAGGAGCGTGTCGACCTCGTCGATCGAGGCCTGGCGGACCACCATGACCTCCCCTGACGCCAGCGTGATGAACTTCGGGGGATACGGTGCCATCTCGAGCGCGGGTGGCCTGAGCATGGCCTCGAGTTCGTCGATCATCGTCCCTCCCATCCTCTCTCTTCAGCGCATTCCACCGAGTGCGGCGGAGTTCCCCTGTGAGGCGAACTGCGAAACGTGTCACACGGTCCCGGCGATGTCAATTTCTCAAGTGACTCCGTGACGGCACTGAGGCTCTCTCTTGCCGGGCCACTGGTGGCGACGCGATCCACTGAGATCTGCAGAGTGAATGAGACATCTCGTGTGATTCTGGGGGGGCGCAGCACGCTGCGCCCGCGGGCACAGCATGCTGTGCCCCCACCACAGGAAAGTGATGCATTCAATTTGCATGGATCAGTGATCGCTCTGCGATGCACCCCCGAACACCTCTCGGGTCCTCTGGAGGTCCCCGGGGGTTCCGATGTCGGACCAGAATCCCCTGAGCGGAAAGCCCCGCAGTGTGCACCCCGCCTCGATCATGCCCTGGAAGGCGTCGGAGATCTCGAGCTCACCGCGGGCTGAGGGACTGAGCACCGCTGTGTGCTCGAAGATGGCGGGGGTCATGACCATGAGACCCGCGCTGTTCCAGTGGGTGGTGGACGTTCCCGGCGGGGGCTTCTCGATGAACTCCATGACGCGGAGATCGCCGTCGACATACACTGCGCCCCCCGCCGTGGGGTCCTCCACCCAGTTGAGTCCGATCAGAAGATCGCAGGGGTGCTCTTCGAAGTCTCGGAGGATTGCGCCGCAGTTCTCCGGTGAGATCACGATGTCCCCATAGGTCATCACGAATGGCCCGTCTCGGAGAAGATCCCGTGCGAGATTCACCGCCTCGCCCGTGCCCCGCGGATTCTCCTGGCGCAGAAATTGGATCGTGATCCCCAGACCGGAGCCATCGCCGAGATGGGATTCCATTCGCTCCGCCAGATGGCCGGTGACGATGACGAACTCCCCCACCCCGGCGTCGCGCAGCGAGCCGATGATCCACTCGATGATCGGCCTCCCCGCCAGATCGAGCAGGGGCTTGGGGCAATCGGATGTCAGCGCGCCCAGGCGCGTCCCCCGACCCGCGGCGAGAATCAGCGCTTTCACCTCTCGCTCACCTCGACTCCGCCGCAGACCTCGACAACCCAGGCTCTCCCTCCCTCGCGGCGAAGAGCCTCGGCGACCTCCTCTGCGCGCTCGGGGGCATAGGCGAACATGCATCCACCTCCCCCGGAGCCGTTGATCTTGCCGCCCAGCGCCCCCGCCCCGATGGCGGCGTCGAGCATGCGATCGATCTTCGCGGTGGAGATCCCGAGGTCGTCGCGCAGCGCGGCGTGATGAGTGGTGAGCAGCTCGCCGAGATGACGGTGATCC
>JAFGKF010000215.1 GCA_016928695.1 Candidatus Sumerlaeota bacterium | reverse complement strand
TCGACAGTCAGCTGCTGGGCCAGGGCGCATCGCTCGAGTCGAAGCGTGCCCCCGATCGGCGTCTGCGCTCCGATGGCAGTCCCATCCTCGCGCCCGGAGAAGATGCAGTCCGTGATCAGCACGTCGGCGGTGCTCGGTCCCGTCGCGTTCAGCGTCAGCGCAGTGTAGCCGCCAGCGGGGCCCACTGTGTCGTCGTGGAAGGTGCAGCGCTCGATGATCACCGGCTCGGCGGAGGCGGGATCCTGAGTCACGTCGATGACAAGCGCCCCGGTGCCGATGCTGAGATCGCTGTCGGCCACAATGAGGCAGTCGGAGAACCGGGGTGCAGCGTCGCCGATCGAGTCGCTGAAAACAGTGATGAGTGGGGTTCTGCTGTTCCGCGAGTGGAGGTGCTCGACCGACTCGAGGGTGTTCACGGCTCGGAGGTTGGTGTACAGGTTGAGAACATTGTCGGCGATGATGGGATTCTCCGCGGTCCCGGCGAAGCGCACCGCGATGTCACCCCCTCCCACTTCGCCGGGCGGCGGATCGAATTCCTCGATCCCGTTGCCCATCAGGTCGCGAAAGACGCATCCCGGCCCGAAGGTCACATCGAGAGAGGTCCCCTCCTGCACACCGACGAGAGTCATCAGCGAACTCTGTTGGCCCTCGAAGAGGCAATCCTCGAAGAAAACAGCCTCGCCGGAGCACGGTGTCAGCGACAGACCGTTCAGTGAATTGAGGAATTCGCAGCTCACCACCTGGGCTGTGATCCCGTGCCCATACAGGGTCGCCACCTGACCGAACCGTGTGTGCGCTGAGGTGACACGCTCCACGCGGAGATCGACCTCGCTCAGGCCCTCACCCACGACCGCCCATCCTCCCGTGAATCGCGCCGCACTCGCCGGGAGAGAGGTGGTCGGATCGACCGGCACGTTCCCGGGGGCCGAGGCGGTGATGGTGATGTCCCGGAGAGTGGCGCTCGCCCCGAGCGCGTCGGTGGTCGTGTAGATGTCGAGGGATCCCGACTGGTCCCCCGTGGCGTTGTCCGGGATCATCAGGAAATCCTCGATGGTGACCGCCTGGCCCGCCGTGAGCCAGATCGCGTTCTGCGAGGAGGTGACATGGAGGCAGGGAACTCCGTTGCCGTCGCCATCGCCCTCCAGAACAAGGTCATCGAAGGAGCTGCCGGCCAATGCCGAGATGAAAATGTAGAAACTGGAGCCCTCCAGCGTGTCGACGACGACCTCGATGCGGTCGGCAACGCCGTCCTCGCTGCTGGCGAGAAGGGCCGTCGCCGCGAGCTGGATCGTGTCGAACTCGTCGCCGTTCTGGCCATCGCCGTCGCCGGGGCCGTCGACCCGGACGGTCGTGGCCGTGGCGGTTCCTGTCAGAGGTTCGATGCCCATCGTAAGCGCGGCGAAAGCGATGAGAATCAATCCGGTCAAGTGGCAGCTGCTCTTCAAAGCTCTTCTCCTGCAGGTCATTTCACGCCCAGCCAGATGCACTCTGGCTCACAGGGAGTAAACCCTCTGTCAGTGAATGAGGGCAAGCGGCAAAGTGCTCCCGATTTGGTGCGCCCCCGCTCGCGCCCCTGGTCGGGAGGGGAGGAGGAGCCCCGTGGCAGCGCCTCCAACGTGAAAGCGTCATTCGAGACTGGACAAAACCACCGTCCAGTGTTGTACTCTTCCTGGTTTTTCCAGGGGCATGAACCATGCACACAGTGGCAGCGACCACTCCGCGGCCGGAAGCCCCGCGCAGTGGGGAACCTTCGTCGGCGGGGGACGGCCGGCCCAGACTTCTGGACCGGATGCGTGGCGCGCTGCGCGCACGCCATTGCAGTCCCCGCACGGAGCAGACCCATTGCCACTGGGTCCAGCGCTTTGTCCGCTTCCACGATCTTCGCCACCCCGCCGAGATGGCCGAGCCGGAGATCAACGCTTTCCTGACCCATCTCGCGGTCAAGGAGAAGGTCGCCGCCTCGACGCAGAACCAGGCGCTCTCGGCGCTGCTGTTTCTCTATCGCCATGTCCTCGGGCGCGAGGTCGGCGACTTGGGCGAGGTCATCCGCGCCCGCAAGTCTAGGCGCCTCCCCGTCGTCATGACGCGCGACGAGGTCAAGGCCGTGCTGGCGAATCTCTCCGGCGACAAATGGCTCATGGCCTCGCTGATGTGCGGCGCGGGCCTGCGTCTGATGGAGTGCCTGCGCCTGCGGGTCCAGGACATCGACTTCTCCCGCAACGAAATCCTCGTCCGCGACGGCAAGGGGGCCAAGGACCGGATCACCATGCTGCCCACCTCGCTCAAGGCGCCACTGCAGGAACACCTGAGGCACGTCAAGGCGACGCACGAGCGCGACTTGGCCGACGGCTGGGGCCGTGTGATCATGCCCGAAGCGCTCGACCGCAAGTATCCCCATGCGCCGAAAGATTGGCGCTGGCAGTGGGTGTTCTTGCAGGAGAACCGCTGGAAGAACGAAAAGACCGTCGAAGAGGGACGGCATCACGTTCACGAGTCGATCATCCAAAAGGCGGTCAACGGCGCGGTGATAAAGGCCGGCTTGGCCAAACGGGCCACCTGCCACACCTTCCGTCATTCCTTCGCCACGCAGCTCTTGGAAAGCGGCTATGACATCAGGACTTTTCAGGAGCTCTTGGGCCACAAGGACGTGAAGACCACCATGATCTACACCCATGTTTTGAACCGGGGCGGCAAGGGCGTCAAGAGCCCCGTGGACGATTTGTAGAGAAGAGGCGAAGGTGTCTTATGCAGAAACCATATATCCCCCCGGATTGTCGTGGAATGCTGTATAATGGATTGTGAATACACACTTTATGCGGGAATAATCGCCGGGGTCTTATGCCGCGATCCCGCAGCCCAAAGGTGTTATCGAGAAACCATATAATCGTTGTTACAAGTGGTTTCACAACCTCATCAAGCGCCGGAGGCGCGAAAGAACATAGCCCGGGGCAAAGCGAGCGAAGCGAGCGCCGCCCCGG
>JAFGKF010000214.1 GCA_016928695.1 Candidatus Sumerlaeota bacterium | reverse complement strand
CTGCCGATCCCGAGCGCGGAGGGCTCGGCCGCCCAGCACCTCGTGATGGAGGGGGGCGAGACGAGTCTGGAGGAGATGATCGCCTCGACCGACCGTGGCGTGCTCATCACGCGGTCATGGTACACGAACTTCGTCGACCGCAAAAAAGCCCTTGTCACCGGCATGACACGTGACGGGACCCTTCTGATCGAGAGCGGTCAGATCGTGTCAGGTCTCCGGGATCTCCGTTTCAACGTGTCGCTCTTCGAGCTGCTCGGTGGCGTGGATGCCCTCGGGCCGCAGGCGCGGCACGACGGCATCGTCGCCCCCGCGATGAGGGTGCGGGGATTCCGGTTCACATCGTGAGCAGAGCGTATCCGGATGGGCCGAGCTCGGCCCCTCACGCCCTCCGCGTCACCCAGATGGGGCTCGTCCACCCCATGTTGTTGTCGTCGAGGATGATGCGCAGGTAATACCAGACCTCTTCACCGATGGGGCAGTCCTCGTCGGTGTACGTGAAGAAGCTCTGCAGGCTCACACCGCCCTCTTGGTAAATCGTCTCATTCGAGCGGACGACCTCGATCCAGCGGATGTCCATCTCGGGAGAGACGATGTCGATGTGGAGCTCCGGCGGCCCGTCGCTCCCGATCACCGATCCCATCAGGGAGCCGTTGACGCGGAAGCCCATGCGGAGCTTCACGCCGGTGGTGGCGAAGGTGCGGCGCGCCGCGATCGCCTCGAAGATCGCCTCGCGGGTCAGCTCCCGGGCGAGCACGCCCGTCAGCCCCGCGCGGTAAACGTTGCGCTTCCACGACATCCGGTGGTGGTAGATCAGACCGTGCTGATCGCTCCCGCCCACGATGGCGAACTTGAGCCCCCGTGCCAGACCGTCCTGCACGAAGTGGCCGATCATGCCCCCGCGGTGCGGGATCGGCTCGTTGCCCGCGTGCTCGAACGCGCCGTGGACCGAGCACATCTCGACGGTCTGTGTCACCTCTGGATCGAACTCATCCCAGCGCACCCCGGTCCAGGACACGTGGTGCGGGCCACCGATCATGCCGCAGCGCTTGGCCTCCGCGATGACCTTCGCCTGCGTGTTCCACCGCTCGTCGAGGTGGTCCATCAGCGGGTGGTCGGGGGTCATGCTGTAGAAGTTGATGTGGCCATAGCCCGTCGGGCTCGTCGTACGCGCGGTCGTCCACTCCTGGGCGTAGAGGGTGACGAACTGCCCCGGGTCATGACAGTGCTCGACCTCGCGCTTCTGCTCCTCGTACTGGGAGTTGAGCAGCCGCTGCCCCACGAAGCTGTCGTGATCGGTCAGCGCCATGAAGTCGTCGCGCTGCAGATCGCGTCCCCGCAGGAAATACTCGTCCACGTCACCCATGCCATCGCTCGCGTGGGTGTGGCCGTGGATGTCGCCGTGGTAGAACTGGAACTCCTCCTGCGTGTTCTGATCGACCTCGGCGGGGAAGACGGGCTTGGTCTCGATGTTGGCCAGCTCGCGCTCAGGGCCGTCGTCGAACGCGACCAGCTCGGGCTCGAGCACGTCGTCGCTCACCGCGCCGCCGACACGGCTGAGCGCCACCGCGCGCATGTCGCGCCGCGCGATCCAGAGCCCGCCGTCGTCGTCGAGCAGGACGCTGGCCAGCCGGCCGCGGCCGCCCCACTCATCGTTGGGCAGACGGTAGATCGGCGACCAGCTCCCGCCGTGGAATTTCTGGATGCAGAAATTGTGCGAGGGGCGGCCGACAACCCACACGCCGCCGTCGGGGCAGGGGACGAGGCGGACGAACTCCCATCCCTGATCGACCTCGCGCTTCTCCAGGTCGCGGTCGCGCGGGGGCGTCGCGGGCTCGGAGATCGCACCCGTCTCGGTGTCCATGACCGCGAGGCGGTACCACCGCGGGATGTCCCACGTGTCCGCGCTGCCGCGGTTGGAGTGCCACCCGATCCACAGGCGCGAACCATCGGGTGAGAAGGCCAGATCGGGAGAGATGTCGGAGGCGGGGTGATTCGTGAGCCGGCGCGGCTCACGGCCGAGAATGGAGGCCGAGTCACCGGATGGCAGCCCCATGAGACAGATGCTGTGACCCGCTCCCTCGCGCGCGTCGAAGGCGACGGAGACACTGCCCCCGGTGGGTGAGAGGGCCAGCGCCACGCGGCGGCAATCGCGATCGGGCATCTGGCTCAGATCGCGCGTCCTCTCAGTGGGATTTCCCTGAGCATCGACTCTCCGGGAGAGGATGGCCACGTGATCACCGACCTTCTCCTCCCAGGCCACCAGGAGGTCGCTGTCACACCGCACGATCGCCGGGCGATTCAGCATCACGGCCTGGGATATCTCATGCGTCTCGGAGAGGGAGAGATCGGGGCCGATGGCCCGTGACACCAGGCGCCGAGTGGTTCCCCGCTGCTCGATCCAGACCGCGACAAGCCCTTCCCGGCTGACGGCGATCCGGGGCTGATAGGCGAAGGTCATCTCGCCCTGCTCCTCGTTGAGCGTCACGCGCTCCCCCCACTCGCCGGTCGCGGGATTCAGACCGCGGAGGTGGATCCGCTCATGGTCGCCCTCCATCTCGGGCCATGCGATCCAGATGGTGCCGTCCTCGGCGCGGCAGATGGACGGGTCGCCCAGCGCCACACCGCCGGCGACCTCGTCGGACTCATCGAGATCGACTCCCGGCGTCGGGTCCGAGCCGAGGCTGAGGCTCACCCTCGCCGGCTCCCAGGCGGCCCATGCGGCGGGGGTGCGAATGGGCAGCGCCCCCATCGCCGTGGCGCCCGCGGCGGTCACCAGAAAGGTCTGAAGAAAATCGCGTCGGTCCAACCCTGATCCCGTGTCAGTCATGGGAGTCCTCACTGTGGAAGAGATGGCGGGGATTTTGGGGGAATCGGCGGGTGCGAGTCAACGGTTCATCGGACCAGTGCCGCCGCACCGAGAAGCCCTGCGCTGTCACCCAGCTCGCTGGCGACGATCTGAACGTCCTGGGCCGCGTTTGCGATGGCGCATCTGCGAGCGGTTTTCTCGATGATGGGCATCATCACATCGGCCAGCGACTCGATCATGCCGCCGCCCATCACGATCATCTCGGGATTGAGGAAGTTGATCACGTTGCCCACGGCGATGCCGATCAGGCGGGCGGACTCCTCGAGCTCGGCGATCACCAGGGGATCACCGCCGGCGACAGCCCGCTTCAGCACCTTCGATCGGATCTCGCTCGCCTTGCCGCCGGTCTCCTCGAAGATCGAGGTCTCCTGGCCGTTTTTCATCGCCTTCTCCAGGCGCAGTGCAATGGCCATGCGGCTCGCCATCGACTCCAGGCAGCCCCGGTTCGACGCCTTCCACTTGGGCCCATCCTGATCGATCACCGTGTGCCCGATCTCACCCGCGGTCCCGTTGAAGCCGTGCCACAGCTCGCCGCCGAGGATGATCCCCGCGCCGATGCCTGTGCCGACGCTGATGGCGACCAGGTCGTCGACCTCCTGGCCTCGCCCCCACAGGTGCTCCGCGACGGCGACGACGTTGACGTCGTTGTCGAGCGCCACGGGGATGCCCAGAGCCTCCGAGAGATGTTCGACCAGAGGGATGTCCCGCCACCCCAGATTGGGTGCGTAGACGATGCTCCCGGTTCCGTGATCGATCTGCCCCGGGGCCCCGATGCCGAGGCCCGCCACATCGGCGATCTCGAGGCCCGCCTTGCGGGCCGTGTCGATGGCGACATTGACAAGACGCTCGAGGATCTGATCGGGGCCCTTCTCGGCGCGGGTCTTCTTCTTGGAGCTCGCGAGGATCTCTCCCTGGGGGCTGACCAGCCCCCCGAGGATCTTGGTGCCCCCCAGGTCGATGCCCAGGGTCGGTTTCTTGGCGGCTCGGCGGCGTGCGGCGGTCATCTCGGCGGGGACCATATTCACGGCCAGAGCGGCGTGACCACCGAAAAATGAGCGGCATCCAGGGAATCTCCCGGGTGGCGTTTCTCTTGACGGTGGGGGAACCGGCGAGTTGAATCGCTGGACGGAATCAGCACGGAGAAAGCCAAAGTGGCTGAGGCGACCACGTCCCACGCCCCCGCCCAGACTCCCCCCGGCTACCAGAGTATCTCCACGGAGGTGTTTCCATGATTCGGCGTGTGATCCTGAACGGTCTCTGGCTGGGCCTGGCCGCGACGGTCACAGCGGCGTGGGCACAGCCCGGCGTCCTGTTCAGCGAGACCTTCACTGGCCCGAATCGCTCTGCGCCGAGTGGATGGCAGACCGTCAACACCCCTGAGGGGAGCTACTGGTATCTCCGCAGCGGCAGCCTGACCAGCGGAAACGGCGACACCATCACCACGCAGGACAAGCGGACCTACATCATCATCGGCGGGGGTGTGGGAGCCGACTGGCGGGACTGCGAGATCGTCGTCGACGCCCACATGATCCAGCGCAACGGCGGCCTGATGCTGATCGGACGCTGGCAGGATGTGAACAACCACTGCGAGGGCGTCTACGAGGTCGACGGCCGCGACGTCGTCTGCCGCATCGACCGTGTGCTCGATGGCCGCACCGAGACCCTCGGCCAGGTCACACGGGAACAGAACTCCGCGCTGCCCAACATCGCCGGAGGATTCACCTCGGCCGACGGGCGGCGCTTCCGCATGGTGTTCGAGGGCAACGAGATCGCGTTCTACGTCGATCGCCATGAGATCCTCCGGGTCACCGACTCCTCCATCGCCTCGGGCACGGCGGGACTCGGGCAGTTCGAGAACCATGTCTTCTTCGACAACTTCCGCGTCACCGGCGTCGAGCGTGGTGTCGCCACCACCACGGTCCCCACCGAGAGACCCCAGGTCGAGGTCGAGAGCCTCTTCCGCCTGGCGGTCGCATGGGATTTCTCGCGCCAGCAGGCGAGGGATTACCAGCGCTGGCTCGAGGACACCGGCTACATCCCTGTCGTGCTCCAGGAGGAGCCCGACGGACGCTACACCGTTCTCACCGGAACCTTCTTCAGTGCAGACGAGGCTCGGCGCCGAGGCGACTACCTCCTCAGCGAGGGGGAGCTGCTCAGCTACCGCGTCATGGAGATCCGCGACACCCAGCAAGTCGCGGAGGAGATCGCCGAGGCCGCCCAGGCGCCCCGGGCCTACGCCGTGCGCGCAGGCGCCGCCCCGTCGCGGAGGGAGGCGGAGGAGACACGCCAACACCTGGTCGAGGACCTCGACTATTTCCCCGTCAATATCCTCGAGCAGGGCGGGGAGTATCTGATCCTGGTCGGCAACTTCTCCGAGCAGTCCGAGGCCGAGAGGCTCGTCACCGGCCTGATCGATGAGGACTTCCCCCTGGCCCGCGTGGTCCAGGTGGACCGGACACGGCTGGTCGAGTCCACGGCGGTGGCGGACACGGAGCTGGGCCAGGACATCCTGGCGCAGATGTCACCGCAGGACCGCCAGCGCATCGAGGGCATCCTCTCGAGACAGGCCCAGCTGGCCCGTGGAACCAACACGGTGGAGGAGATCCAGGGACTCCAGCAGCTGCTGCAGGAGCTGCGGGACGAGCAGTCCGCTCTGCGCAGCAGTGTCACCCAGATTCAGCAGGCCGCGCAGGAGCGTGAGGCCCGCCTCCGCGAGATCAACGCTCAGCTGGCCCTGGCCGAGGCAGCCATCGATCAGGCCAACTGGGATGAGGCGGAGGAGCACATCGCCGAGGTCTATCGGATCGACCCCGAGCACGTCGAGGCCAGCGTGCTCCAGAGGCGCATCAACGCGGCCCGAGAGGCAGGCCGCACCGCCCGCAGCGGCAACGCCGTGCAGGACATCATCTCCAGGGCCCGTGAGTACGAGGCCGAGGGCAATCTCGACGCGGCCATCGCCCATCTGACCGTGGGCCAGATGGATTTCCGCGCCTCCGAGGACATCGCCAACGAGCTGCAGCGCATCCGCGATGTGCAGGCGAGCCGACTCGGAGCCGATCGGGCTGAGCGCGCAGCCCAGGAGGAAGCGGTGCGGCGCCTGCGCGAACAGGCTGAGCTCAATCAGAAGCTCATCCTCTTCGGCGGGATCGGACTGATCGCGCTCGTTCTGCTGCTCTTCTTCTACCGGAGCAGTGGCGCCCGCGCTCCGCGCGAGCCCAAGCCCGCGAGAGAGAAGAGGGCGAAAAGGCCCAAGCCCAGCAAGAGGGCCAGCAGAGAGGCCGAGGAGGAGATCCTCGAGGAGGTCCCCGAGGGCGCGATGATGCCTGATCCCCTGGGGCTGAACGTGGCCCCAGCAGCCCCGAAGGCCAACCTCGCGGGGCTCGCAGCGGGAGCCGGCGGCATCGGACTCGATCCCTCCCGCGCCCAGCAGAATCTCTCGGCGCTCTCCGCGGGAGTGCTCAGCACCATCGCCGCGGGATCAGCCCCCGTGGGATCCCCCGAGGCGGAGCCGGAAACAGCCCCGGTCTCGCTGGGAGAGCCCTCAGCCTTCGAGACCGCTCCACCCACACGCGCACCCCAGGGGCCCCCGAAAAGCGTCTCCGACACGGATTCCAGCGGACGTGTGTCTCTGGACTTCGGATTCGATGAGGACATCACGCCTGCCCCGACCACCGAGGTCGAGACGCCCTCCGCTCCTCCGGAGAGAGAGGAGAGGGAGGAGCTCGCCCTGCCTCCCCTGGGTGATATCAATTTCGAGGCGGAACCGGAGACTCCGCTCGAGCCGACCCCTGTGGGGAGTGGGACGGGAGATCCCTTCGAGGATCTGGGACTCGACTCGCGCCCCAGCGATCCCTTCGATGATGCTCTGACGGGGGTGCCGGGTCTGGATGAGACCCAGCCCCTTCCGCCACTCGAGACGGCACCCATGGCGGCTGAGGGGACGGACGCGCAGCCGGACTTCCAGCTCGGCGACGATGTCTTCGGAGTGTCCACCCCGGAGGCGGAGGAGCCGCCTCTGACGCCCACAGCGCCCGCCGCAGAGGCTCCGGAGGAACCCGGGGTTTTCGTCCAGAAATTCCAGGCTGCCGATGCGGGCAAGCAGCCCGAGTCATGGCGAGGGAAGTACGACTTCGCCACGCTGATGGTCACAACCGAGCACACGCTGCCGGACTCGGAGGCCTGCCTGCGATTCGAGAAGAGAAAGGGCGCCGGCTCGGCTTTCTTCACCTGCCGCTTCGATGATGTGAAGGGACGGGTGGGGGTGGAATTCGACCTGTGCTGTCTCGAGAAGAATCAGTACCTGCTGGGCCTGTACTTCGAGCACAACGAGAATTTCCGTCAGTCGGTGCACACGGTGATCCACCGCGCCAACGACAGCACCTCGCTGCGGCTGCAGGGCAAATCCCACAGCTACGAGTTTGGCCAGTGGGTTCACATCACATTCCGCATCGATCTGAAGACAGGCACCGTCGACGGCCGAGTCGACGGCCAGCCTGTCGCGGTCAACGTCCCGCTGCTCTCGATGACCGAGCAGTCACTGCCCCCCTCGATCAACACGATCTCGATCCGCGACACCCTGGCCAGCGAGGGTGTGTTCCTGGTCGACAACATACGTGTTGCCAAGGCCTGAGGGGCTCTGCCCAGGGCCGCAGCTGCTCAGACCCGTTTCCGTGCAATTTTCACCCCCCGCGGGGCGGGGGGTGTCTGTTTTTCTGTCCACCTCGCCTAAGCATGTGCTCTTCGCATGCCGATGAAATAACAGGTTGAGGTGCGCTCTGCGCACTTGGCCTGGGGATCGCCATGTGCTCCGGCGTGCCCCTGAGACCATGGAACTGAGGAAGAGATGGCCTCACCGGCGTCCTCTCTCGCCAGTCACATCTGCGAGCAGCTGACACCCGAGGCGCTGTTGTCGGCGCTGGGCATTGATCCCAGCGCGACCGTTGCCGTGGGGGGGATGATCCGCGCCCACTGCCCGCTCTGCGGCAACCAGGCGATCAAAACGCTTTTCCTCAATCCGGACAACCGCACGTACGGCTGCCGCTACACCCGCTGCCCCGGCCACAGCGGGGGCGATTTCGTCCAGCTCGTGGCCCTCGCGCGCAACATCTCCCTCACTGAGGCAGCGCGTCAGCTGATCGGTGAGCTCGGGCTCACCGTGCCCGAGGAGGCCGCCGCGGGGCTGGGCCAGGAGCTCGAGGCCCAGGGGCTCGAGGCGCTGGGAATGGGCGATCTGGAGGGGGCCCGCCGTCTGCTCGAGGAGGCCGCCGCCGCCCGCGGCAAGGACAGCGACAATGGCACCGCCCTCAGCCCGGATGTCGCCGCCAAGCTCGCCCACTGCTGCTGGGAGCTGGGCGACCACGAGGGGGCACGGCGCCGATACCGCCAGATCATCCAAGATCATCGCAGCTCCGGCGAGGTTCACACGGCGATTCTTCTGATCTCCGACCTGATCCACGTCGACCACGAGTGGGCCCCCGAGCTTCATCTGATTCTGGGAGGACTGCTCCTGGAGGAGGGGGAGTCGACTCAGGCACTCAATCACTTCCTGAAAGCGGCTGATGGACTCCGCCGCCTGGGGCAGAGCCAGCTCGCCGCGGAGGCCTCCGCCGCCGCCGCGGAGATCGATCCAGACAGCGACCCGGTGCGGCGAGCCCTCGTCGAGAGCGCTCTGGTGAACCAGGACTGGGAGACGGCGCTGGAGAATCTGGAGGGCTTTCTGCGCTGTGTGGAGAAGGAGGGGGACGAGTCCGCGGGGCTTCTGGCACTCGAGAGGCTCGACAGCGCGGGTCAGCTTCCCCTGCCCCTGCGCCTGCGACGCGCCGCCCTGTGCAACAGGGCAGGGCGAACCGACCTGGCCGAGTCGATCGTGGAGCAGATCGAGATCGCCTCCGACGACTGCGAGGAGACGGCTGAACAGCTGCTCGCCTTCCTGGCGGATCAGAGTGAGCGACCGCTGATCTGGGAGATGATGATCGCGCGGCTCGAGATCCGGCTCGGGCGCTGGGAGGCGCTCCGCTCGACGCTCACCCGGCTCCGCGCGGCCGAGAGTGCACCGGGCCTCGAGGAGACGGTGGGGCAGTGCCTGGAGGCTCTCTCAGGCGCACAGCCCGGAGATCTGGCGGTGAGGCACGAGTGGCTGAGCTGGCGCACAGCTCAGGGCGAGGGGGAGACGCTGCTCCGCGATGCGCAGGCGCTGCTGTGTGACGCGGCGGAGGCGAAGGAGGCCGAGATCGCTGAGGCGACGTGGCGCTGGGTGCGCGATCACACGGGCAGCGATCCCGAGCGGCTGGCTGACCGTGCCAGCGCGATTGTGGCGCTGTGGGGGGTGACCCATGCCCCGCAGCATCAGGATGAGTGGGCATCCACCGTGCGTGAGGCGCTCGAGAGCGATCTCCCTGAGCTCGCCATCGAGCTCGGTGACCGCCATCTGCGTGAGGTGGAGTTCAACATCACGGTGGCGCGCGACGTGATCACCGCCGCCCACCGCCTGGGGCGGCTCAGCGAGAAGCGTGATCTCGCCGATCAGCTCATCGAGGCCCAGCGCAGCCAGGGCGATCACGAGGGGGCTGAGCAGACCCTGAGGATGATGATCGAGGGCCTCGACACCGACGAGTGCGAGCCTCTCTGGGCCCTGCTGGCGGAGATTCTTCAGGAGGCGGGCAAGGCCGATGCGGCCATCACGATGCAGCTGATGCGGGCCGAGAACCTGCTGTCGGCTGGCCGGACCAAGCAGGCCGAGAAACACCTCGCCGCCGCGCGCCGGGGGGCCACCGACCGCTGGCAGCATTGGCGCGCGGAGCGGGCTGTCGTCCGCCGTGTCGGCCACACGCAGATGGCCACGAAGCTGCTGTCGGAGGCCCTCAGTGCCATCGAGAAGGGCTCGGCTGATGCCCCCGATGCACTCGCCGCCCTGAACGCGGAGGCTGAGGAGGGGCTGCTCGATGCCGAGACGCAGACCCAGCTGATCACGCGGATGGCGAAGCGCGGTGAGGAGGAGCAGGCTGAGACCCTCCTGGTGCGGGGAGAGTCGACTCTCGGCCACAGGATCCAAGGTCAGAGGGCGCTGGTCGATCTGCTCGAGCAGATGCCGCGATCACGCGCGGCGTGGGGCTTCGCCATCGAGCGCGTGAACGACGACGAGTCCGTCGAGTCGCTTCTGAGACGACTGGTGACCCTGTGCGACCGGTCTGAGATGTCGGCGGAGGATCGCCTCCATCTCGCAGAGCAGGCGGCGAAGCGCTGGTCGGATCGCCCGCAGACCCTCGAGGCCCTGGCGCGCAGCCAGGGTGAGGTGGGCGATGTGGCCGCGTCGCGCCAGACCCTGCGCCGGTGGGCGAACTGCCACCGCGAGAGCGGCGAGCCCCAGCACGCCGCCGAGATCCTCGAGCGGCTCTGCGAGGAGGAGCCCGCCGATGACTCCCTGATGACCCTGCTGGCCGAGGTGCTCGAGGAGGCGGGGGAGAATCAGCGCGCCGCGCAGAAGTGGCTCGAGGTGGGCCGGTCGCTGATGGTGCGCGGGGCGATGCCCGGCGAGGTCCGAGAGGCGCTGGACCGGGCTCGCCAGGTGGGGGGAGAGACCGCAGAGCTCCTGGCGGTGGAGTTCCGCCACTTCGAGCAGGCGCTGAAAGACATGGATGTGGACGAGGCCACCGGGCAGGTCATCGCTCTGGCCGAGCGCGGGGCCGGGGCCGGCAAGGGGGAGGCCGCGCTCGCGCTTGTGCGTCAGTGCATCGAGAGATTCGGTGAGTCGATGGGCCTCCTCCGAGCCCAGGCGCAGGCGCTCGAGGGCGCCGGCCAGACCACCGCGGCGGTGCGCGCATGGCGCGCAGTGCTCGACCGCCTGTGGGAGCAGAGCGAGTGGCGGACCTGCGACGAGGTCCTGGCCCATGTCGAGCGGCTCGACCCGAATGACACGGTCGACCTCGAGCGGCGAGCCGAGCTGGCATGGCGCCTGGGGCGCCTCGAAGAGGCGGACGATCGTCTCACGACACTCTGTGACCAGTCGCTGAAAGAGGGGGATTGGGAGAAGGCGGCGGCGGTGCTCGGTCGCGCGGCCCGCTGGTCGGATGACCCACGGCCGCACCTGGCGCGGCTCGCGGAGCTTCAGCACGAGCATCAGCGAATCGATGAGGCGGTCGCCTCGCTGCGCCGGATCATCGTGATCTCGCTCGAGCGAGGCGAGGTGGCCGAGGCCGAGGCGCGCCTGGAGCGCCTCGTCGCCTGGGCCCCGAACGACTGCTCCACCCGACTGGCCCTGATCGAGCGCTTCCGCGATCACTGGGACACCGAGCGGCTCGTCGATGCGTATCGCGAGCTCATTCAGATGCATCGGGAGAGGGGCGAGGCGGAGGAGGCTCTGACGCTCTGCCGCCGGGCACTGGACAGGTCCCCCGACAGTCCCTCGCTGCTCACAGTGGCTGCGGATCTCTCGCTGGACCTCGGCCAGGAGGGCGCGGCGATGGAGGCGCTGCGGACACTGGCGGAGTCGGCCACGGAGCAGGGGGATCGAGCGGAGGCCGTCCGGGCCTGGCAGCGCCTGGTGGAGCTGCCCTCCTCCACGGTCGACGACCGCTGGTCTCTGGTGGAGCTCCTGGTGGCCGAGGGGGCGAAGGCGCAGGCGCTGGATCACCTCAGGGCGCTGGCGGAGCACCACGGCAGTCGCGACGAGAAGCTGAACCTCATCCGCGCCTACGAGTGGATGATCGAGATTGAGCCGGGTCACACGGGGGCACTCAACAGCCTGGCGGAGACCTGTGCCGCCTGTGGCGATCTCGGGGGCGCGACACGCCGCTGGCTCGAGCTGGCCGAGGTCCATCTCGCCCGCAATCGGCGGGCGCCGGCGGAGCGGGCCTTCCGCCAGATCCTGGAGCATGATCCGGACTCGGTGGCCGCGCTCGAGGGCCTGCTGTCGCTGTACGAGCAGCAGCAGAACACGCGTCGGCTCATCGAGGTCGCATGCCATCTGCTCTCCATCCACGCCGCGCAGGACTTCCGCCGCGCGGAGGCGCTGGTCGCCGACATGGTCGAGCGTCACCCCGATGCCGACGAGTTTTTCCGCCGCTGGGCCGAGACGCTCTGGGAGCGCGGCCGCCGCGACGAGGCGGTGCAGGAGCTGGAGTCGCGGGTCGAGCGCCTGAGGAGCGAGGGGCGCACCTCGACGGCGCTGGAGATGCTCCAGCATCTGGCGTCCTATCTGCCCGAGAGACTGGATCTGCCCGAGAGAATCGCGGAGATCGCCTTCGAGATGGGCGACCGCGAGCGCGCGCGCCGCGCCTGGACCGAGGCGCTGACCGGGCACCGCGCTCTGGGTGACATCGACCGCGAGCTCGCGGTGCTCCGCGCGCTGCAGCGCCTCGACCCCGAAGACATCGAGATCACCTCCTCCCTTGTGGAGGCGGCGATCAATCTCGGTCACACCGAGGAGGCACTTGAGAGCCTCTCATCGCTGCTCGATCATCACCGCCAGGGCGGCAACATCCAGGCGCAGCAGCGGGTGCTCGAGCGGATTCTCGAGCTCGACGCCTCCCGCGCTGACGACCAGCGGGCGCTCGGCGAGATCCATCTCGCCGCGGGTCGGCGCCAGCGGGCCGCAGAGCATCTGCGCCAGGCGCTGGCCCACTACCGACTGGAGGAGCGGTGGCCCGAGGCGGCGGAGACGGCCAAGCGCGTCTGCGAGATCGATCCCTCCGACTCATCCTCGCAGCAGCTGCGGGGCGAGGCGCTCGCCCAGGCGGGTCGCACCGCCGACGCCATCACCGTGTTCACGGCCCTGGGGACCTCCTGCCAGGCGGACCGCGACCACCTGATGGCCGAGATGGCGTGGCGCGCGGTCATCGATCTCGTGCCCGACCACATCGTCGCGCGCGAGCAGCTCGCCTCGATCCTCGCGGCGCAGGGCCAGAGCGAGGAGGCCCTGGCCGTCTGGGAGGGGCTCGCCGCGACCCACCGCGAGGAGGGCAACAGCGAGGCCGAGCGGCAGGTGCTCCGGAGCATTCTCACGGTCAACCCCGACAGCATCGCGGCCCACCGCCGCGTGGCCACGCTCAGCCTGGAGGCCAACGACATCGAGGGCGCCTGGCTGTCGTTCCGTGAGCTTCTCCAGACAGCCGACATGAGCGGCGAGGACGAGCAGTGGCGCTCGCTCGAGGCGGAGCTGCTCGAGGCCTCGCCCGATCCGCGGCTGCGCATCCGCCTGGCCCAGATGCACAGCGACGCGGGACGCATGGACGAGGCGCTGATGCTCTACAGTGAGGTCGCCGAGCTCCATCGGCGGTCCGGAAACGCGGCGAGCGTGCGTGCGACCTGCCAGCTGATGCTGGCGCTCGATCCCCATCACATCCGAGCGCTGGAGCTGCTTCTCGAGGTGCTGCCCGAGCTGCGTGACCAGACGGGGACATCGGAGACGGATGTCAAGCGCAGGCTCGCCCGCGCGCTCACGGCTCACGGTCAGAGCAAGAGGGCTCTCCCGCTGCTCCAGGAGCTGGCGGCGGAGAGTCCAGAGGACTTCGAGGTGCGCGCCGATCTGACGCGCCACCACCAGGCCCAGGGGCAGCGCGAGGCGTTCGAGAAGTCGCTGGACCGCTGCGTGCAGGTTCTGGCCCATGCGACGGATCGCACCCCGCTGCTGGATCTCTGCCGGGAGCTGCTGGAGTCCACACCGTGGCCCCGGAGCGTGCGGGAGCGGATGGTGACCGTGATCCAGGCGATGCAGCGGGTCGAGCGCCACACCGACGTTTTCCTCGCTCTGGCTGAGGACTGCGAGCGTGACGGGGACATCGTGCGGGCGGTGGAGATCTATCAGAGCCTTCTGGCGGCCATGCCCGAGGAGACTCGCCTGCGCCTGCGGTTCATCGAATTTCTGCAGGAGCACGGGCAGAACACGCGGGCGGTGCATGAGCTCCTTGTGCTCGGCGAGATCCACCGGGATCAGGGCGACACCAAGCGCGAGCTGGCCGCGCTGGAGCGGGCGCGGGAGCTCGACAGCGAGAACATCCAGGTTCTCCACAGCCTCGGCCGTGCACTGCTGTCGAGCAACGCACGGGGGCGGGCTCTCGAGCACCTTCAGCGGGCGGCGAAGCTGGCGTCGGATCAGGGGCAGATGGCGGCGATGCCCGATCTCTACCGCGAGATCCTCGACATCGATCCCAGTGATGTGCCGACCCGCCGAACCTACATCGATGTGCTGCTCTCGACGGGGCAGACCGACGAGGCGATCGAGCAGAACCTCCGGCTCGTGGATCAGTGCATGGAAAAGGGATTCCTCGATCTCGCCGCCCAGTGTCTGCGCGCCGTGGTCCAGCTCCAGCCCTCGAACCTCCAGGCGCGGGTCCGGCTGATCGAGACTCATCTGCAGTTCGGCGCCGAGGAGGATCTCCTGCCCGACTTCCTCGCCGCGGCACGCCTGGAGCTGAAGGCGGGGCGTCACCGCGAGGCGGCTCAGTGGTTCCAGCGCTACCTGAGACTCGCGTCCCGCGATCTGGAGGTGCGCAGGGAGTACATCGAGACCTATGAGAAGGTGGCGACCCCCGCGGACGTGGCCAAGGAGTGCCAGGCCATGGCCGAGATGTGCGAGGAGGCCGGCCGAAACAGGGAGGCCGAGTCCTGGAGGGGCAAAGCCCAGAGAGCAGCCCAGCAGAGTGCCAAGCCCTCCCCCCGGGCTCAGGCCTCATCCCCGTCAAAGCCCGATGCCTCAAAGGCAGCGCCGGCATCGCAGGAGCGACGCCTCGCCGCACCGCGCTCGAGTCGGACGGCCGCGGGGGCCTCGCGAAAGCGCGAGGAGAACGAGACACAGCCACCGACCACGCGCGAGGAGCAGCTGGAGCGCTCGCTCAGGGTGTATCTCAGCCACCTGGAGAGCGATCCGCGCAACGCCAAGGTCCACTGCCAGGTGGCGGAGCTCATGCGCCACCTGGGGCGCGACAGCGAGGCGCTGAAACACCTCTGCACCGCATCGGAGCTCCTCCTCGAGGCGGGGGAGTGTGACGCCTGCATCGCCCTGTGTGAGAGGCTGCTCAAGTCTCTGCCCAGCGACGCGGCCCTGACCAAGCGCCTGAGGGATGCACGGATGATGCGCGCTCAGATGGGCATTCTCGACGATGTCCTCGACGAGACTGACCGCGACCAGCGGTGATCTCTTTCCGCCCTTGCAACTCCTGCCGAAATCGTGTGCGATGGCATGGGAGAAACACCATGCGATCCCCTCTTTTCTTCCTCGTCTCTCTGGCATTCGTCACTGCCCCGATGTCGACCGGCGCCCAGGGCATCCCCGCCGTGATCGATCTCCGCGAGGGGGAGGAGGACCTGCGCGTCCTGGGGCTGGACGAGCAGGGACTCCTCGGGCGGGCGGTGGTGCTCGGTGACATCAACGGCGATGGCCGCGGAGATCTGATCCTGGGCATTCCGGAGGCCGACCGCGAGGGCACCACAGCGCTTCAGAGTGCAGGGGAGGTGTGGGTCGTCTTCGGCCACGCGCCGGTCCCCGCCCTGATCGACGTCGATGACATCTCCAACTCCGAGGGATTTCACGTGATCGGAGAGGAGGAGTTCGCCGATCTCGGCACGGCGGTGGGGGCCGGCGACATCAACGGCGATGGCATCGACGACCTGATCGTCGCCGAGCCGGAGGCGGACCCGAATGTCAGCGGCAACGTCCGAACGGGCGCGGGGAGAGTGCACATCGTGTTCGGGGCAGAGGATCTCGATGGCAGTCTCGACCTGGCCTATCACAATCCCGATGTCATGATCTCTGGAGCGGATTTCCAGGACTCCATCGCCGCCTGCATCGCCGTGGGAGATCTGAATGCCGATGGGCGAGGCGATCTCGTCCTCGGGGTCCCCGACGCCGACCGCGACCAGACGGGGACCAACGATCTGGCCGGCGAGGTGTTCATTCTCCCGGGCAGAGAGTCCTGGCTGAACCGGATCGATCTGAGGGGCCCCCCGAGCAACGTCTATGTGATCCGGGGGGCGAACGCCGGCGATCAGCTGGGCTCCGCCGTGGCCGTGGGGGACATCAACGGCGACGGATACGATGATCTCGCCATCGGCGCCCCCGGCGTGAACCAGACCGATCCGGGCCGATCCAACGCGGGTGAGATCGAGGTCCTGCTCGGCAGCGCCTCGCTGCTCACCGGCTCGCGGGTGATCGATCTGGACACACGCGACCCCGACCTGCGACTGCGCGGCGACGACACGGGCGATGAGCTCGGCCGGGGAGTGGCGATGGGGGATTTCAACGGTGACGGCCTGATGGACATCGTGGCGGGGGCCCCGTTGGCCGACCATCTCGGCATCGATCGCCTGGAGGCGGGAGAGGCCGTGCTCTGGTGGGGGCGCGCCGCGCTGCCGGGGGCCGTGGACCTCTCGCTCGGACAGGAGGATGTCCGCGTTCTCGGCCGCGATGAGGACGACGAGACGGGGCACGAACTGGCGGCGGGGGACCTCGATGGCGATGGCCGCGACGAGTGGGTCGTCGCCACCGCCCTGGCTGACACCTTCTTCCCCGTGCGTGGCGACGCGGGTGAGATCAACATCTTCACGGGCTCGAGTCTCGTGGCGCTTGTCTCGGGCACGGTCCTCGATCTCGATGACGATCCCCAGGCCGTGCGCCTGCACGGCGACACCACGACCGATCTCTGGGGCGACGCGGCCCACGCCTGGCACTCCTTCGCCCGCAGCGGATTCAACGATCTCATCGTGGGGGGACCCCAGTTCGATCCCGTGGTGTCATCCGACACCCGGTTTCAGGCAGGGGCCGGAGCGCTGATCCTCGGGCGGTCGGATCTGACCACCGCCACGCGGTCGATCTTCAGCCGCGCTGACGATGCTCCCCCCGCCTGGCTCGGCGAGGTGATCCGGTTTGGAATCGACTATGCCTCGGGCACCGGCCCGGCCCAGACCACGGTCACGCTCACACGCAGCGCACCCTCGGGGTCGGGGCTGTCGAGCGGCGTGGCCACCGCGACCTGGGAGGCCTCGACCACGCGCACGGGCTGGACCAGCGCGGTGCTCAGCCTGCGCTGCACCGACGCGGAGATCGCGGGGCTCGATGAGACCTCGCTCCGAATCCACACGGCTCCCACCGCCGGGGGCCCCTGGACCTCGCTGCCGACGACGATCGACGAGCGCGCCAATCTCGCCTCGGCATCGGTCAGCGCGCTCGGATTCTTCGCCCTCGCCGAGGCGAGGAGCTCCGATCTCCTGATCGAATATCTCCTGGGGATCACGGACACCCCGCCGCCGAACAGCAACCCCAACGGTGATGCCTTCGTTGACATCGCCGACGTCGTGACGCACCTGCTGGCGGGGGACTGAGCGGCGTCAGAGCACGTAGCCGTCGCGCGTGGCGAGCTCCTCTTTCTTCTGGAGGAAGATGGCGCTGTGCTCGGCGGAGCCCTCGGGGATGCTGCGCTTCATCTTGGCGATCATCTGCCGGACCTCCTCATCGATCCGGTCCTCGTGCCCCAGATCCTGGAGGACGACGCGGTTCATCTCGACCAGAACGCTCCGCTCGCGCCCCTCGATCTCGATCAGACCGTTGTCGATCAGGGCGTCGAGGATCTGGGCGTTGATGAATTCGATGCGCTCCTCGCTCAGTCTCATCGTCAGATCACCAGCTTCCTCTCGCGGATCATCTGCGCCTTCGCCTTCCGGAAGAGCGTGTTGTAGTCGATCGACATGCGGCTCTTGCCCCGCAGGTGGTGCTCGAGAAGCCGCTTGACCTCCTCGTCGAGCTGATCCTCGCGCCGCAGATCCTCGGTCATGATGCTCTTGATCGTGAAACCCACCTGGCTCGCCGTGCCCCGGAACGTCACCTGGGGCAGCGCCTCGAGTGCCTCGAGCAGCTGGTTGGAGAGCGATTGGATCTTGGCGTCGGTGAGGCGCATCGGTGGTGATCTGTCCTGCTGGTCTTGGGCTGAGCGGGGAGTGTGGTGGCGTGCGAAGTGCGTGTCAAGGACCCGGGTCAGAGTTCTCCCCCTCTTCCTCCTCCTCGTCCGGCTCCACGGGACCGGAGGGGAGAAGCGAGGCGGCCTCGGCCTCGGGCAGCTGCTCGACCTCGCGCAGGCGGCGCGCCATCTGCCGTGAGCGGGCGTCGGTCTGGTCCAGCTTCCGTCGGGCGATGTCGAGGTTGCGCTTCACACCGTCGAGCACCTCGCCGAACTTGCCGAACTCGGTCTTGACTGCCCCCAGCACACGCCAGACCTCGCTGCTGCGCCGCTCGATGGCCAGGGTGCGGAATCCCATCTGGAGGCTGTTGAGAAGTGCCCCGAGCGTCGTCGGACCCGTGGGCATCACCCGGTGGCGCGTCTGCAGCTCCTCGGCGAGGCCGTCGATGCGAAGCATCTCGGCGTAGAGCCCCTCGGTGGGAAGGAACATCAGGGCGAAGTCGGTCGTGCGGGGCGGGTCGATGTACTTCTCGCGGATCCGTGCCGCCTCGGCCAGCAGGCGCTGGCGCAGCGCGCGCCGGGCGGCGTCGGCGGCGTCGCGGTCCCCCTGCTCCAGGGCTTCGACCAGGCGCAGATAGTCCTCCTGCGGAAACTTGGAGTCGATGGGCAGGAGCACCTCGCCCTCCCCCTCCTCGCGCCCCGGCAGGCGGATGGCGAATTCCACCTGCTCGCGACTGCCCGGTTTGATGACGACGTTGGAGGCGTACTGGCTCGGGGCCATGATCTGCTCGAGCAGTGCGGCCAGCTGCACCTCGCCGAAGGTTCCCCGCGACCTCACGTTGGTCAGCACGCGCTTGAGGTCTCCCACCCCCTGCGCGAGGGCCTGCATCTCCCCCAGACCCTTGTGGACCTGCTCGAGCTGTTGGCTGACCCTCTGGAACGACTCGCCGAGACGCTTCTCGAGCGTCGACTGCAGCTTCTCCTCCACGGTCCCGCGGATCTTCTCCAGCTTCTCCTCGTTGTCCTTCCGCATCCCGTCCAGATGCTGCTGAATGCGCTCCTGGACGCCCTGGAAGCGGTCGCCGATGGCCGTCTTGGTCTCCGACTGGATTTTCTCCATCCCGCCCGACAGCTTGAGGCCGAGGTCGCGCTGTGCCTCGGCCAGCGCCTGCAGCTCCTCGCGCAGGGCTTTCGCCAGACCCTCACGCAGGCGCTCGAGCCCCTCGGTCAGGCGGCGCTCGAGCCCCTCGAGCGCCTGGGCGTCCACCGCGCCGCCACGCCCCCCACGCCAGGCGCCGATGGCGGCCGCCAGGGCCGCCAGAAGCGTGAGGATCAGCAGCGTGAGGGTGAGTGGGTCCACGGCGTGGGCTCCGGGTGATGTCGGGCCCAGCCAAGCGCAGGCGGAACGCATTGGCAAGCGGCACCCGGCCTCCATTGATCTTGACCCTCCCTGGGCCGCTCCCTATAACCGCGCGATTCCCAACCTGGGGTGAAACGCGATGAGCGACCTGATGACAGCGAGACGTACGCACCGATGCGGTGAGCTCCGTGCCTCCGACATCGGGCAGGAGGTGGTCCTCAAGGGCTGGGTGCACCACCGCCGCGATCACGGAGGACTGATCTTCGTGGACCTGCGAGACCGCACGGGTCTGGGACAGGTCGTCATCAATCCCCAGGACAATCCCGCGCAGTTCGACGACGCGCACGCCCTGCGCGGCGAGTGGGTCATCGGCATCCGCGGCAAGGTGCGCCAGCGCCCCGAGGGCACGATCAACCCGAAGATGCCGACGGGTGAGGTCGAGGTCGTCGTCGGTCAGTGGGAGGTCCTCAACCGCTCGGACCATCTTCCGTTCCGCCTGGACGAGCACATCCGAGTCAATGAGGAGGCCCGCCTCAAGCACCGCTACCTCGATCTGCGCCGCGCGGAGATGCAGAGCAACTTCATGACGCGTGCAGTGGCGATGCGCGCCGCGCGCACCTATCTCGACAGCCAGGGTTTCATCGAGGTCGAGACGCCGATCCTGTGCAAGTCGACGCCCGAGGGCGCACGCGACTACCTGGTGCCCAGCCGGGTCACACCGGGCGCGTTCTACGCGCTGCCGCAGTCACCGCAGCTGTTCAAGCAGCTGCTGATGGTCGCGGGATTTGACCGCTACTACCAGATGGCCAAGTGCTTCCGCGACGAGGACCTGCGCGCCGACCGCCAGCCGGAGTTCACGCAGATCGACATCGAGATGTCGTTCCCCACGATCGACGAGATGTGTGAGGTCATGGAGGGGCTCATCGCGGCGATCTGGCGCGAGGTGAAGGGCATCGAGATCCCGCTGCCGCTCCCGCGGCTCTCCTACGCCGACGTGATGCGGAGATTCGGCGTCGACCGCCCCGACCTGCGCAACCCGCTCGAGATCCACGACGTCAGCGGCCTCTTCACCGCGACCGAGGTCAAGGTCTTCCAGATGACGCTCGAGTCGGGCGGTGTGGTGCGCGTGATCCGGGTCCCCGGCGGCGGCCAGCTGAGCCGCAAGCAGCTCGACGACCTCGTCGCCTTCGCGGGCAAGCACGGGGCGAAGGGCCTGGCCTGGCTCAAGGTCCAGGAGGGCGGTGCGCTGCAGGGTCCCATCGGCAAGCTGTTCAGTGAGGCCGAGCGCACCGGTCTGCTCGAGGTGATCTCGGCGCAGGAGGGTGATCTGATCGTCTTCGGCGCCGACTCCGAGAAGGTCGTCTGCCAAGTGCTCGCCGCCGTGCGGCAAGAGCTCGGGCGGCTCATGAATCTGGTCGACGAGGATCAGCTCGCGCTGTGCTGGGTGCTGGACTTCCCCATGTTCGAGCACAGCGAGGAGGATGGGCGCTGGTATGCGATGCACCATCCCTTCACCTCGCCGCACCGCGAGGACCTCGACAGGCTCGAGAGCGATCCCGGCTCCGTGCGCGCGCTGGCCTACGACATGGTGCTCAACGGCTCGGAGATCGGCGGTGGCTCGATCCGTATCCACGACTCCGAGGTGCAGCGGCGCGTCTTCACCGCGCTCGGCATCGGCGAGGAGGAGGCGCGGCGGAAATTCGGCTTCCTGCTCGACGCCCTGCGCCAGGGCGCCCCACCCCACGGCGGCATCGCGTTCGGCTTCGACCGCATCTGCATGCTGCTTCTCGGGACGGAGAACATCCGCGACGTGATCGCCTTCCCCAAGACGCAGAGCGCGACCGACCTGATGTGCGACGCCCCCAGCGAGGTGAGCGAGGAGCAGCTCAAAGAGCTCTTCCTGAAAAGCACGGTGGTGAAGAAAAAGGACGAGCCCAGCGCCTGATCGGAGATGGTGTGTCGGTGTGCTGGTGTGCTGGTGTGATTGAACGCGGGATTCTCTGTGCTCTCAAGCCCCGGAGGGGCGCGATATCATAGCCCCGGGTGAAGCGAGCGAAGCGAGCGAAACCCGGGGTGACAGCGCCCGAGAAGATGGTTGTGAAACCAGCTCTGTGGATGCGGGTGGGCATTTTCATTGCCAACTCTGGGGTCAATGAGATGCTCGTGCATCTCCGCTGAGGGTCGATGCCATGGCCGAGCCCCCGTCCACAGGATTGCCCTCACAGTCTCCCGCGAGATCTCTCTGGCTCAGACCAATCACGCTCAGGGGTGAGCACCCTGTCTTTGACGGGTTATTTGGAATCGCTCTTCCGCTCCTGTGTCTCGCCGCCGATCCCGTGGTCTTTCAAAGAGATCCCCTGATCGGCGGAATTGAATTCCTGGCCCGCCACCGCGTCGTTCTCTATGCGCTGATTGCGATCGAGGTCGCTGCCCTCATCATCTGGCTGAGCGCTGGTCCTCGCCTGAGGGCTCTCTGTGCCCCCCTTGCGGGGGTCCTGCTGGCCGGGGCAATCTGCTCGCTGAGTCTCGGAATTCTCATCTTTCCCCTTGCCGTGTTGGGCCTCGTCGCTCTGATCGGAGGCCTCGGTTTCACGCCACTGGTCACGGCTGTGGTGTTCTTGCGGTCCGGCATCCGTGCGATCGGTGTTGCCAGGAGTCATCTTCGTCCCCGCACCCTGGCTGTGATGGCGGCTCTGGGTTTCTCAGTCACTCTGGCCATTCCAGGTCTGGTGATCTGGAAAGTCGATGAGGCCATCAATCTGTCGATTCAGGAGATCCTCAGTGGGGACGAGACACAGTTCGAGTCCGGGGTCGAGCGGTTGGGGCAATTGGGGATTCTCGGTGACGTGGAGGGATTGACCGCTCTCTATGCCGAGGAGACAGATCTCCAGCGCCGAGAGTGGATCGCCGCGGCATATGAGAGACTCACAGGTGAGGACATCCAAACTCGGACCAGATTTTTCGTCGACTGAGGTCAAGATGCAGAGGCTGCATTCTCTGTGTCCTCTGTGACACAGAGTCTCATTTGGAGTGCGGCGGCTTGCCGCCGTATCGATGGAGCACAGGCAAGCCTGCGCACTTCAAATCTGATTCACAGTGCGGCGATGTGGTGAGTGTGTCCGAGGTCAGCCCTCAGTCGTGTGCGAACACACTGAGCTCCACCGGCACGGTGCTGCTGAAGCCGGCGAAGTGGGTGATGGGAATCCCTCCGATCTGGGTGAAGGTGCCCCCCATCCACAGACCTGAGGCGCCGGAGGGGGTCAGGACACCGATCCCGGGTCCGAAGATGATGCCCCCGCCGATCATCACATTGGGATCCCAGCTCTGAAGCGCCGCGGCGCTCCCGCCATCGGGCAGGTTGAAGGCGGCGGCGTTGTTGCGTGTGCTGCCTCCGGCCTGTGAGAAGGAGCCCCCGACAAACACCTGGGAGTTCGTGATCGTGAGGGCGGAGGCGAAGTCGCCGAGCGCGGGATCTCCCACATCGGGATCCCAAGCGGCATCCACCTCGCCGGTGGCGACCCCTCCGGCGAGGTCAAAGGCGGCGAGGTTATCTCGCGTCACACTGCCATTGACCGTGTCGAACTGCCCGCCGACGCAGAGAAGCGAGCCAGAGACCTCCAGCTCGTTGATGGATGCGAATCCACTGAATGTGCCACCTGGCCAGGTGATGTCTGGGTCCCAGTTGGGATCGGCCGCGCCGGTGTTGCTGCCGTTGGCCGGCTCCAGGGCCACCAGACCGTTGCGCGGCGTGCCGTTGGCGGCGTTGAAAAAGCCACCGATGTAGATCACCCCGCCGGATATCTCAATTGCATTCACTCCGAAGATCCCCGATGAGGTGAGATTGGGGTCCCAGACGTCAGCGACTCCCGTGTCGACACCGTCGGCGAGGTTGAAGGCGGCCAGCCCATGGCGCGGCGTGCTGCCATTGACCGAGGAAAAACCACCCAGGACATAGAGCTTGGAACCATCCTTGGCGAGATCCACACCGAAGAAATCCAGGTTCGGATCCCACGTGGGCTCGACCAGGCCTGTGTTGCTCCCATTGGCCAGCTCCACGGCTGCCAATCTGTTGCGCGTGACACTGCCGTTGACGGTGGTGAAGTCCCCCGTGAAATAGAGCCACGTTCCGTCGCTCTCCAATCCCAGAATGAGGGGAGTGCCGAAGGTCGTTGGTCCTCCCGGGGAGGGGTTCCAGGCCATGTCGACCTGGCCGGTGATGATGTCGAAAGCCGCCAGGCCTGTCCGGGGCACGCCGCCGAAGTTGGTGAAGGCCCCCGCCACATAGCAGCGGTTGCCCACCACAAGGGCATCATTGATTCCGTCATTGGCCTGCGGCACGCCCCCGTCCGGCACGTCGGACTGAGCCACGGCCACAGCTGTGAGGGATATCAGAGTCAGAATCGAAACAGAGGCACTGATGAAAAAGGCCTTCATCTGG
>JAFGKF010000213.1 GCA_016928695.1 Candidatus Sumerlaeota bacterium | reverse complement strand
TCCGCGATGTGCTTTCTCGGGTGTCACAATCTGAACACAGCCTTTCTCCCATGCACGTCCGCGAGGGTTGAGAGGCACATCTCGAATGAGCTCGAGATCGGCGCCACGCGCGAGGAGGTGCTGCAGTTCCTCCAAAGACACGGAGCGAAGTGGAGCAGGTCACCGGAGTATGATCAGCAAGCGAATCCTCTGTCGGTGAGCTTTCGCCGCCGGGGCATGCTGAGGTATTTCTATCTTCAGGTCAGAATGGTGACGGTCCATTTCAGCTTCGATCAGACGGACAGACTGGGTTCCTATTGGATCGAGCAGAGGATTGACAGCATCTGAGATCGCTGAGGGGTGAATGGATCTGTCGTGCCGGAATGGGAATTCCGGCACCATTTTTCATGTTTCAAGTCCCCCTCTCCCCCTCCGCGGGAGAGGGGGATAAAGGGGGTGAGGGGGACATTGGGAGAGGGGATAAAGGGGGTGAGGGGGACATTGGGAGAGGGGGATAAAG
Organism: Candidatus Sumerlaeota bacterium; assembly: GCA_016928695.1. Lineage (GTDB taxonomy): Bacteria > Sumerlaeota > Sumerlaeia > JABWBI01 > JABWBI01 > JAFGKF01. The sequence goes on along the minus strand of JAFGKF010000213.1, from coordinate 22,348 downwards.
GGGGTGAGGAGGGATATCGGGAAGCCGTCGATCTTCCCAAGGAATCATCGGTGTTTTCCCTCTCCCCATTCACCTAAACCTTCAGGGTTCAGTCAATCACGGGGCCGAGGGGCGTTTTTTCAACATCATGCACGCGGTTGCCTCTGCCGATAGGTTTCCCAAGACCTCCTGGGGGAGATCTGGCTTATGACCGGGACTCTTGGAATCTCGCCTGAGACGCTCCACGCGCGCCTCTACCAGAAGAACATCCTCGCGCCCCTCTCGCCCGCCGCGGCGGAGCTGCTGCGCATCGTCTCCAAGCCGGAGAAGGAGATCGAGGTCCGCGAGCTGGCCAAGCACGTCAGCGTCGATCCGATGCTGACGGCCAAGGTGCTCCGCATGGCCAACTCGCCCTATTATGCGACGCTCAAGCGGATCGAAACGGTCCGCCACGCCATCATGGTGATCGGCCTCGTCGAGGCGGGAGATTTCCTCACCTTCCAGCTGATGAAAGGCCGCTTGGCCGCGTCGACGACCTTCCAGCACTTCGCCTCCGATGATTTCTGGCTCCACTGCTACGCGGTCGGCACGGTTGCCCGATCGCTCGGCAATCCGACGTACCTCGTCCAGACCCTCCCCAGCGAGCTCTACCTCGCCGGGCTGCTCCACGACATCGGGAAGATGGTGATGGCCGTCCAGATCCCCGGGGAGTTCCAGGCCTGTCTCAAGCGCGCCCACAGTGCACAGATCCCCCTCTTCCAGGCGGAGCGACAGCTGCTGGGCATCGACCACGCCCGAGTGGGCGCGGACATTCTGACCCAGTGGAAGATGTCGCCCCGTGTGGCCCGGAGCGTGGGGTTCCATCACTTCCCCGACAAGGCGGACGAGGAGATCTGCGAGATCTGCCAGCTCGTGGAGTTCGCCAACCTCCTGGTCAACATCCACGGACCGGGCCAGAGCGGGTCGCCCGCCGGTCATGACCTGAGCCAGTCGTCCGTGATGCGCAACGACATGAGACCTCTGGCCTCCGAGGAGACGCAGCAGTCGATCTACAAGCGCATCATCGAACCCCTCGTTGAGCGCAGCGAGATCGTCCTTGAGAAAGAGGCCGAGGAGGGGGAGGAATCACCCCAGGAGCCCCAGCCCCAGGCGGCTCCGAAGCCCTCTTCCCATGTGCCAGCTCAGCGGCAGCCCTCGCTCTGGAACCGATGTGTCAGCCGGGTCCGCTCGGCCATCGGTCTCTGATCACACACCGTCCCACATGGCATTCAGCGGAGAGGGATCTCTTGTCGAAGGAGATCCGCCTTGTCCCGAATCGCATTCTCTCTCTTCATCTCCGCAGCTGTGCTCATGAGTGCACCGCTGCCGTCGCAGAGCTTTCCCCTTCCCCCCACGGTGGCTCCGGGGGCGGAGCTCATCGAGATCCACAGCGGTGAGCCCCTCTACGAGGGGCCTGTGTGGGACCCGATTCACGGCGCCCTGCTCTTCACCTCCTGCCGCGCGGAGGAGATCCTCTGTTGGTCACCCGGGGGGAGCGTCGAGGTCTGGTTGGCGGACAACGGCGGTGTCAACGGGATGGTGATGGGCTCCGATGGCCGCCTGCTCGCCGCCCAGGTGATGCGTCACGGTGTGCTGGCCATCGATCTCATGACGCGCGAGGTCGAGGTGTTGGTCTCCGATGAGACGTGGAATCAGCCCAACGATGTCTGCCAATCGCCGCGCGGCGACATCTACTTCTCCGATCCGAGCTGGGTCGACCACTCGCTCAGCGCCGTCTATCGCCTCTCTCCCGAGGGTGAGGTGACCCGTGTCATCAGTGACATGGCGGTCCCCAATGGCGTCATCGTCACACGCGATGGCCGATGGCTCATCGTCGGCGACAGTGTGGACAAGATCTGGAGGCGGTATCCCATCGCGGAGGATGGAACGATCGGCGAGGGCGAGCTCTTCTTCGATCCCCCGACCGAGGATCGCCTCGACCCCGACGGCATGGCACGTGACGCGGAGGGCAATCTCTATCTCACGGGGCGCGGCGGTGTGTGGGTCGTCACGCCCGATGGCGAGAGCCTCGGACTCATCCCCACGCCCGTGTTCTGCTCGAACGTGGGATTCGGCGGTGCTGATGGAAGAACAATGTTCCTGACCGGACGCGGAAAAGTGTTTCGGCTCCAGATGACAGTGGAGGGGGGATGATGCGATGAGGGCCATGGTTCTCCACGCCACGGCTCCCGCGGAGGAAGCGCCCCTCCGCGCGGAGGACGTGCCGACTCCGGAGCCTGCGCCCGGCCAGATCCGCATCCGCATCGCCGCCTGCGGCGTCTGCCACACCGATCTCCACACCGTCGAGGGTGACCTCGCGCTCCCGCGCCTCCCTCTCATCGTGGGGCACCAGATCGTCGGGCGTGTCGACGCGGTGGGGGAGGGCGCCAGACGCTTCGCCCCCGGCGCGCGCGTGGGGGTGCCCTGGATGCACGAGACGTGTGGCCACTGCTCGTATTGCGAGAGCGAGCGTGAGAACCTCTGCGGAGAGGCGCGATTCACCGGCCTCCACGCCGACGGCGGCTACGCCGAGTTCACCGTCGCCCCTGAGGGATTCGCCTATCCGCTGCCCGAGGGCTTTCCCGATCTCCAGGCCGCGCCGCTCCTCTGCGCGGGGATCATCGGATACCGCGCCCTGAGGCTCTGCGAGATCCAGCCGGGGGGACGACTGGGGCTCTGGGGCTTCGGGGCCTCAGCCCACGTCACGATCCAGGTCGCCCGCCACTGGGGGTGCGAGGTCTTCGTCGTCACCCGCGCCGAGGAGCACCGCGAGCACGCCCGCGCGCTCGGCGCTGTGTGGGTCGGAGGGCCGGGAGAGCGGCCACCGCGCTCACTCGACGCCGCGATCAATTTCACACCCGCGGGGGGAACCGTGCCCGAGGGACTCCACGCGCTGCGTCGTGGGGGGACGATGGCCCTCGCCGGGATCCACATGAGCCCACTGCCCGCGATGGACTACGCGCTGCTCTACGGCGAGCGGACGCTCCGCAGCGTGGCCAACGCGACGAAGCGCGACGCTGAGGAATTCCTCGCGCTCGCCGCCGAGATCCCCGTCCACACCGACATCGAGGTCTTCGCGCTCGAGGAGGCCAACACGGCTCTGCTGAAGATGAAGCGCTCCGAGATCAGCGGGGCGGCGGTCTTGAAGCTTCACTGACCTCTGGCGCAACACCGCCCCTCCATCCTGTATCAACACTCCCCCTCTCCCCTCATGGGAGAGGGGGCTGGGGGGTGAGGGGGCTCAAAACCCGAAGATCCGATCCCGGCGCCGCTGGTTCGCCTCGATCTTCTCCTCCGGTGTCATTGAGTCCCAATCGGGCTCAGCCTCCGGTGCCTTTGGGGAAGGGGGAGGCGCTGGTTCGGAGGGGCGACTGGAGTCGCCGATGGGCTGACTGACCACCACCTGCGGCTTGCCCCCGTAGCTCATCACGGGCGTGAGGAGCTGCATGTCCTCATCGAGCGGGCGGTGAGGTGGGATCTTCAGCTCCTGGAGCACGCCGTGGTAGGCCCTCACCGCCTCCTCGGGCGAGATGGCGCCATCGGTGATCAGGCGCAGGAACTCGATGAATGCCAGCTGATGCTCGGCGCTGTTGATCTTGCGGCCAAAGAGCGCGACGCGCGCGCCGTATCTCTGAGCCTCGGCGATCAGCTTGAAGGCGTCGTACGTCGTCCCCGCGCCGCCGCCGAGGATGCCGACGATGAGGTCCCGGCTGTACCCCGCGAGCTCCTCCGTGAACTTCGGCCCGTGGTAGACCATCTTGAGGAAGAGCGGCATCCCGCTCTTGGTCACACCCGCGAGCGTGCGGACGATCAGATCGTTGACGAAGCCCCCGATCTCCTCGGGCTCGAGGCCCTGCGGCGCGTTGGGGTCGAACACCTCTAAAAAGTGGCGGAACCCCTTGCGCTCGGCCTCGTGGCGGAAGTCGCGGTAGGCCGCGATCGCCTCGAGATCGCGCTCGAGGATGTTGTTGAACGTGATCGAGTAGAGCCCGAGGTTCGCCCCCTGAATCCGCTCCCCCTCCTCGCAGGCGATCTTGCCGCACTGGATGTGATCGATCGTCGCCGTCCGGAAAGGGCGCGACGGCTCCTTCGGATAGACACCGTGGCGCGCGACGTGGATGTCCGTCGTGTCGTTCGCGCGGGCGGCGGGCGTGATGTGGCTGTTGTCGAACAGCCGCTCCTCGATGGTGAGCCGCTCGTTGGTGCTCGCCGACATCAGGACGATGTCGACGACGCCCTGCCCGATCACCTGTCGGATCTGCTCGCGGTACTCGTCGAGTGTGCGATACCGCGCCTCGCCGTGGTGATACTCGGGCGACTTGCCCGGCGCCGCGATGCCGTGCGCCATGTCGGCGTCCTTCGCGTCGGCGATGATGAACTCCCCAGAGTCGGAGTCCGCGCGCAGCGCGGCCAGCTTGCGGTCGAGGCTCTTCTCCATCGGATACCCGGCACTCCCTGCAAACGTTGGCCATCCAGTCAGGCCCGAAAAACTGGTGGAAATCAAGAGCCGTTTCACGGATTTTCCCGGGCATGATGAACACACGGTCCCTTCTCCCCCTCGTCCTGGCCATCGCTCTCTTGGCGGGATGCATCTCAAAGCCCCCGGAGCCCGAGACCCCCGAGAGCATCGCACTGCGCGGCGACACCCGCCAGGTGGGTGAGATGCACCTCCAGGGCATCCCCGAGATCCCCGAGGCGGTGGCCGAGCGCACGCGTCTCTGGACCAACGCACGCTCGGCGGGATTTCTCGACTGGGACCCCGACGGCGAGGGAATGCTCATTCGCACACGCTTCAGCGACACCGAGCAGCTGCACCTCGTCACCCTGCCGATGGGAATGCGCCGTCAGATCACCTTCTTCGAGGAGCCGATCTGGAGCGCCCAGTTCCTCCGCCACAGCGAAGGGCGCGCCCTGCTCTTCGACATGGATGAGGGGGGCGACGAGTTCTCGCAGATCTTCCGGCTCGATCTGGAGACGGGCGACCGAGAGATGCTGACGGATGGCGAGAGCCGGAACTCCTCGCCCGTGGCCGCCAATCACTCCGCTCTCCTGGCCTATGCCTCGACGCGCCGCAACGGGCGAGACAATGACATCTGGGTGCAGCGCCCCGGGGAGGAGGCTCGGTTGGTCTACGAGGCCGACGGCTCATTCTGGCCCCTCGAGTGGTCGCCCGACGACTCGCGCCTGCTGATCGTCAAATACATCTCGATCAACGAGTCGATCCCCTATCTCCTCGATCCCGAGACGGGGGAGGTGGAGCGTCTCTTCCCCGAGGCTGATGAGCCGATCGCCTACATGAGCGCGGCTTTCTCGCCTGCGGAGCCCGGTGTGCTCTATTTCACCAGCGATGAGGGCATGGAGTTCCAGGTGCTGAGGCGCCGCCTGCCCGATGGCTCACAGGAGATGCTGACCCCCGATCTGCCCTGGGACGTCGAGTCCGTCGAGATCAGCGAGGATGGCCGCTGGCTCGCCTATGCGTCGAACGAGAGTGGAGCGAGCCGCCTGTATCTGGTCGACCTGACGGTTGATGATTTTCTGCCTGAGCTCATTGACCTGCCACTCGGTGTGCTCCTGGGGATGGATTTCGATGATGCCTCCACGCGCCTCGCGTTCACGCTCAACAGCCCCCGCAGCCCCTCGGATATCTTCTCTCTCGATCTGGCCACGCGGGAGATCACACGCTGGACCGAGAGCGAGGTGGGAGGGCTCGACACGTCGCAGTTCGTGATCCCCGAGCTGATCGAATACGAGTCCCTCGACGGGCTCACCATTCCCGCGTGGTGTGCCGTCCCGCCTGAGGCCGAGCGGCCCGTGCCGGTGATTGTCGTGATTCACGGGGGCCCCGAGGGTCAGGCACAGCCGCACTTCAGCAGCACGGTCGCGCAGTGGAATCTCGATCTCGGCTGCGCCGTGATCCAGCCCAACGTGCGCGGCTCATCGGGTTACGGGAAGTCGTACCTGCTGCTCGACAACGGTTTTCAGCGCGAGGACTCAGTGCGCGACATCGGGGCGCTGCTCGACTGGATCGAGGCGAATCCCGACCTGGACGCCTCGCGCGTGATGGTCCTGGGGGGGAGCTACGGCGGCTACATGGTGCTCGCGACCATGGCGATGTTCCCCGACCGCATCGCCTGCGGCGCATCGAGCGTCGGGATCTCGAATTTCGTCACCTTCCTCGAGTCGACCCAGGAGTACCGCCGCGACCTTCGCCGCGCCGAGTACGGCGACGAGCGGGACCCCGAGATGCGGACCTTCCTCGAGTCGATCTCGCCGACAACCAACGCCCACCGCATCCGATCGCCCCTGCTCGTGGTCCAGGGATTCAACGATCCCCGCGTCCCCTGGACCGAGGCCGAGCAGATCGTCGAGGCGGTCCGCGCCAACGGCGTCCCCGTCTGGTACATGCTGGCGATGGACGAGGGCCATGGCCTCGCCAAGAAACCGAACTGGGACCTCTTCCGGCAGGTGGTGGCGATGTTCATCGGAGATTTCCTGATCGGAGAGGAGCGCTGAGTGATCGAATCGGCGCTCGCCATCTCTTCGGACACGCCTGTGATCCTCATCCACCCCGAGGGGCACATGCACGCGCTCGCTGAGATCTGTGGAAAGGATGCGTCCCTCTTTCAGCCCCGGAGGGGCGGTATATCAATGGCCCGGGGCGAAGCCCCCGGGGGTCCACGGAACCCCGCGAGATAAGCCCCGGATGGGGCGAAACAGAGGTGTTTATCTCGCCCCTCCGGGGCTTGGAGACCTGTGGGGTGACTGTTCACCAGGGGCGTCGCCCAGCCTTCGCTTCGCTTCGGAGGGCTCTGCCCCTGGCTATCATTATTCTGCCCCTCCGGGGCGTTGATGAGTGCAATCAATTGGCTGAGATCAGAGAGGAGCCCTCCATTCGCGCACAGGCGAGATTTTTCGGGGCCGGCACGCCGTGCCCAATCACGGCCGCGTCAGGCGGCACCGCAGAATCGTCCACAGGCTGACGAATCCATCGCCCCAGTAGACCTTCTTGCCCTCGGCGCGGCCCCGGGGGATGTAGGTGATCGGGATCTCGCGGATCGCATGGCCGCGCTGAATGAGGCGGCATGTCAGCTCGACCGTGAAGGCGAAGTTGTTGTTGTGGATCCTGAGGCCCCGGATCGCCTCGCGGCGGAAGACCTGGTAGCAGGTCTCGACATCGGTCAATCGCACACGGAAGAAGAGATTGACCATCTTCGTCAGCGCCACGTTGCCCAGCCACTGGAGGAGACCCATCCGGGGGCGGTTCTCGAGAAAGCGTGAGCCGAAGACGACCTCGGCCTCGCCCGAGGCGATCGGCGCCAGCAGGTCCGGATAATCGGCGGGATCGACCTCCAGGTCGGCATCCTGGAAGATCACGACATCTCCCGTCGCGGCGGCGATGCCCTCCTTGAGCGCCGCCCCGCGGCCGTTGCGCGCCTCCTGGTAAATCACGCGCGTGTCGGCGTGGCGCTCCTGCTCGCGGAGAATCTCGCGCGTTCCGTCGATCGAGTTGCCGTCGACGATGATGATCTCCTTGTCCACCGGCACCGCGCGGACCTTCTCGAGAAGCGCCTCGATCGTCCGCTTCTCATTGTACACGGGGACAATGACCGAAAGCCGAAGATCGGCATTCGGGGGTCGAGGGTCGGCACTCGAGGGTCGGTCAGGCATGGTGGTTCGCTGATCTCAGTCCAGTGAAGGCACTTCTCAGGAAGCCCCAGCGGGGCATCCGGACGTAGCCGGGGGTGGAGTGCGTCGTCCGCGATCAGCGGACGAGCACAGAACCCCCGGATCCTTCTGAACAAACAGAGGCGCCCTGGATGGGCGCGACACCCCTCCCGCCCCTCCAGGGCGGAACTCATTGATCATACAAACCGGGGGTTCCACTTGCTCACCTCCGGCGGGCTTCGCTCCACCCCGCGCCGCCGCCGAAGCGCTGAGGCGCGCAGGAGGCCGGCTACGACCGTCAGCCCCTCCGGGGCCCAGGAGATCAATTCCTCCCGAACCGGATCACAGGTCACTCCACTGTGGACTGGAGAGTGCACTCTTTTCACAGATGTCGGGTCTTCAAATCTCATGGGCCGCTCTGTGTGGCACGATTCAGACCGGACATCAACCCGAGATCGATGGTGAACATTGGGGTCAACGACCCTCAACCCTCGACTCTCTATCTATGCGCTTTTCAGCGCCTTTTTCACCGTGTCGGTCACGGTCTTGATCTGCTTCGGCTTGAGCAGGGGATGAAGAGGCAGCGTCAGCTCCCGCCGGGCGAACAGCTCGGTGTTGGGCAGACGCGCCGTCCGGAACTGCGCGCGGTAAGCGCTGAATGTGTGAACAGGGGGGTAGTGATGGCTGACCTGGATCCCCCCCTCGATCAGCGACTGTCGGACGCGGTCGCGCAGACGGCTGTTGGGCAGGAGAATCGGCATCAGGTGGTGCGAGGACTCGCCCTCGGGATCCCCTGCGGGGATGGCGACCTTCGGCTCGTTGGAGAACTCGTCGGTGTAGAGCTCGACGCACTTCGCACGGGCCGCGTTGAGCTCCGCCAGCTTGCCGAGCTGAACGAGCGCGAGCGCGGCGGTGATCTCCGAGGGGCGGTAGTTGTGCCCCAGTGCCACGACGTCGTAGCCGTGCGACTTGCTGTTGTGCCGCTGCCACGTGTTGACGGTCATCCCCTGGCTGCGCAGGAGCCGGAGCCGCCTCGCCAGCGTCGCGTTGTTGGTGACGACGAGCCCACCCTCCCCCGTGGCCATGTTCTTGTTCGAGAAGAAGGAGAAGCAGCCCAGCGCGCCGAAGGTGCCCAGCGGCTTGCCGTGGTGGCTCGAGCCCATGGCGTGCGCGGCGTCCTCGAGCAGCTGCAGACGATGGCGGCGGCAGAACTCGTGCACCTCGTCCATGCGTGGCGGGAATCCGCCGTAGGGCACCATCATGAGAACCTTCGTGCGCGGGGTGATCCGCGAGGCCGCATCGCGCAGATCGACGAGTGGAAATTCGGGGCTCTCGATGTCGCAGAATGCCGGGTTGGCACCGCAGTGCCGGACTGTGTTGGCCGAGGCGACAAAGGTGATCGAGGGGACGATCACCTCGTCCTCAGGACCCAGGCCGAGGCTCGTCAGGGCCATGTGGAGCGCCGCCGTCCCCGAGGAGACCAAGATCGCGTGCTTGACGCCCAGGTGCTTGGCGATCGTCGCCTCAAACTTCTCGGTCTGAGCCCCCATGGTCAGCCAGCGGGAGGCGAGAACCTTTTGCACGGCCTCGCTCTCCTCGGGGCCGTAGCACAGCTCGGAGAGATGGATTTTCCACTTCGTGGTCTTTGTGGGTGTGGACTTCGCTCGGGGCATGGGACTCCTGGTTCGTGTCACCAACCATGCCCCAGGGGCACAGGCGGCGGCACTCTCTGAGTTTGGAGAACAATCGCTCCCGAGGGTGATTTCGTCAAGACATCCCTGTGGACAGGGGGTGCTCAGCGCGGAGTGGCGCGCAGCAGCTGATCGCTGGGCATCGCGGGGGAAGACCCCTGGAATCCCGGGAGCTGGCTCCGCCTCCAGGCCGCATAGCCCGGCGCCACCTCGACTTCGAAGCGCTGCCGGGCCAACTCGGTCAAGGTGGGGTTGTCGATGATCCGGAAAAGAAGCGGCGAGGGCTCCTGCAGATGGCGCATGGCCTCCACCCACCCCTCGGGCAGCAGCGGACTCCGGGGAGGGGCCACGTTCGAGCCGGGGCGCAGCGGATCGCGTGTGTGGTCGCTCAGAATCTGGATCTCGTATCTGTGCTGTCCATAAAGCCTCTGTTCCCAGATTCTCAGGAGAAGATGGTCAGGGCTCTCATAGATGTTGAAGACTGAGTAGACCGGCCGACCGGCGGCGAGATTGGGGGCGATGACACCCCCCACCCGGGCGTTGAGGAAGTAGACGGCATCGGGGGGACGGTTGAGGTCCTCGATGTGAAGGTGTTCCCGCTCCTCAGGGGTGAAGAAGGTGGCGTACCAGCCGCTCCACATGAAATTGGTCCCGAAAATGGTGACGTCGGGGCGGAGTCCATCGACCAGCTGAGTATACCAGAGAGCATAGATGTCCCCATCGCCCTGTGTCAGCAGGAGCGCATGGGGCTCGAGCTGCTCGAGCACCCCCGCGGCCCAGAGGTCGGCCCGCTCGTCGTGGGAGCGGTCGCAGGTCTCCCAGAAGCGGAATCCCAGCCAGAGGGGGAGAAGACCCAGGACCAGCGGTGTGTAGAGGAAGTGACGGCGCAGGAAGAGGCGCTCGAGCCACTCCGTGATCCAGAGCACCCCAAAGGCGATCCAGAACCAGGCGGCGGAGATGGTGGGGATCAAATAGCTCTGAAAATCGGGGATGCTGTAGCAGGTGACCACCGCCAAGTTGAGCCCCCCCACCACCGGGAGACCCCATCGAAGCGAGAGTCGGCTTCGCCACCATCCCAGGGCCATCAGGATGGTGAGAACGACGATGGTCACTTGGGCGAAGGTCTCGGTCCGCCAGATCAGCGGCACGAACTCGCCGGGCAGCAGGCTGAGAATGAGCCAGAGACGCTGCCCAATGCGGAGCCAGAGATCGTCGCCCCAGGGGATGCCGGCATCCGCCAGGAATCGCATGTTCACGAACTCACCACCGCGCAGAGTCCACAGAAGCCCTTTGAAAGTGGAGGGATTGCCCCAGTTGATCGCAGGGCCCATCGCGGAGCGAAGGGGCAGATAGAGAATCGGCAGCAGTCCGATCACGAAGACCAGGAGGCAGGTCAGGGCCCAGAGAATCGGAATTCTCTGACGCTCGCGCCAGACGCGGATCAGCCGCACGGCGAAATAGACGAGCACGCCGGGGGCGATGACCAGAATGAGGCGATGATGCGTCAGTGAAAGTCCGAAGACGAGCGCGACAAGCGGATCACCCCACCGCATCGGCTTCCGGAGATTGCGCAGCATCATCCAGACGAGCCCGTGCAGGAAAACGGCAAAGAGAGTGTAGACCTCGGCGACGTTGGCCGTCTGCCACACCGCGGGGGTCAGCCCCCAGGCCAGCGCCGTGCCGGCGGGGATCATGACGCGGCGCCAGTGATGCGGGATCGGCACATCCTCCCAGTCGCGGGGCTCGGGCATCGCCTCGCGCACCGCCCCGAACAGCAGGAGTGCGGCGACGACGCCGAAGACCGCCGAGAGCAGATTGAGCCTCCAGGCCACCGTGCCGAGGGGCAGAATGATCTCCCAGACTTTGCCGAGCATCACGTAGAGCGGGTAGCCCGTGGGGTGGGGGATTCCCAGCGTGTGGACGACTGTGCTGAACTCGAGGCCGTCTCCCCACACGGCCCCGGGCGCGAGCGTGCCGATGTAGACGCCGCCGAGAATCAGCGCCAGGACAATGCTGACCAGCTGAGTGCGCCAGGCGTTCAAGGTTGGACCTCAGCGTCGGGGATGCGCAGGAGCGTGGTCTGGAACACCTGGGGCGAGCGGCGGACGCGGATCGCGAAGGGATTCTGATGAAGGCCCAGCTCCACGCGGCCGTCCATCACGAGCAGCAGCCGACCATCCATGATGTCGGGCAGGATCGGTGTGAGGCGGCTGTCCCACTGCCCGACGATCTCCGCCCCCGCCCCCTGTTGGAGGGCGCCGATCAGCCCCGTGTAGGCCCTGGGTCCTCCATACGCCGAGCTGACAAGCACCAGGCTCCCCGGGGGCATCGGAGCGAGCCGACCGCTCTCGGCGAGGAGCGGCTTGACCTCTCGCCCACTCCAGAACTCCGCCTTCGCTGTTCCCACGTCTGGCCATGTCGCATAGGTCTCGTTGGTGAAGCAGCGCGTGTCGGGGCCCGCGAGAGCGCCCATCGCCTCCGCCCCCGCACGGAAGTCGCCCCATGCCTGGCGCTGCAGCCAGAGAGAGGAGGCGGTGATCAGCGCCAGCCAGGCCAATGTGACGACCGCCACGGGGGTGATCCAGCGAGGCCTCTCCGAGGCCAGCCGCGCGAGCACCCCTCCCCCGAGAATGCAGCCGAAGCCCACCAGAGGCAGCATGTAGCGGAAAAGGTAGGATTGGATCAGAACCTGAAATCCCAGAATCCCCAGGGCACACCAGATCATCACAGCGACGAACCATCGCCAGGGCGGTCCCGAGCCGACCGGTCGCACGATGCCCCAGATAGTGAGAATCGCGAGCGGCCAGCCGAGAATCAGGGGCCAGTCGAGCGCATAGGCCTCCACCGTGTCGAGGGCGGCCCGCCAGGTGAATCGCTCCCCCATCTGACCGCCGTGACCTGAGAACGAGCCATTGATGAGCATCCAGGCGAGAGGCACCGCCCAGGCGAAGAGGCAGAGCGCCGGTCCCCAGGCCGCTTTTCCCCCGCGGTGCAGCGTGGCGAACAGCCCGAGCAATCCCAGCGGGAGGAGAATCCAACCAGTCTGGCGCGTCAGGGCCGCCATCGCACCGAAGATCAGGCACCAAGCCGCCATGCGTCCGAGGCGCAGCCCCGGCGATCTGTCATCGAGCCGGGGAAGAGCGGGCACGATCACCGCCAGCGTGAGCCACCACAGCAGAGCGAAGAGCGAATCGGTCATCACACGCAGGCCCCATCGGGTGGGGACAGGGCTCACCAGCCACAGCGCCGCCGCCCAGCGCCCGGCTGCGCGGGAACCCGTCAGGTGACAGGCCAGGGCATGCAGCGGAATCATCGCTGCGACGTGGGCCAGAAGCGAGACCAGCCGGCCCGCGGTGATCGCCTCCAGCCCCAGCGCCGACACCGCCTGGGCGAGCAGGGGATAGAGAGGCATGTAGAAGGGGCATCGGTTGTCGAAGAGCCCCAGCAGGATGACCCCATCCGTGTACTCGGCGGCATTGAGTCCGAGCAGCGGGATTTTCAGGAGGAGGCCCAGGGCCATGAGGACCCAGAGCCAGGGATCGCGGAGTGAGGCGGCCATGGCAGTTCAGGCGCCATCTCTAGCGCCTCCGGCTCAGGGTGGGAAGGGCAAATGTGCCCCCGGATTCATCGCATCGTGAATCCCGTCAGCTCTGCGGGAACAGTGATGCCGAGGAAGTCGGCGATGGCGAAGCCCATCTCCTCGCCCATCTGCCGATAATCATCGTCCGTCCCCCAGTTCACCGTGTCGGGGCCACGCCAATAGGTGCCCTCCAGGGTGATCGCCATGACCTTCGGACCCGTCCAGGCAGGGTCGCTGCTCCAGCGATCATGCATCATGCTCTCGACGAACGGTCGTGAGGGGGCACCGGCCGAGCTCGATTGGCTCGAGCCGAGATCGACGAGAGGGCTCCGATTGCTGAGGGCGTTGACCCAGCTGACCTCCAGCGCATTGACCTCGGGGATCACCCCTCCATCGGGATAGGTCCACCCCGGTGTCGCGTAGTGCACGAAGTGGAAGGGATATCCGTTGCCGTGGGTGCTGTGGAGGTTGAGAATGATCTCGATGGGGTTGGAGCCCGGCGAGCCGGCGGTGCCCATGAATGCCTCGATCTGGGAGATCATGGCCGAGACCTCCTCCGCGGAGGTCGTGTAGGGATACCCCCACTCATTCTCCAGATTCACGCTGTTGGAGTTCGTCCGGTAATTGCCAAGCCACTGGCCGTCGGGATTGGCCACGGGGATGATGTTGAAGATGACGCTGTCGAGAAGGAGCTCCGGCTCCAGCTGACCCGACGTCAGCCAGCTGACCAGCCCCTCCATCGTGTAGTGGGCCGTGTTCTCGGCGGGATGCACACAGGTGTGGATCCACACGCGGCGCTTGCCCGTGTCCGGGACCGACGTGTCCGTGATCGTCCACATCCGGACAGGGCGCCCAAGCGCCGTGGTCCCGATCACACTCTCGGAGACGTGGGGACTGGTCAAAACCGTGGTGCGATAGTCACTGAACATCGCCGGTGTGTAGGGGAACCACTTGGCCAGACGGATCGCGACCACCCCTGCGGGCACCTGGACCGAGAAGCTGTGGGTCCAGTTGCCAGCTGAGCCCGTGCGGGTGGGAACGGCCGAGACGGGGAGTCGGCTGTGGGCTCCGAAGTTGACTCCGTCTGTGCTCAGGCTCCAGGTGGGCAGAATGATGCTGTCATACCCCGCGTGCGTGATGTCGAAGTTCAGGATATCTCCCGGGGTGAGGTTCTCGATCTGAAGGTGCCACCAGCGCCGATAGGTGTAATCGAGTGATGTGTTCTCATTGTCGTCCTGCATCCGGATGGTGATGTCCCAGTCCGACCCCGCGACAACGCTGCTGAGGGAGGGATCGAACCGCATCTGCTCGCCCGACGCGGGCGCACCCACCAGGACCGGCTGCGCCCAGGCGGCCGCGGCCAGGAGTGAGAGACAGAGATGAGTGACAAGTGGTCTGAGATGCATGAGGCATCCTTTCAGGCAATTGGCATTGACTCAGGCAGAGAGCGTGATCTCTCAGAGAGAATGATTATCAATCTCCCCTTCGACTGACATTTGAAGTGTGGAGCTCATGGGGCGGGCTGTGACACTCCGTCTGCTGTGTGACTCGCTGCGGGGATGTTCGGGCCCTTCTCGAGGATCTCCTCGGTCAAAAGATCCTCAGAGTCGACCAACAGTGCAATTGAGCTGGAGATGGTCGGACAGGTGATCCACAGAGACGCATGCGGCGCACGAATTGCCATCGATCTCCCCTTCGCCTCGTCGCTCCCCCTCCAGAACCCCAGATAATTGAAACGTGATGAGTGACACGTCAACAGAAAACAGCCCGCGTCGCCAACCGGAAGAGGCGTCGCACTGCGTGCAATCGGTTTCAGAGACACCTGTAGAACGCAATCGCTCTCCGGAGACCCTCACGCAGATCGACGTGAGGCTCGAATCCGATCAGATCGCGCGCCTTCGAGTTGTCCGCCCGCGAGTGCTTGACGTCACCCGCACGCTCGGGCTCGAAAACGGGCTCGATCGATGTGCCGCAGAGCTCGTTGATGATCGCCAGAAGCTCGAGAAGCGACGTCGATCGGCCACAGGCGATGTTGAAGACCTCTCCCACCGCCCTCGGATGCTCGGCCGCGATCAGATTGGCGAGCACGTTGTTCTCCACAGAGGTGAAGTCGCGCGTCTGCTCGCCATCGCCGTAGATGATCGGACGCTCGCCCGCCAGCACCCGGGTGATGAACGCGGGGATCACGGCCGCGTACTGGCTCTTCGGATTCTGGCGGGGGCCGAAGACGTTGAAGTAGCGGACGACCACCGTCTCGAGCCCGTGGCAGTGCCAGTGCGCGAGGCAGTAGTGCTCCCCCGCGAGCTTCTGGACGGCGTACGGTGAGCGCGGGGCGGGCGTGTTCGTCTCGACGTTCGTGGTCCGCTTCACAGCCCCATACGCGGATGAGGAGCCCGCGTAGACCACCCTCCTGACCTTCGCCCGCCGGGATGCCTCGAGCAGGAGAAGGGTCCCCGTGATGTTCGCCGCATTCGTGTCGACCGGCCGCTCCACACTCACGGGCACCGAGGGCAGAGCCCCCTGGTGGAGAACGATGTCGACGCCATCCACAGCGCGCCGAACGTCGTCGGGATCGGTCAGGTCGCCCTCGACGAGATCGATGCGGTCGAGCCAGGGGGCGATGTTCTCGCGCTTGCCCGTCGAGAAGTTGTCGAGAACGCGCACGGCGGCGCCCTGGGAGACGAGATGCTCGACGATGTTCGAGCCGATGAATCCGGCTCCGCCGGTGACGAGATACGAGGGCATGGACATCGGCACTCCTGGTCGTGGGAGATGGAATCGCGAGAAGGCCACTCCCCGGATCAAAGATCAAGCGCTTTGCTGCCCCCGGCGGACAGGATAGAAGTTGACATGCCCAAGCCCCCGGGCCGTATGATGACCGAGGTATTCGTCTGCGAGGACTGACGCAGGATCCTCTCTCAGGGAAGTGAGCAATGATCTCTGTCCTGATCCCCCCACTGATCTTTGGCATGCCCGCCGGAACCGAGCTGATCGTGATCCTCATCATCGTGCTGATCCTCTTCGGCCCCAAGCAGCTGCCGAAGATCGGGCGGGCGCTCGGCGGAGGGATCAAGGAGTTCAAGGACGGCCTGAAAACAGGGCCTGCGAATGATGATGAGGAGGAGACCACCCCTGAGAGCCGGACGACGATCCAGGCCGGTCGCGTCGAGGCGCTGCCCCCGAGCGACACCTCACCCCCTGAGATGTCACGCGAGAGACCGGCGGAGCAGCCCTCCGACCAGCGCCCCCCCTCCTGATCCACCGCTGTGAGCGGAGGCCCCTCGCTCTCCTTCTCCGAGCACCTCGAGGAGCTGCGAGGGCGCCTGATCATCTGCATCGTCACCCTGATCGTCTGCTTCCTCGGGTCGATCCCCTTCGCCGACAACTTTCTCGATTTCCTGGTCGCCCCGATCCAGCTGCTCCTCAGCGAGCCGCCTCAGGAGGTGCTCACGCTGAGGGTGGATCCCAGCGGAGTGGTTCACACCGATCTGCCCGAGGGCCTCGCCGGGCGGACACTCGACCCCAGCCGTGTCCCGCTGGTCTGGCAGGTCGAGACCGCCTCGGGTGAGGCCTACCATTTCACCTACGGGCGCCCCCTCGAGAGCCGCCTCTACTACTCGGGTCTGATCGATCCCGTCTATCTGATTCTCAAGACGGCGGCGCTCCTGGGGCTTGCGGTCTCGCTCCCGCTCATCTTCTGGCAGGCGTGGCTGTTCATCGCACCGGGGCTGACATCACGGGAGCGACAGCTGATCCGACCCATGCTCGGCCTCTTCGCTCTGCTCTTCCCCGTGGGCGCGGCCTTCGCCTACTGGCTGATGCACTACGCGGTGATCGTGCTCTCCAGCTTCGCCTGGGGGGATCTGACATGGCTGCCCGACATCTCGCGCTACGTCTCGCTGACCCTGACGCTGATGATCGCCTTCGGGATCGTCTTCGAGCTCCCCGCCGTTCTGCTGCTCCTCGCCCGGGCGGGGGTGGTCTCGCCCGACTGGCTCGCGCGGAGGCGCCGCATCGCCTATGTCATCATTTTCGCCGCGGCGGCGATCCTCACGCCCCCCGATGTGGTGACCCAGCTGGCGATGGGGATCCCCCTCGTCATTCTCTTCGAGATCTCGATCTGGCTCACCCGGCTGGCGGAGAGCCAGCGGCGCTGAGAGAACTTTTCAAGCCCCCCCTCGCCCCTGCCGATGAGTGAACCTGTGCAGCATCAGGTCTGTGCATGATCGTCCCCCCATGGTTTTCTCTGACGTCACCGCCTCCTCCGCCACCGGAGTGGTCCACGGTGTGGACCCCGAGAGTCACCGGGCAGCGATCCGTCAGCCCCGCTGCAACGAGCCTGAGGTCATGCTGCTCGATCAGCAGGGCCGTGTGTGCTGGATGAATGAGTCCAAGCGGCAACGCATCGGGGCCGAAAGGGCTCAGGAGATCCTGGGAACCGTCTGCCGTGACGCCGCCGAGGTCTGCTTCAACAATTGCACCCATTGCCCCTTCCCCCATCTGGGGGGGAGCCCGGGGCGGCGGGAACACTGGCTGACCGACCCCGCCACCAAGCGTCCCGTCCAGGTCTTCCTCTGGCCCGTGAGGCGCGATGACGGGTGCGAGCTGGTCTGCATTCGCCATGTGGCCCACGCTCCTCGTCCCACCGAGGGAGAGGTGGGCAACGCCTCGCTGCGTCAGGGGATGTGGGTGGCGATGGCAGCCCTGACCCATGGCCTGGCCCACGAGATGCGCAATCCCCTCCTCGCGCTGGACATGCGGCTGCAGGCGATGATGCGGCGCCACGACACAGGACCGTGCGAGAGAGACCTGGGGACCCTCGGGGAGATCCAGAGTGTGACCCGGCGCATGGCCGGAGTGGTCGACCAACTGTGTCAGTTCAGCCCCACCGAGCGGCTCACACCGGTGGCGATCGACCCGGGGCAGCTGATCCGCACGCTCCTCTCAGAGCCCAGCGACAGGCCGGAGGGCGTGAGGGTGGTTGTCGATGATCGCCGCCGGGGGTGCATCCACGTGGACGAGACACACCTGCGGACGATCCTGGAGCACCTGGTCTCCAACGCCGTCGATGCGATGGAGGGGGAGGGGAAACTGACGATCACCTTGACCGCCGAACGGGGGTGGTGTTTCATCGATGTCAGTGACACCGGATGTGGGATACCCGCCACGGTCAGGAACCGCCTGGGGCAGCCCTTCGTTTCCACCAAGCCCGCCGGCAGGGGCTCTGGGTTGGGGCTGAGTCTGTGTCAACTCCTGGCGGACCGTCATCGGGGGGGACTGCGGGTCCTCCGCACGGGTGCCTCAGGCACAACGATGAGATTATCTCTCCCCGGCTGTGAGCCGGGACGGGGCTGAGAGCCATGACACGAATTCTTGTGGTCGATGACGAGCCGCTGATCCGATCGTCGCTGAGCGACCTCCTCACCGAGGAGGGCTACGACGCGTCCACGGCGGAGTCGGGGGAGGTGGCCCTGAAGACGCTGGAGCAGAGCGTGTTCGATCTGCTCATCAGCGACATCAACATGCGACCGATGACCGGCATCGATCTGCTCGTCGAGGCGCAGCGGCGCTGGCCGGACATGAAGGTCGCGCTGATCACCGGCTACGACGTCGACGACTACATCCGCCTGATCAAGCGTCACCGCATCACCAACGTGATCACCAAGACCTCGCCCTTCGATCACGCGGAGTTCATCAACACGGTCAAGAACATCCTCGAGCCCGACCGCGTCTTCGGACTCGATCGCCACCTCGGGTCCGATGCCCAGCTGACCCGCCGCCGTCTGAGAACCCACGAGGAAAAGGACAGGCTCACCGAGGCGATGGTCGCGGCCCTCCACCCGCTGATCGAGGTCCCCCGGCGCGCCTTCGAGCTGAGGCTCGTCTTCGAGGAGGTGGTCAACAACGCCTTCTTCCACGCCTACCGCAACCCCGATGGCACACCGCGACACAGCAAGGAGACGGCCGAGGACCTCGCCGAGGACGAGATCGTCACTGTCGAGTTCGGACACGACGCCAACCAGGTGGGATTCTCCGTCACAGACAACGCGGGAACCCTCAGCGTCGATCGCTTCCTCGAGAAGATCGAGCGGCAGGTCACCCAGGATGGCCTCATGGACGAGGACGGCCGCGGATTTTTCCTCTCGAGAGCCTTCTCCTCCCGCCTGGTGGTCAACATCGAGACGGGACGGCGGACCCAGATCATTGTTCTCTTCGATCGCCACCGCGACCCGGCTCACAAGCCCCTCTATCTGAACCTCGTTTAGCCGATCGGTGATTGATTGACGTCCCAGGGCGAAAGAGCCCCAATGGGGCGGGCAAGCACGCCATGCCCCGCCCAGCTCACCACCTCGCCCTCCTGATCCTCCTGTGTCTCGGGGGAGCACCGGCCTGGGCAGCCCATGTCCATGCCCTCGACCCGGGCCGCTATCACATCGGCGACAATGCCTACACGCACACGACCGATTTCGCGATCGTCGACAGCGTGTCGATCACCGGCACCCACCTCGAGATCCAATTTCGCCTCAGCGCTCCGACCGCCGTCTCGGTCCGCATCAACAGGATCTGGGGCGTGGGCGGCGCCAGCCGACGCGTCTACAGCAACATCGTCTATCTCGACCGATCACGCGTGGGGCGGATTCTCCCCGGAGACACCGGCGCCTGGTCCTCCGCCAGCAGGCGACTCAGCGCGGGTCTCCACAGGGCCCGAATCGTCAGCGAGGGCCCGGGAGACCGCGATGACTTCGTTCTCGAGGGGATCAGCGTGGCCACCGCCGATCGCGTCGATGTGACCAAGGTGGGGGAGACGGAGATCTGGACCGACATCGAGGGCAGCGGCGGCATGAGCGCCCTGGGGGCCTCGACCGCGGATATGGACGCCTGGATTCGCCGCGCGGCCGAGACGTGGGAGGAGCGTCAGATCGAGCAGAGAATGGAGCAGCACCAGATGATGCTCCAGGCGATCACCGAGGAACGGGGCATCGCCTCGGCTGACGACATCCCCGCGCGCGAGGAGAGGGACAGGGGCGCGCTCAACCTGTCGCAGATCTACCAGTCGCCGAGGGAGTCCCCCCAGCTCACCGAGAATCGGGAGGCGATCCGCCTCGGGAGTCTGCGTCTCGAGCCCTCAGGGGAGCTCGAGGCGGGCGGGGCAGCCCCCACGGCGGTGATCTCATGTCGCGTGGATCAGGCCTTTGTCGTCCGGGCCAGCACCCCCACCCTGTGGTGGCGATGGACCGAGATCGGGATCGACGGCGAGCCGCAGTCGGTGGGGGGCGGGCCGGTGGTCCTGAGCCCCGTCGACCAGGAGGGCTTCATCATCCGCTGGCCGTTGCCCTTGGCCCCACCCACACCGGGGCGCTGGCGGCTCGAGATCACCGTGGCCCTGGGGGAGTTCGGCGCCACTGGACAGCTCAGGGTCACGGTCCGCTGACGGAGACCTCCGGTGGGCGGCGGATGCCCGCGTCCTCGATCTCGAAGAACTCTGCCCGCCGGAATCCGAAGATCGCTGCGATGATGTTGGAGGGGAACACCTCGATGCGCGTGTTCAGGTCGCGGACGTTCGCGTTGTAGAAGCGCCGCGCCGCCTGGATGCGATCCTCCGTGTTGGCCAGCTCCTCCTGGAGCGACAGAAAGCCGCGGTTCGCCTTCAGATCCGGATAGGCCTCCGAGACGGCGAAGAGCGTCCGCAGCGTGCCGATCAGCGCGTTCTCGTCACGCGCCTGCTGCTCCGGCGAGCCCCGCGAGGCCACCGCCTGCGACCGCGCCGCGGTGACCCGCTCGAGCACCTCCCGCTCGTGCTTCGCATAGCCCTTGACCGTCTCGACAAGGTTGGGGATCAGGTCGTAGCGGCGCTTGAGCTCGGTGTCGATCCCCGACCACGACTCGCGGACGTGGTTGCGGAGACGGACGAGCGCGTTGAAGTTCGCGATCGCCCAGATCAGCACGATCAGAAGGACGGCGAGCGGGACGATCAGGCTGGGTTCCATGCGCGGGTCACTCCTCTCCGCGCTGCTGGCGGACGACGTACTCGGGCAGGCGATCGAGGATGCCGCTGGCCACGTCGGCGGCCACGCCGAAGTCGTCGGGGCTGAAGCGCGTCGCGCGGTGGACGAGCACGCAGGCGCGGTCGAACTGGATCGTGAAGCGCGGCATCTCGAGCAGGAACTCCATCGTGCGCTGATGGAGCACGTCGAAGGCCCAGCGCCTGTCGGGCGCCTTGACGTGGAAGCGGCGGCTGAACTCCGCCGACTCGAAGTCGATGTCGTCGAAGCCGAAGAACTCGGTGAGCCTATCGAAGAAGCCCTCGGGACGAATTCTGAGCGGCTCGAGCGGGACATCGCTCCCGATGATCGCGCATGAGAAGTGGTGGTGATGCGTCTGGCGGCGGCCCTTCGAGTCGCGCGAGTGCGTCTCGCAGTGATAATCAAAGGCCAGGAGCCACCGCCCGCTCCAATCGCCCTCCATCAGATTCTGGGCATACCGGTTCGAGCCGGACCGCAGGCAGGAGAACGCGGGGAAGCGGTTGTCGATGCTCCGGTCCTTGACTGGCCGGAACCTCAGCCCCGTCGACGCCGCCCATGCCGACAGCGCCTGGCGCCTCCTCCGCTCGGCGAGGATGCCGAAGACGGCGAGGACCACGAAGAGTGCCACGGCGAGGCAGACGAAGAGAATGATGTCGGTTCGTGGCTCCAACGGGGATCCTCAGGGTGCGATATGTGATATCCATGCGATGTTGCGGGCGGAAGGTCAACAGCGGTTGAGGTGCCTAGAGGGCGGGATGCCGATCTGATGGATCCTCACTCAGTGCCCATCTGCTCGAGCACATCGTTGACCGTGCCCTCGCCATGGTGCTCGCGCTGGCGATCCACATATCGGATCACCGCGGGCAGGTTCCGCCGGGCAAAGCTCACCACGCCGTAGCCCCGCTGCCATTGGAGGAATCTTTCCCCGGCGAGGGGATTCATCTCATGGGAGCTGGCCCCCTTCACCTTGCCGATGAACTCGCTGGGGCAAACGGTTGGCTCCACCTGGACCACGAGGTGGACATGCGTCTCCGTGCCGCCGATTCGCTTGAAGTGAACGGCGGGGAGCTTGCGGCAATACTCCTCGATGAAACCGTGGAGATGGCTCTCGATGGCCGCGGTGATCAGCGGCTGATCGCCATCGCAGTGCCAATTGATGTGAAGAAAAATCTCGTGGAACGCATGGCAGCCGGAGGGCATGGGTGAGAGACCTCTGGAGGAAGAGTATGCACCGTGAAACCTTTTCTGTCAATTGCAGGGTGCGGGGCCACTGGCTCAAGCCAGTGGCCAAGATGCGCCCCCTGGAAGGGGGCTGATGCGCTCTTCAGCCCGCTTCAGCGGGCGCCTCTTGGCCACCTGCTTCAGCTGGT
>JAFGKF010000212.1 GCA_016928695.1 Candidatus Sumerlaeota bacterium | reverse complement strand
TGGCCGAGCCGAGGCCCCGCCCCGGGCTGATGCTTCTCGTGCTGCTCGCGGGCATGGGGCTGGGGGCGATGAACGAGGTGGTGGAGTTCGCGGCGACGCAGAGCATCGCCGAGGTCAACGTCGGCGGCTACGAGAACACGGGCTGGGACATGGTCTTCAATCTGATCGGATGCGCGGTGGCGGTCGCCGGCATCGTGCTGTTCTCTCGGCACCCCCGCGACACGCTCTCTTGACACTCCGAGTGGGGCGTGGATCGTCGAGTGGCAATTCCCCTGAGGAGCCGTTCCGTGTCTGACGCCCCCCTCTCTCCCCCCGGCGGATCGGGCCGCATTGCCTCGATCGACGCCCTGCGTGGCCTGACGATCCTGGTGATGATCTTCGTCAACGACATCGCCGGGGTCCCCGGGACGCCCGCGTGGATGGAGCACTTCAGGACGATCAATCCCGATGGGTCGATCAACTGGTACGCCGACGGGATGACGTTCGTCGACTGGGTCTTCCCCTCGTTCCTCTTCATTGTGGGGATGGCAATCCCCTTCGCCATCGGGCGGCGGATGGACCAGGGCGTGCCGCTGTCGAAGATCTGGGGGCACATCCTGGTGCGGACCCTGGGGCTGCTGATCATCGGTTTTTTCATGGTGAACGCGCATGACGCGAACCCGCTGATCAACAGGCACCTGTGGAACGTCCTGATGTACCTCTGCGTGATCCTGGTCTGGAGCGTCGCGCCGAAGGATCCGGGCCCGAAGCGGACGGCGTATCTGGTGATGAAAATCATCGGCGCACTGGGGCTGATCGCGCTCGCGGCACTCTATCGCCACGAGAGCGGGATCTGGATGCGGACGCACTGGTGGGGGATTCTCGGGCTGATCGGCTGGGCGTACCTGGTCGCCTGCATCGCCTACACCCTCTTCCGCCACAGCCAGATGGCGATGCTCGGCGTGGCGGCGCTGCTCTATTGCCTCTTCATGGCGGACCGCGTGGGGACGTTCGAGGGGCTCTATCTGGCGCCGGGGTTCCGCGTGAAGGAGTGGATCGACATCGGCTCGATGCTGGGGTCGCACGCGGCGATCACGATCTCCGGGGTCGTGCTCGGCATGATCCTGACGCAGCAGTCGCCCGTGCGGGGGCACTGGCCGCGGATGCGCTGGGCGCTGGTCTACGGCGCGGGGCTGTGGATCGCGGGTTGGCTGCTCTACCAGCTGCACGGCATCCACGACATGTTCATCATCAACAAGAACGCGGCGACGGTGCCCTGGTGCCTGATCTCCTCGGCCTACACGGTCTGGATCTGGGTGGCGATCTATTGGGTGATGGATGTGATGCAGCTGAAAAGATGGGCGATCGTCATCCGCCCCGGCGGCGAGAATCCGCTGTTCGCCTACATCCTGCACCCCATGCTGGTCCACCTCTTCGCACTGCTGGCGCTGGCCGGGCTCACGTTCTGGGCCGACCTGGGCAGCGGTTTCGCCACGGGATTCTGGCGGTCGCTGTTCATCGCCTTCGCGGTGGTCTGGCTGTCGGGCGGCCTCAAGCGCGTGGGGGTGTGGCTGAGGCTGTGATCCCCATGTGGAGTCCATGGGCTTGCCCATGCATCTGCGGCAAGCCGCAGGACTCCATATCAGATCGCGGGATTCAGATCTCGACGCCGAGGGCTCGGAGCTGTTTTTCGGCCTGGGCGTCCCAGCCGCGGTTGGCGGCCGGGCTGGCCGGGCTGGGGTGGAGGATGCGGCCGATTTGGACCCCGAGTCCCTCGCAGGCGATCTGGGCGCGTTTCTCGGCAAATGCCCCCACGCCAATGATGTGTGTGGGTCGGAAGTGCTCGACGGTGGCCCGCAGGGCGCGGTCACAGGCGGCGAAGAGGGGCTCACGCTCCTCCGCGGGGAGCTTGTCGGGGGTGATGTTGCGTCCCGACTCGGCCATGAACACCAGGGGGCAATAGTTGGCGATGTAGAAACAGTTGAAGAACTGTTCATATGTTGTGAATTTGTCCCGGGCCCAGCCCCACAGCCGGGCGCCGCTCACCTCGCTGCGGGGGCACCCGAAGCCCTGGACGGGGCGTTTGGGGTGCTCGCGGGGGGGCTTGCCGACGGGCGCCTCGATTCCGAGCCAGTCGCGGACGAGCTGGACCTCGCCGAACGGGATGCCGGTCTGCGCCATGCCGAAGGGGCCGGGGTTCATGCCGAGGAGAAGATATCTTCGCCGTCCGCGTCCGAAGCGCTGCAGGTAGAGGTCGTGAGACGCACGGGCGTAGACGAGGGGGTTGTAGACGTGGGTCACCGGTGGGGCGAAGCGGAGCCGCTCGACTTCGGCGACGAGCTGATCGGTGATCTGCGGAAGGGCCATTGATGCCCAGTCGGGCACAGCGGGGGGGCAGGAGTCAATTGCGGTATTCGATCGTCGATTGAGTCTCCTGGTGTGATTCGGAGGCCACGCGCTCCTCGGACAGCAGCTCACCGGTGGCGGTGCAGGACCTGACTCTGTAGGAGGTTGAGATGTCCGACTCCTCTCGGGATCGGAGAGGCCGCCCCGTGCTGATGTCATGAGTGATCCGCGCCGAACCGCGGGCCACCGAGCGGTCGATGTGTGTCTCGATGACGTCTTGACTCCGACGATCCTCGTGAATTCCACGGAGAAGGGGAAAGGGAATCTCGACCTCAAAGTCCTGCCCCAGCACTGCCAGGGGATGGCCGCTCTCCCCCTCGAAGCCGAGGAATGTGGTGCGGCAGATCGCCACCGCGTCGGGAAACGAGGGATGGCGAACGGTCACTGTCCACTGATCGCCCGGTTGAGCTCTCCCCGGCCCCATGAATCTCTCAGCTCTGAGAACGAGGCCGTGATACAGCGGCAAGAAGGGCCCCGCGTTCTCTGTCCACTCCATCTCCAGATCTTGCACTCGCCCCTGTGAGTCCATGGTGAGGCGGTGGCTGCGTGGCAACCTTGGCCGGCGGTCGGAGGCCCATCGGTCATCCTCGCGGCTCTCGACACGTCCCAGTCGAAGCATCTCCACGATCACAGCGTCCCCCTCGGGGGTTCGATGGGTCACCCGGCCGAACCGCTCTCCGATCATGCGGCTCACGACGGTCTCATCGGAAATGCCCTCCGCAGTGTAAGTGGTGGTGTCCTGCACGGAGTCCGTGGAGCGCCAGTTGAGCCCCGGGTGGAGGTCGAGCCACAGCCGCACGGGCTCGGCGTCGGCGCTGTCTCCCGGGGTGAAGGTCTCCTCGACGACGAAGGCGCTCCAATCGATCTCCTCCGTCCCCGTGGTGGCGGCGCTGGTGACACTGGGGATGAGGGCCAGTGACAGGCAGAAGATCAGTGATCGCGGTTTCATCGCCGGTTCTCCTGGGGGCTGTGGGTCATGGGTTGGTCACACTGGGGCACGTGGGCCGGCTCCAGTGAGCCGCAGCGAAGTGAAACAGACAAGGTTTTTCGCCGCAGAGGGGTGGGAAACACGCTGCGCCGGGTCGCGCTGCGGGAAACCGCAAAACCTTTGCACCGCCTCTCCTGAGAGAGTAGGGTGGCGCGCGATGTCTCTGAGCCCCTCCGCCTCGCCGCAGATGGCGCGGATCGTTCCGATCCACAGTCCGCGCGGTGTCTCTTGGCAGGGGGACCTTCACCGCTATCTGGTCTCGAATCCGCGTCACCTGAGCTGGCTGGTGGACCGGCCGGTGATCCGCCACTTCATCGACGAGGTGCTGGTCGCGCAGATGATGCACAGCAGGGCGGAGGAAGTGGCGATCTACCACAGTGCGTTCCGTTTTGAGATCGACTTCCGTCTGGAGGGGCGGCGCCACCGGATCCAGGTGCCGAATCGCCGCTGGGCGCTGCCGATCCTGCTCCGGCTCAAGCGGCTGGCGGGGCTCGACCCGACGAACACGGTGGCCTGGCAGGCGGGTGAGATCGAGCTGCCGGGCGGGGGTCAGGCGGCGGTCTGGTCGTACCCGACGCGGTGCAGCGAGCGGATGGTGCTTCGGCCTCGCCATGGGCGGGTGCGCATCTCACTGGGGGCCTCGATGAACTGAGCCATGGGTGAATCAGAGAAAACCGTGGGTCTGCTGGGGGGGAGCTTCGATCCCCCGCACATGGGGCATGTTCTCCTGTGCGCCGTGGGGGTTGCGGGTCTGGGGCTCGATGAGGTCTGGCTGCTGCCCTGCCGCTGTCACCCCTTCGGCAAGCCGCTGACGCCGTTCGAGCACCGCGCGCGGATGTGCGCGCTGGCGGTGGCGGCGCTGGGCAAGCGGGTGCGGGTCGAGCGGATCGAGGCGTCGCTGGGCGCGGAGGACGAGCCCAGCTTCACCGCCGACACGGTGGCAGCCCTGCGTGAGCGGCATCCGGCGATCACCTTTCGGCTTTTGATCGGGTCGGATCTCGTTCAGGAGCTGAAATCGTGGCGCGATCACGAACGCCTGGTGGCGATGGCCAAGCCCCTGGTGGTGCCGCGGATGGGCTATCGTCAGCCCTCGCGGAGGGTGGAGGGCCCCGAGACGCTCCCGGCGCTCAGCTCGTCGGGGGTGCGCGAGCGGGCAGCTTCGGGCAAGTCGCTCGAGGGGTGGGTTCCGCGTGCGGTGGAGGAGTACATCGTCTCGAAGGGACTCTACGGGGCTGCGGTGCGCTCCTGATTCCCCATTTGACACGTCCGCGCCTCGCATCTAGCCTCTGCGCTCTCAAATCGC
>JAFGKF010000211.1 GCA_016928695.1 Candidatus Sumerlaeota bacterium | reverse complement strand
CTCAGGTGGATCGCGCCGCGGAGGATCGCCTGGCAGCGCTCCAGCGAGCCATCGCCGTCGCGGTGATGAATCTCCAAAAGGGTGTCGCCGGTCTCAACCCTGTCTCCGATCTGCACACGGACGATGAATCCCACACTGTGATCGACCGTGTCCGAGCTCCTCTCGCGCCCCGCGCCGAGGATGTTCGAGGCTCGGCCGATCTCGGCGGTGTCGAAGCCGGCGATGAATCCCTGACGGTCCGCGTGGAATGCGATCACACTCGGGGCGGATACCATGATCGAGGGGTCGTCCGCCACCCGCGGGTCGCCCCCCTGAAACTCGACCATCTCGCGGAACTTCTCGAGCGCCCGGCCGGAGGACAGCAGTCCTTCAAGAGCTTGTCTCGCCTCGGCCCGATCGCCCGCTTTGCCCCCCAGAATGAGCATTTCGGAGCCCAGCAGGAGGGTGATCTCGAGCAGATCCTCAGGCCCCTGCCCCTGGAGACAGCGGATCGCCTCGGCGGTCTCCAGCGCGTTGCCCACGGCCCCACCCAGAGGCTGGCTCATGTCGGTGATGAGGGCTCTGACGGGCTTGCCCATCGCCTCACCCGTTTTGACCAGGCTCTCGGCCAGCGCACGCGCCTCGTCGTCGTTTTTCATGAACGCCCCGTTGCCGCTCTTGACGTCCATCACCAGGGCATCGGCGCCCGAGGCGAGCTTCTTCGACATGATCGAGGCGGTGATCAGCGGGATCGACTCGACGCAGGCGATCACATCGCGCAGCGAGTAGAGGAGCTTGTCGGCGGGGACGAAATTGTCCGTCTGGCCGATGATCGCGCAGCCGACCTTCGCCACCTGGGCGCGGAACTCCCTCTCGGTGCGGAAGACATCGAAGCCGGGGATCGCCTCCAGCTTGTCGAGCGTGCCACCCGAGTGCCCGAGCCCCCGCCCCGAGACCATCGGCACAGGCACACCCGCCGCGGCCACGAGCGGGGCGAGCACGAGCGAGACCTTGTCGCCCACGCCGCCGGTCGAGTGCTTGTCGACTTTGACCCCCTCGATCGAGGAGAGATCGAAGACGTCGCCGGACGTCCGCATCCGCTCGGTGAGCACGGCCGTCTCCGCGGGCGTCATTCCGCGCAGGAAGATCGCCATCAGCCAGGCGGCGGTCTGGCACTTCTCCACCCGGCCCGACACGGCGCCGTCGACCATGTGCATGATCTCGGCCTGGGTCAGCTCCAGGCCGTCGCGCTTCCGCTGAATGATGTCCACCGCTCTCATCGTGCGGTCCTCTTCAGAATGCCTGCGATCAGGCCTCCGAAGCGCGCCTCCACACGCTTGGCGTTCTCCAGCACCTCGTCGTGGGTCACCTCCGATCCCGCCTCGGGGCCCACCAGCATGTTCGAGATGAACGTGATGCCGAGCACCCGCATCCCTGCGTGCACCGCGACGAGCACCTCAGGCACCGTCGACATTCCGATCGCATCCGCCCCGAACATCCGGAGCATCTCCCGCTCGGCGACGGTCTCGTAGGTCGGCCCCGTCCCGGCGAGATAGGTCCCCTCGCGCAGGGGGATGCCCTGCTCGAGAGCGACTTTTCGCGCCACCACTCGCAGCGCGCGGCTGTAGGGCTCACTCATGTCGGGGAAACGCGGTCCGAGCTCGTCGATGTTCGGCCCCGCGAGCGGATTGACGAACTGCCAGTTGATATGGTCGCGGATCAGCATGAGGTCCCCGACGCTGAAGGTCCGGTTCATCCCCCCCGCGGCGTTCGAGAGGATCAGAGACTCGACACCCAGACGGGCCAGCACGCGCACGGGCATCACAGTGCGCTGAATCGGATGCCCCTCATAGACGTGCTTGCGGCCCGCGAGGAGCAGCGCGCGCGCACCGTCGCTCTCGGCGAGAATGAGGCTCCCCCGGTGGCCCTGGACCGTCGAGGCGATGAAGCCCGGGATCTCACCGAACGGGATCTCCTCGACGATCTCGACCGATTTGACGAAGCCCCCGAGCCCCGAGCCGATGGTCACTGCCACATGCGGGATGGAGGGCAGACGCCTGCGCAGAAACTCCGCGGCGGCGTCGATCTCCTGGAGTGTGACTTGATCGCTCATGCGTCCTCCTCAAATGGAAGACGGAATCTATCCACGAAGAAACACGAAATGACACGAAAAAAAGTCAGGAGAGCCCGGATCAGGGCTCCGCCGGGGTGAAGACCTCGCGCTCACCCGAGCCCAGGCGCTCTGACATCACGCTCCGAGCGGGGATCTCTGTTCCCCCGAACTCGAAAACCTCCTCGGAGAAGTTGGCGACCAGGGCGATCTCATCTCCATAGACTGTCCGCTGAACCAGCCGGTCCTCCGTCAGCCACTCGAAATCGGTCAGCGGCAGCAGAGCCGTCTCGCGGTGAAGCGGTGAGAAGAACTCATGGGTGGCGACCATGCGGTCGCGGTGTCGTGCGAATTCCCGCAGGTTCATGGCGTAGAGAGGGGCAACCTGGTAGAGCATCTCCGTCAGGGTGTTGGTCACGATCTGATCGGTGAACTTGAGGCTGTGATATCCCCACCAGTGCGTGGCGACGACCGAGTCGTGGAACACCGCCTGGTACAGCGGCAGCCGAAAGCGCGGGTCGTAATTGAACCTCTCATACCCAGGCGCCAGCGGCACCTGATCCATGAAC
Source organism: Candidatus Sumerlaeota bacterium (assembly GCA_016928695.1). Lineage (GTDB taxonomy): Bacteria > Sumerlaeota > Sumerlaeia > JABWBI01 > JABWBI01 > JAFGKF01. The sequence continues at coordinate 20,880 of JAFGKF010000211.1, read as the reverse complement.
ACATGGGGTCCATCGGGGGGATAGTATGCGCCGAGGAAATACTCCGAGTCGCGGTCTCGCAGGCGCGCATCTCCCCAGCCGAAGCAGGGGGTCATGATCCCATGGGCATAGTGGATCACCGGTGCGGCGTAGGCCGATCCCCCCTCTGACCCGACCACGAGGCCGTTCGCCTCCGCGAACCACGCCATCCGCTCCAGGCGGGCCTCCATGTCCTGGCGCTGATTGGCGCGGTGATCCGGGTGATAGTCGTCGAAGAACTCGCCGTAGGCATCGCAGTCGACAAACCAGGCATTGAACGGCACGGTCTCCAGGATGCCATTGACCCGCTCCTCCACCAGAGGCATGGCCACAAGCGGGCTCAGATGACGACCCTGTCCGCGGAAACCCGTGCCGTAGGTCCCGTCGGCGCGCATGACACCCCCGGTCTCCCACGCCTCCCAGCCGAACTGCGCCGTGGGCCATGTGCTCTCGGGATCGGCGTCGGGGCGGTGGATGCTGTGGTAGGAGTCATAGCTGCCCAGCAGGTGGCCCAGCTCCTCCGCGTGAGCAGCCACGTTGGGTCGCAGCTCGGTCCCCTCGTAGCCATCCAGAACCAGCAGGAGACGATCGAGTCCGGCCTCGGCAAAGGCGTCAAGCATCTTGGTTGAGTAGCCATCTCCCCAAGTGGAGGGATCGTCGAGGAACTCCGAGAACTCAGCTTGGAGCTCTGCCGGGGTGATTTCCCCCTCAGCGAAGACAGCGGAGATCCCATGCACAATCTGGCCCGTCATGTGATTGTCCGCCCACTCGGCGCTGGGCAGGTCCAGAACCTGCTGGTGCGCTTCATCGCTGAGCGAGGTGAAGACGCGGTGACCCATGCTCCCCTCCTCGGCGGTGGCCAGTGCGCGGCAGAAGTCTGGCCACTCGCGGCGGGGGATGTCCTCGCGGGCGAGCGCCTGGTTTCCGAAGAGGTAGATCTGGGCCGCGCCCAGAAGACGCTCGGCGCGGGGGAGCACCTCGATCTTCTCGGCCATGGACACAAACTCGCCCCGATCGATCAGCCACTGGCGATAGATGCGCGCGGGCGCGAGGGGATCGTCATCGCCCACCACCACGGTGATTGGGAATTCGAGCTCGTCCCAGTTGTCCTTGAACTCGTGCGTGACCCGAGCCGCCAGACGTCCGTCCTGATTTTCGAAGGTGATCTCGTTGTCGAATGGGTTCTCGAAGATGTAGGTCAGCGTGCACCCCTCGAGATCCAGCGCGATCCAGGGCATTGAAAGCGACGCCGTGGTGTCGTGTGGGCTCCGATCGACGAGATTTTCGATCCACTCCGCGTCATCGGCGGGGACGAAGTGCCCCTCGGCCAGGGGGAGGATCCAGGCCTTGATCTCCGGGCTGGCCGGGATCACGGGCCAGGTGATCGTGCCTGGTTCCTCGGAGGTGATCACCACATGGGCACTCTGCCCTCCCGTGGAATACTCCAATGTGAAGGATTGGCCCTCCAACAGGTCCGGTGCCGCGGGTGGGAGATATTGATCCGTCAGCGATTGGGGATAGGCACCTGAACAGGCCAGTGCGAAGGTGGCAGCAACGACTGCAGCGAGACGATGTGAGTTCACCCTCGAATCCTCTCAATGACAATCTCTGTGCACCTCCCTGTCCTGAGTTAGTCGACCACAGAGTGTCAGGGAAAGAATGGCTCGGCTCTCAGACACTCATGAGCGGGAGAAACGACTTCCCATGCTTCACCCTGTCCAGCCCCAGGTGCTCGAGCACTGTCTGAGCCATGTCGGCGAAACTCTTCCGAACTCCGAGATCCACGCCGGACCGCAGACCCGGAACCATGGCCAGGATCGGGACATATTCCCGCGTGTGATCGGTCCCGGTGTGGGTCGGGTCATTGCCGTGATCCGCCGTCAGAATCATCAGGTCGCCCTCGCGGAGCGCGGCGATCAGCTGCGGGAGGAAGGCGTCGAAATCCTGCAGCGCGTCGCGGTAGCCCGCGGCGTCGCGTCGGTGGCCGTAGAGCATGTCGAAGTCCACGAGATTGGTCATGATCATGCCATCGGTGTCGAGGCTCTGCATCGCCGCGAGCGTCCGCTCCATCCCCTCGGCGTTGCTCTTCGAGTGGATCTCCTCGGTGAATCCCCGGTGCTCGTAGATGTCGCCGATCTTGCCGATGGCGATCGAGGCCATGTCGGCTGCCACGATGACATCGTGCATCGTCAGGCCCTGGGGCGGGATCGAGAAGTCGCGGCGATTCTTCGTCCGCGTGTAATTGCCGTTGCCTTTCCCGATGAAGGGGCGGGCGATCACGCGCGCCACCTCGTGCTCGCCTTTCAGAAGTGCCCGCGCCGCGCGGCACTGCGCGTAGAGCTGCTCGGGGGGATAGATCTCCTCGTGGCAGGCGATCTGGAAGACCGAGTCGCCCGAGGTGTAGACGATCGGCTTTCGCGTCGCAACGTGCTCGTCGCCGTACTCGTTGATCACCACCGTCCCCGAGTAGGGCAGGTTGCAGAGAACGCCGGGGACGCCCGCGGCTTCGGTGAAGCGGTCGAGGAGATCCTGGGGGAAGCCCTTCGGGTAATACGGCCAGTCGGTCGTCTTGACCACCCCGGCGAGCTCCCAGTGGCCTGTCGTGGTGTCCTTGCCTGCCGAGATCTCCGCTGCGCGGCCGAAGCAGGCATGGGGCGTGTCGGTGGGAGGAACCGTGGCCAGCGGCACGATCTTCCCCAGCCCCAGCGCGGCGAGGTTCGGGACGCTCAGTCCCACGGTCTCCGCGATGTGGCCCAGGGTGTTCGACTCGGCGTCGCCGAAGCGCGCCGCGTCAGGCAGCGCGCCGCACCCCACGGAGTCGAGGACGATGAAAATCACACGCCTGTTCATCGGGTCAGGTCCCCCTGCGACGGTAGTCGTCACATCTGCGGGCGTTGGGCCGCTCCGGGTGGTGGCATGCGCTCGGGTGGTCGTACTTGCAGGTGTCGCAGAGGAACTCACTTCCCCCCGGAGGGCTGATCCGCCGCCACCACGCCTTTATTTTGCTCAGAAGAGACATCGGAACAGATCAGACAACCGCTGCGCCTCACGGGGAGCAAGGGAAAATGAGAGGCCCCGCTCTGAGAGAAGCGGGGCCCAATCCCTTCGCTGAACCGTGAAACAGCGATTCGCCGACTGCAAAAGTCCGATCAGAGATCGGTGCCCTCCTCCGAGGCCCAGGGGGTGATGTCGTCGCCCTCGCCTCTCTCGTCCTCGCGGTTCTCCCCGCTCGAGTAGAGGTCGAAGTGCCTCCCGCCATACTCCGCGGGGTAGATGTAGATGAGGGGCTCCCCCCAGGCATCCTCGGGCGTGCGATCGAGGTACTCCAGCGGCTCTCCCCCCTCGATGGGAGTCGGGGGGTCGAGCAGCTCGTCGAGATCATCGGGATAGCGGCCATAGTTGATCTCGAACTCCTCGATGGAGAGCTGGGTGTTGCTGATGGCCAGGGCGGTGGCTGATCGCCTGGCCTGCTGGGTGCGGCCGCCGAACTTCGGCACGACGATGGAGACGAGGATGCCGATGATCAGCACCACGAGCATGATCTCGAGGAAGGTGAAGCCTTGGCGTGATCGGTGGCAGTGCATGGGGAATCACCTCTTGGGGGCAATGTCTCAGACAGATGATCCAAGAATCGGGCCAGCCCGATCAAGGATTTTGGCCTGGGTCCTCAGCTCTCCCGGATGCGGCGGATCAGGTAGGAGATGATGTTCTTCATATTCGAGTCGCGCTCGAGGTCCTTCTCGATCTTCCGCACGGCGTGCATGACGCTGGTGTGATCCCGCCCGCCGAAGCGCTGCCCGATCTCGGGATAGCTGAACTCCGTCAGCTGGCGGCAGAGGTACTGGGCGATGTGGCGAGGCGTGGCAAACTTCTTCAGGCGAGACTCGCTGACGATGTCTGTGGGTTTGATCTCGAAGTACTCGCAGACGATCTCCTGGATGCGCTCGATCGTGATCCGCTGGGTCGCCGCCTCGGAGACCAGGAGCGACCCCAGGACCTGCTTGGCCATGTTGAGATCGATCGGGCGGTTCTCCATCGTCGCGAAGGCCTTGACCCTCAGCAGCGAGCCCTCCAGCTCGCGGATGTTGCTTCGGATGTGCTCGGCGATGAAGAGCGTGACATCGTTGGGGACGTCCATCCCCTCCATCTCCGCCTTGCGCTTGAGGATCGCCACGCGGGTCTCCAGGTCGGGCGCCTGGATGTCGACGATCAGCCCCCACTCGAAGCGGGAGACCAGGCGCTCCTCGAGCGTCTTGATCTCCTTGGGTGGGCGGTCGCTCGAGACGACGATCTTTTTCTCGGCGCCGTAGAGGGCATTGAACGTGTGGAAGAACTCGGTCTGGGTCCGCTCCTTGCCCGTGAAGAACTGGATGTCGTCGATCAGCAGCAGGTCCACGGTGCGGTAGAGCTGGCGGAACTCCATCTGGCGGCCACTGCTGATGGCGTCGATGAACGTGTTCATGAACTGCTCGCTGGTCACATAGAGGACACGCCGGGAGGGGTCGCTGGCCAGGAGCTGGTGCCCGATCGCCTGCATCAGGTGGGTCTTGCCCAGCCCCACGCCCCCGTAGATGAAGAGCGGGTTGTAGGCGAGGCGGTGGGGATCGGCCACCGAGACCGCCGCCGCGTGGGCGAAGCGGTTGGACTCGCCGATGACGAACCGGTCGAACGTGTAACGGGAATTCAGCGAGTGGTTGATCAGATGCCCATCGCTGAGGCGGCTCTCGGGCGCGGATCCGGGCCAGGCGGGCTGGGGCTGGGGCTCAGACACGTCGGCCTCCTCCTCGGACTCCCGGATGCAGAAGGCCAGCTGAACCGGCGCGCCCACCAGATCCTCGACCGCCCTCTGGATGATCTCGCGGTGATTCGAGGTCAGCCAATTGATGTAGAAGCGCGAGGGGACGGTGAGCGTCAGCGTCTGATCCTGAAAGGTGTGCGCGGTGGTGGGAACAAACCAAGTCTGGAGAATCTCGGGATCGATCTGAGTGCTCAACCGCTCCAGAGTTTTCTCCCACAGGGCGTCCGCGTCCACCGTCAAGTTCATGCCTCTTGAATTCCTCCGTCTCCCCTGCTGCGCCCAGAGAGCAGGCGGCCGAGACTGCTTCGAGTGTGCGAGAACCGACAGCGGCCAACTGTCGGAGGAGCATGACTGGGGCGTGTTCCCAAGCCTCTGCCAGGATCAATGGGGCCTGTCAATAGGTGACCCGCTCTTTGAGAGCATCGGTTTTCCTCTGTCGATCCCCCCTGCAGCCGCATCCAGAGGGGCGATGTCCACATCTGGATGTCGCCGGCGTCGGAGGTGCCAGACTTGGTTTGGTCCCATCGCCGGATCCCTCTGCGCCCCCCTGTGCTCTTTCAGCTGTGAATGAAAGGTGCCGGTGTCAGCGGTTGCGAGGGACCGGATCCGTCACTGTCCGAGAGCCCCGGCTCGATCCATCCCCTCACGCAGCCGCCTGACACACCGGTCACGCCCCAGGGCCACCATCACCTCGGTGAGACCCGCGCCTCGGTCACGCCCGGTCAGGGCCACACGGCAGGGGTGAACGAGGAGCCCGAACTTGATCTCCATTTTCTCCGAGAGGTCCCGCAGCCGCTGCTCGATCGCGTCGGGGTTCGTGAGCTCATCGAGCCCCTCGAGCATGTCGGTGACCGCCTCCAGGACAGGGCGCGCGGTGGGCTTGCCCAGGTGCTTCGCCACCGCCGCGTCGTCGAATGTGATCTCCTCGGAGAGAAACGGCTCGAGCAGATGCACCAGCTCCTCCCAGGTGCTCGCGCGCTCCTTCATCATCAGTGCCACCGAGGCGAACCAGTCGGTGTCGCTCAGGCGTGGGTTGCCCTGGAGCGCGGGCGCGCTCCGCGCCCATGCGACAAAGGCCTCATCATCGAGGGCCCGCAGCGCCACGCCGTTGAGCCAGCGGAGCTTGTCGGGGTCGAACACCGCGGCCGATTTGCCCACCCGCTCGAGAGAGAAGGCCTCGATGAGCTCGTCTCGCGTGAAGATCTCCCGGTCATCCCCCGGCGACCAACCGAGCAGAGCCATATAGTTGACCATCGCCTCGGGCAGAATGCCCATCGCCATGAACTCGTCGGTCGTCACCGCCCCGTGGCGCTTGGAGAGCTTGCGCTTGTCCGGGCCGTTGATCAGCGGGATGTGCGCAAAGCGCGGCACGGGGAGCCCGAGGGCCTGGAAGATCAGGATCTGCTTGGGGGTGTTGGAGATGTGATCCATGCCCCGGATGACATGGGTGATGCCCATGTCACTGTCGTCGACCACCACCACGAAGTTGTAGGTGGGCGCTCCATCTGACCGCGCGAGAACGATGTCACCGATGGTCCGGTGATCGACCCGGACCTCGCCGACGATCAGATCCTGACAGACGGTCTCCCCCTCGGGGCAGCGGAATCGGATCACATGGGGCTCGCCCGTGTCGGCCCGCCGCCGGGCCTCGTCGGGATCGAGATCGCGGTCTGGGCTGAAAAAGGCCGCCTGGCCATCGGTCTGCTTTGCCCTCTCGACCGCCTCGCGGGCGGCCTCGAGGGGCACGAAGCATCGGAAAGCCGTTCCCTCGGCCAGCATTCGATCCAGGGCTCGGCGATGAAGTTCCCCCCGCTGGCTCTGATGGACGGGCTCCCCGTCCCAATCAAGCCCCAGCCACTTCAGCGATTCCAGGATCTGGTCGGTGAACTCCGGGCGCGATCGCTCCCGGTCGGTGTCCTCGATGCGCAGGAGGAATCTCCCCCCCTGGCCGCGGGCGAAGAGCCAGTTGAACAGCGCTGTTCGGACCCCTCCGACGTGGAGAAATCCCGTGGGGCTGGGCGCAAAGCGCACGCAGACAGCATCGGGCATGGAATCGCTCACTCTCCTCAGACCTGATGCGCCTCAGGGCAGCAGCAGATAGCGGGCCTCCCACCACTGGGCGAAAACGGCTTTGAGATCAGACCAGCTGCTGACACCCAGGGTGAAGTGTAAGAAGGCGGCCGCCCCGATCAGCACAATCAGGAGGATCAGGAGCCCCCGCACAGTCCGCTTCGTGAAAAATCTCTTCCGGTAGGTCACCGTGCCCCCGGAGGCACGCTCCGTGAACTGCCTCGTTCGCGACTCGCACTCGGGCGAGCAGAAGATCCCCGCGTCGGTCACGTGTCGGCACTCGTTGCACAGCGGCTTGTTGCAGCACTTGCACCGGGCCGTCGCCATTCGGATGGGGTGATTTGCACAGGTGGCCATGGGATCATCCTCGTGGGGACACATTGGCCACGGGGGGCACCGTGTGTCAAGATCCCCGGGGCAGGGCACGTTGTTCTTGCATCACCGGTGATCCACTGATAGAGGCTGTGCTGCCCACGGGCAGCCAGCAGCGCAAGTGGCCATCGGCCCTGCTCAGATGGCCACACATCACCAAATGCGAGGGAGCACATCAGCCTGATCATGGGAGAGGTGATCACAGTGGGCATCGCTGACCTGAAGGTCAGCGGCGATCCCGAGGCTGAGATTGTCACCTATGCCCTGGGGTCATGCATCGGTGTGGCCCTCTGGGACGAGGAGGCTCGCGTCGGCGGGATCCTCCACTTCATGCTGCCTGACTCCAAGATGAACCGCGAGAAGGCGCGGACCACCCCGGCCCTGTTCGCGGACACCGGCCTGCCCCTGCTTTTCCGCGAGGCCTACCATCTCGGGGCAGAGAAGTCCCGGATCGTCGTCCGGCTCGTCGGGGGAGCCAACATCCTCAATGACAACAGCCTGTTCAACATCGGGGAGCGCAATCACCGGGCGGCCACCCACATTCTCACCGGCAACAGCGTCCGCATTCTGGCGGAGAGTGTCGGTGGCAACGAGAGCCTTTCCATGCGCCTCCACGTGGGAAGCGGTGCGGTGAGCGTGGTCACCGGGGCGGGGGAGTCGAGAGCGCTGTGATCGACCTCGAGCACATCCTCGAGCGGATCCACGAGATCCCCCCCATGCCCGACGTGGTGCTCAAAGTGCTCGAGCTGGCGGAGGACGAGGAGTGCTCGGCGAAGGATCTCGTCGAGGTGATCAAGCTCGACCAGGGCATCACCCTCCGCGTCCTGCGCCTGTGCAACTCCGCCCACTATGGCCTCCCGCGGCAGGTGCACTCGCTCCAGGATGCCCTGGTGTTCCTGGGCAACAGCACTCTGGTCAACTTCATCCTCACCAGCTATGTCACCGATCACCTCCAGGCGGCCAACGCCGGCTACGGCCTCGCCGCCGGTGATCTCTGGAGGCACGCGGTCGCGGTCGCCCTGGCCTCTGACATCATCGGTCAGCACCACTCACGCCGGAAGGACACCGGCCTGCTGTTCACCGCGGGACTCCTCCACGACATGGGCAAGATCATTCTCAATGACTATCTCCTCGCCGAGCTTCATCGGATCGATGAGCATCTGAGCGCGACAGGCTGCAGCTTCATCGAGGCCGAGAGAGCTGTGATCGGCCACACTCATGCCGAGATCGGCGGCCACCTGGCCGACCACTGGAACCTCCCCCAGGTCCTGGTCAACGCGATCCTCCACCACCACGAGCCGCTGCAGGCCGAGGAGCACACCCAGGAGGTGGCCGTGATTCACCTGGCCAATATCCTGTGCCTGTCGCTGGGCTATGGCCTCGGGCGCGATGGCCTCCGTCACCACTTTGAGCCCGAGGCCCTGAAACTGCTGGGACTCACCGAGAACGACCTCCTTGCACTCGCCGCGGATCTCCACTCCTCCTTTGAGAAGGCGGTGGCTCTGATCCGGCTCGCCCACTGATCCCGGGCCTCCCCCACCTCCCGCGGGACTCCCCCCGAGGGGCGGAAAATCTCTTGCCAGTCCCTCTGGACCCGCTTACCTTTTCGCTCGACGGGAGTGTCTGTCACGCTTGAGGATGGGCACCGCGCAAGGTTTGGGCACCGCTGTGTCCGCCGCCAGTTTCTTCTCTGTGATTGGGAGGGTTGACCTGATGGGTCCTCGCAGATTGGCCGCCACCCTGCTGATTGTCATTCTGTCCGCCACGCTCCTGAGCGGCTGCAACTACCTCCGCCAGCGCTCCGATGACTTCCGAGACATCTGGGTTCTGTCGATCGGCGGAACACACACCATGGACGTCTCCGCCGTGATCCCCCCCTCACTGGGTGTCTACGCCGATGCCCTCTGGTTCGGCGCGGGAGCGATCACCCACAACGGCGGGAGCCTCGAGCTGCTCGATGGGCGTGGGACCTTCATCGGCGTGGAGTCGCGCACCCGGATCGGGTTGATCCTCTACCAGTGGTGGCGCATCCACCAGGCCTATGAGGGCCACACGCTCGGTGATGAGATCCCTGATCCGCTGGTCACCAATCGCTTCAAGGATCCCGCCCCCCTCGATCCCGCGATAGCCGAGTGGCTTGATCGCACATCACAGAATGGGTACACGCGGTGGCTGTTCCCGCAGGGCCGCTTCGACCCACGCAAGCGCCTCATCTTCATGGACGACGACTTCCAGGAGGGCTGGGTCCCGCTGCTCCGCGGATGGAACCATCTCTGGACCGCCCAGCTCCAGGCGGCGGCCGGATTCCCCCTCACCCACATCAGCTTCTACGTCCGCGCGGGGTTCGACGTCTCCGAGGTCATGGACTTCATCCTCGGCCTCACGACCTACGACATGTACCGCGACGACGTGGACTACAGCCTGAGCCTCATGTGAATCACTGTCCCATCAGGGCTTACGAGCCGCGCTGTCCCTCCTGGGGGGCAGCGCGGTTTTTCCTGCCCAAAAGCCCAAAAACCTCTCAAGTGCAACGCCCTCAGGGACGATGCCTCAAGAGAGGCGGTTTGCCTGCTTGCCAGGAAACCCATCCGTCTTTGACAATGTCCTCGACCCTCGGAGGAGGAGTGCCGATGTCATCTCGCCACCACCGTCTTGTCTTCACCCTCGCCGCCGCTGTCCTCGTCGTTTCGCTGTTCAGTGGCTGCCAAGTCGGCCGCTACTTGCAGGCACGAGGAGACGACTTCCTCGATATCTGGGACATGGGCATCGGCATCACCGCCGAGTCCCAGCATTCCTGGCTTCCCCCCACCCTCGGTGCCCACGCTGAGGTGGGCCCCATCGCCCTGGGAGCCATCACCCACAACGGTCTGACCGCCGAGATCGACGGGCGCGGCCTCTTCGCCGGCCGTGAGACCCGCTCACGTCTGAGCGCCATCTGGCTCCAGGGCATCCGCCACTGGCAGGACTACGAGAACGGCTGGTGCGGATTCTACAAAGACATCAACCGCTCGCGCGCCTGGCACGAGAGGATGCGCGAGAACTGCTACACCAAGAAGATCTTCAACGCGGGCACCATCGTCATCGCCAAGGATCTTCTCCACGACAACCGCGACTGGCACTGGGAGGTCTTCCCGCTGCGCCGCGGCTGGCAGTACTGGGAGACCATCTCGGTCGAGCTCGGCATCAGCGAGCCATTCCTGACCCATCTCGGACTCTACGCCCGCGCGGGCATCGACCCCTCCGAGATCCTCGACTTCGTCCTGGGCATCCTGACCATCGATCTCAAGCGCGACGATCTGTACCAGCGCCCGCCCCGCGTGGAGCCTGAGCCACCGGTCCGCGAGGTGGAGGTCGAGGTCGTCCGCGAGGTCCCCGTCGAGGTCGTCCGCACGCTCCACACCCGGACCTTCGAGTTCGGCGACGTGCTCTTCAATCTCGACGACGACACTCTGACTGATCGGGGCCAGGCCCAGGTCGATGAGATCGAGGACGCCCTGGCCGACGCCGACATCGAGTCGATGACCATCACGGGCCACTGCTGCGACCGAGGGTCCGAGGAGTACAACTACGATCTCGGCCTGCGCCGCGCCAACACCGTGGCCGACGCCCTCGCCGACCGCGGCTTCAGCCGCGCCTCGATGGACGTCGAGAGCATGGGCGAGCTTCAGCCCCGCGTCCCGAACATCGACGAGGCGAGCCGCTCGCTCAACCGCCGCGTCGAGGTCCGCGTCACCTACACCGTGGAGGAGTGACCTCTCCCCCACTCCGAGAATTCCGAGGCCCGGAGTCGCAAGGCTCCGGGCTTTTTCTCTGAGAGGTCAGTCGATCTGAGATTCGCCGCCATGGCGAACTTCGCCAATCACTCTCCGCTCATCAGTGCGTGAATCCCAGCGCACAATCTCACTTCGGGAATCGCCGGGCAGCTGATATCCCACGCCCTCGCTCACAGTCCTGAAATCGATGATCGCAGTCACAGGTGAGAAGGGAGAATCGCTGCCCCGCTCGCGGATCAGCAGATCATCCCCTGGATCGGTCTCCCCAAGAGGCCTCGACAGGATCGGCCCATGGCTCACACCTCGCTCATCGAGCAGAGTGGCAACGGCCACTGAGAGATCGATCGTGCGGAAGATGGTGATTCCGAAACTGCGCTCGGGAGCTGGCTCGATGACCACCGCGCCATCCGCCGGAAGGGCCATGAGATCCTCCGCGATGGACTCGACCACAGTGCGACACTCACGTGAGGCCCGACTCCAGGAGCTGATGCGAAGGACTGCGAATCCAAGGGAGAGCGCGAGCCAACAGATCAGAACCGCCCCCGAGACACTCAGCAGAGCTCTCTCTCTCCGCATGGGGGGATCCAGGGCCCACGCCATCGAGCCCGCTGTCAAGAGACAGAAGGCCGCGACTCCGGGATAGAGCAGACGCGTGTTCTCAGTCCAACTGAAGCCAAGGGCAGTCAGAGGCACCAAGCTCAGAAGAAACCACACTGACGCTAAAAGAAGCGGACGCAGATCGACTCGACGCCAGAGGCACAGAGCGGTCGAAATCACCACCAGGGGGATAAGAACGAGCAAACTGATGACTGCAACGGCACAGATGACCGCCCGCCCATACCCCGCCAGCGACATGTACCTCTCCGCCATCCCGTACCCCAGGAACTCTCCGAAGATCATCCTCCGCAGCCCGAAATAGCAGGCCCACAGCCCGATCGTGGCCACCCACCAGATCAGCCGAGCCCGAGTCCATCCCCGCTGCCGCAGGAGGTCGATGAAGAGCAGAAGCGCGGGCAGGACGACCGCCGTCTCCTTCGAGCAGAGCGCGAGCGCCATGAGCGGAAGTGACCAGAATCGAGGCCTCGGGAAGCCTGCTCTCCCCTCCCCCGTGGGGGCGCCTGTGAGTGCAATGGTCAGCCAGATCGCGGGAAAACTGAACACCGCGGCCCACAGGTCGGTCCGTGCCGAGATCCACTGAGCCGGCTCCACCGTGAGCGGGTGCGCCCAGAACAGCAGCGCCGCCCCCCAGGCCACCCAGCGGCTCCGCCACAGGCTCCGCGCGATGCCCCAGAGGAAGAAGATGCAGAGGCCGTGTAGGATCAGATTGGTGAGATGAAAGCCCCAGGGGCGGTCCAGGCCCCAGATCGCACGGTCAAGCAGGAAGGATATGCGGGGGATCGGTCGATAGAGCGCCCCCGAGTCGGGCGGGTGCCCGCCATCGATCCAGTTGCCGATGAAGAGGTGGCCGACGCTCTTCCCCTCCGGCAACCACCCGATGTTGATCCAGTCGTCGAGGATGAAGTATCCCCTGAAAGCGAGGGTGTGCAGCGCCAGCGTCAGCGCGAGGAGAATCGCCAGTGCCGCGAGGGCCTCACGCCAGGCGAGTGGCGGCGCCTCGGCCCGCTGGGGGGTGTCGGACATCGGAGGCGGGAGATCAGGCCTCGAAGATGATCAGGGCCGAGACGAACTTGATGGGCGGCTCATGGCTCGTCTGCTGCTCGGCGAACTTGACGTCGACCAGCGACTCGCGGGGCAGCTTCGAGATGAACTCATTGATCTGCTGCTCGAGGTCCCAGCCCTCGGTCGCGCGCAGGTATTTGCACTGAAGGAACATCAGCAGCCTCCCGGAGTGATTCGATGGCCCATTGGAGCCCAGGGGCGGGCGGCTGTGAAGAAAAATGAGGCCTCAGCCCCGAAGTGCCTCTTTCGTCAGACGCCACCCCTCGGCGAGGATCTCGCGGCGGCTGTGCGGGCGCAGATTCGGGCAGGGCATCGATGTGCACATCTCCGGGATATCACCGCGGCGGAAGCGCGCCCGGAGCTCCCGGAAACCCGGCTGGTTCCAGAGGCGGTGCGCCGGGGTCTCGGTCACATTGCCCAGGTCCTCGGGCCCCCAGTAGCAGCAGTATCGGGGACGCCCGTGCATGTCGATGTGCATCTGCTCCATGACGTTGGGGCAGATCAGGCCCGCACCGTTGACGTCGGGGCGCTCCACGTCCCACTGCGAGTGGAAGTGGACCTGCACGCCCCGCTCCGCCCCCCGCGCGCGGGCGCGATCCATGGCCTCCTCGACCTGGGGGCGATCATCGATCGTCAGGAGACTCGATCCCATCCCCTCCGCGTAGGGAATCGCCACCTGGAAGTGGACCCACACGGCCCCCGCCTCCGCCGCGATGTCGACGACCTGTTCGGTCTCATCGAGCGTCTCGCGCAGCAGGCACGACATCAGGTTGACCACGGGAAACGGCGTCCCCACCCGCTCCTTGACCGCCCGCAGGCGGCGGATGTTGGTGAGGACATCCTCGAAAACGGCGGGTTTCCGGATCCGCTCGAACGTCTCCTTGGTTCCGCCGTCGAACGAGATGTTCAGGATCGACTTGCCCGCCGCCACCAGGCGCTCGAGTGTCTCCTCCGGCCAGAGCGTCGCGTTCGAGATGATCGAGGGCACCGCGCCCTCGGCGATGATGATCTCCATGATGTCCAGCAGCCGTGGGTGGAGGAAGGGCTCGCCGTTGCCGATCAGCCCCACGTAGGCCGCGTGGCGGAAGCTCGGGCGGAGCGCTTCGATCACCTCCATCGCCATGTGGCCGGTGTTCTTCGGGATCGATGGGTCCTCCCGTGGGCAGTGGATGCACCGCAGGTTGCAGACGTCGTTGATCTCGATGTGGATCTTCAGGGGACGCGAGAGCGTGCGCGAGCGCCGCTGCAGCTTGTCGATCGTCGTCAGCAGCGTGTTTTTCAGGGCTCGGGGTCGTCGCATCATGGCTCGTGCACAGCGGCCAAGGCCTATCACCTCAGCACTTGGCGGGGCAACCCCGATCATCGGTGAAAGGGGCTCCCCACTCGGGTCTTCTCATGCTTGACAAAGCCCCCACTGGCCCTGCATATCTGCCGTTCGCGTGCGCGCCCTTAGCTCAATTGGATAGAGCGTCGGACTACGGATCCGAAGGTTGTGGGTTCGACTCCCTCAGGGCGTGCCACTCAAATCTTCCCGAAACCCGCGCCCGGCGCGGGTTTTCTCTCTGTCGGGGCATTGACGCCCCCACTCGATCAGGGCCGGGGATCGGTCAAGGACAATGCCCTCGTGGGGATGCTGCTGGGCCTCTGATCTGGAGTGCGCGAGCTTGCTCGCGCAGTCCAGAGCGCAGGCAAGCCTGCGGACTCCTGAAAGAGATCAGCCACCACTCTCCTGCGACCTCAGAATCTCGAGGACCGCCCGGACGATGCTCTCGATCTCCTCCTCAGAGACGGCAGGAGAGGCGTTCTCGTTCTGAGGTGAGGGTGAGGGGACCGAGCAGGATGTGACTCCCCCCTCTCTGAGTCGGCGGTCCGGAATGCCCAGCCGCTCCTTGATCTTGAAGAGCTCGGCCATGGCATCGTCGGGGAGCTGTCGGGGTCCGCTGATCTGGCGGGCGAGAATCAGGATGCGGCAGTACTGATCGACCACCTCCAGCCTGTGATAGGCGTCGAGAAGATTGGAGCTCACGGCGAGGGCGCCGTGGTTGGCCATCAGAAAGACATTGAAGTCCTCGAGGAAGGGATCGAACACGTCGGCGAGCGCCTGGGTGCCGGGTGTGGCATAGGGCAGGATGGGGATCTCCCCGAGAAAGAGCTCGACCTCGGGGAGCACGCACTTTGGGATGGGCTCCTGGACCACGGCGAAGGCGGTCGCGTGCGGCGGATGGGCGTGGACGATGGCCTGCACATCGGGGCGGCGCCTGAGGATGTGGAGATGCATCAGCACCTCGCTGGTGGCCTTCCGCTGACCCGCGATCTGGTTGCCGTCCATGTCGACGATGCAGAGATCGGCGGGCGTCATGAAGCCCTTGGAGATCATGGTGGGCGTGGTCAGGACGCGGGAGTCGTCGAGGCGATAGGAGAAGTTGCCGTCGTTGGAGGCCACATAGCCACGCTGCCAGACCCGCCGTCCGATCTCGCACATCAGCTCTTTGGCTTGCCACTCGGTCATCACACTCACCGCTCCCTCGACTCACACCGTCACCGTGCCCTCCGGAATAGGCGAGAGGGAATGCGGGGAATCGAGGTTTCACCTCTTCGCTTGAATTGCGTGGGGTTTCAAGCCTTATCTTCGGCTGTGCAAAGCGTCTGCGATGCAGGCTCAGGAGTTGCCGCTGGCAATGTGTTCCACTGATACCAAAGCGTTTAGGTCACGGGTGTTTCACTGTATTCCCAGCTGGGATTCCCTCCTCTTCTGTCTCTGAAACCGCATGCACAGCCGATTTATCGCCCCTCGCGGCGCAGGTGCCTCTGAGTCATCGGCAAACTGCCTTGACAGTTATTTTACCGCACACTTCATTGAATTTTCAGGGACCTCTGGCTGGCTCACTCAGGTGCATCGATTGGTGATCCATCATGGGGATGCTGTGGGGTCTGGGGAGGAATGATGGTGCCTTCGAGGCAATCTCTCACCACGCTGGGGAGAACTCTGCGCGGCACCAACATGTCGGGTTCATTCAACCCGAAGGGCCCTCTGCCAGTCCATTCGGTCGCTCTGATCAAACCCACTCAGTTCGTGAGAGAGGTGCTCCCATGAGTGTGAAACAGGCCGTGGGCCTGAAGAGTGCTCTGTGTCTACTCCTGTCACTGATGGTCTGCTCCGCTGCCCTGGCGGACGGATATCCCGTTCTCCTTCTCCAGGAGGGTGTTCCCGTTCAAATTGAGCGACAGGAGGTCGCCCCCACCATCACCCGCGGTCCGGTGAGAGGGCCGGACTCCGATCTCTCCGCTCGCCTGACACGCATCGTTCAATCCCAGATCGCCGGACCGAGCGATGAGGAGAGCGTGGCGGGCCTTCAGGGGCTTTTCCCCGACGGCTGCACGCTCGACAGCGTGGAGGTCGATCGCGGTCAGGCCCGCGTCTGTCTGACCGTCACCGAGGAGTTCGTGACCGATGTGCTTGATGAGCTGATCTTCGAGCAGATGGTCTCCCTCACCGTGGACTGGGGAAATCACCTCCAGGGCCTTCGGTCACTGAGCCTCCAGGCTCGGTTGCCAGGCGAGAGTGCCTATTTTCCCCTGCAGGAGCTCCTCCCTCCACCACCACCCGTGGAAGAGAAACCGGTCGAGGAGTTCGACGAGCTCTCAGTCCTGGAGATCGAGCCGATCACTCCGCGGACCTCAGCGGCGGGCCAATCGCCGGTGCGCGGGCAGCCGCAGCCCTCGGGTGCGCTGTCGGGCGCGTCGGTGTTCCTCAGCCCCGGCCACGGCTGGTACCACAGCAGCACGCTGGGCCGCTGGGCCACGCAGCGGGGCAACACGAACAACATCATCGAGGATCTGAGCAACGGCGAGGCGGTGCTGCAGAATCTCACCCACTATCTGTGGAACGCCGGGGCCCGCGTCTACACCTGCCGCGAGCGCGATCTGCAGACCAACATGGTCATTGTCGACAACGGCGGAGCCGGTCACTCGGAGACCGGGACATGGACCACTCAGGTGCCATCGGGGGGATACTACGGCGCCAATGTGCGCGAGGCGGTGACGGTCACCGGCTCACCGACCGCGACTTCAACCTTCACACCCACCATCCCCGAGGATGGATTCTACGCTGTCTATGTGCACCAGCGCGGCGCCACGTCGGGGACGACGACGACGGACGCCCGATACACCGTGAACCACTCGGGTGGCTCCACAACCTGGATCCAGAACCAGGTCCGCGACGGTTGGACCTGGAAATACATCGGCACGTACCATTTCATGGAGGGAACCAGTGGCTCCGTGGTGATCGACAACCAGAGCGCCACGGCGGGCCGCCACGTGGTCGCCGACGCCGTCCGATTCGGGGGCGGCATGGGTGACTACGCCGATGGCGGGAGCGTGAGTGGATGGCCCCGCTGGGAGGAGTCCGGCAAGTACTTCGCGGGCTTCATGGGTCACTCCTACTCCAACGGCACCGTGACGGCGATGCCTCTCTACGCCGACTGGGAGTGCGAGGACAGCTGGGAGGGCGGATCGAACCACAACGCGATCTACGTCTCCTGGCACACGAACGCCCCGGACCCGGGCACGGGCACATCGAGCTTCGCCTACTCCAGCTCCGGCTGGGGAGGCGCGTTCACCGGTGTGGCCGGTGGTCTCGAGCTCCGCAACGCGATCCACAATGAGCTGATCAACGACATCCGCGCCGGATGGGACTCGAACTGGACGAACCGGGGTGCCACGACGGCGAACTTCGGTGAGATCAATCCGAGCAACAACAACGACATGCCGGCGAGTCTCCACGAGATCGCCTTCCACGACACCGCGGCGGATGCCGAGGACATCGAGGATCCCAACTTCCGCCGCCTCGCCGCCCGGGCGATGTACCAGGGCATCGTGAAGTTCTATCACGACCACTTCTACCTGGTGCAGGGCAACTCCGAGTTCAACGACGACACACTCCTCCCCGAGCCCCCGACCAACCTGAGGGTGACGGCCAGCGGCGCCGGCAGCGTGACGGTCGCCTGGGACGCCCCACCCTCCAACACGGGCGATGGGCTTCTCGGCGATCCCGCGACCGGCTACCGCGTCTACCAGTCGAGCAACGGCCGGGGATTCGACAACGGCTCCGGCGTCACGGGGACCTCGACCACCATCAGCGGCCTGACAGCGGGCGAGGTGGTCTACATCAGAGTCTCCGCCACCAACTCGGGCGGTGAGTCCTTCCCGACCGAGACCCTGGCGGTCAGCCTGCCCTCCGCGGGCTCGACACCGGTTCTGATCGTGAACGGCTTCGATCGCATCGATCGCATGATGAATGTGATCGAGGACGATCCCCACGACACCGATGATCTCCACCGCGGATACCTGTGGCTGATGAACACCTATGACTATGTCATCCCCCACGCGGAGGCGATCGCGGCCCATGGCACCGCGTTCGACTCCTGCGCCAATGAGGCGGTGATCAACGGGCAGATCAGTCTGGGCAACTACGACGTCGTCGTCTGGATCCTCGGCGAGGAGTCGGTCACGGACCACACCTTCGACTCCACCGAGCAATCCGCTGTCACCAGCTTCCTCAGCGGAGGGGGTCGCCTGTTCGTCTCCGGCTCCGAGATCGGATGGGATCTCGAGGCCCAGGGCAACGGCGTCTCGTTCTACAACAGCACGCTCTACACCGACTACGTCGCCGATGACGCCGGGGTCTACAGTGCCACGGGGAGCGCCGGGACCATTTTCGCCGGCATCTCCCTGGGCTTCGACGACGGCACGGAGATCTACGACGTGAACTACCCCGACACACTGGCGGGGATCAATGGGTCGGTCGTCTGCATGACCTACGACGTCGCGGGCTCGCCCGGGGCGGCGATCCAGTGGCCAACGGGATCGACCGGTGGACAGATTGTCATGCTCGGCTTCCCCTTCGAGACCATCACCAGCGCCACGGCCCGCAACCAGGTCATGGCCGCGGCTCTGGAGTTCTTCGATGCGGGATCGGACACCACCCCCCCGGCGGCACCGACGGGCCTCGCCGCGACGGGCGGAGATGGCCAGGTCTCGCTCGAGTGGAATGACAACGGGGAGTCCGATCTGGCGGGCTACAACGTCTATCGCTCGACGACGAGCGGAAGCGGCCACACCCAGATCAACGGCTCACTGGTCACCTCCAGCAACTATGTCGACAGCACAGTGACCAACGGGACGACGTACTATTATGTCGTCACAGCGGTGGACACCTCGACCAATGAGAGCGGGAACTCCGCCGAGGCGTCGGCCACACCGACGGCCGGGGCCACGGAGGTGATCGTCGACAACGACGACGGCTCACCCGCCTACACCGAGACCGGCACGTGGACGACGAGCGGCAGCACCGGCTACAACGGCGGCACCTACCGCTTCGCCACCGCGGGGGCCGCCGCCACGGCGACGTGGAACGCGACGCTCAGCGCCGCGGGCAACTGCGAGGTGTTCGTCTTCTATCGCGCGGGGACCAACCGCGCGACCTCCACCCGATACGAGATCGCAACCTCCTCGGGCACCCAGGTGGCCACCGTCGACCAGACCCAGAACAGCATGACATGGGTCTCGCTCGGCGTGTACACCTTCGATGCGGGCGCCACCAGCATCACGCTGGACGCGGCGGGCTCCACCGGGGGATCGGTGGTCATCGCCGATACGGTGAAGTTCACTCCCTCGGGAGAGCCGCCGCTCGACCCGGCGGAGATGCGAATCGCCATCATCACGGTGTTCGACGATGTCAACGACACGGCCTCAATCCAGAACTGGGTCGATGAGATCGCGGGGCTCAACTGCAACGCGATCGCCGTCCACGCCCGCTACCGGGGCGATGCGACCTACTTCCCGAACAAGACCGACTCCACCTATCCCAACAGCGAGCCGCGGAGCTCGTCCGCGGGGAGCATCGACGTCCTCGAGGAGTTCACCACGAGGGGACACGCCGCGGGCCTGATGGTGCTGGCCTATGTCAACACGCAGCTCGTCACCGACGGCAGCGACACGCATCCGAGCCCCTATCACATCGTGAACACCCATCCCGAGTGGATCACGTACCACTACAATGGCGGCAGCCCGATCGTGCAGACCATCGCGCATGAGGCTGAGGGGCGCTGGATCGATCCCGGCATCCCCGCCGCCCGTCAATACGTCTCCAACATCTGCGGCGACATCATGATGAACTACGACTGCGACGGGATCATCCTCGATCGCATCCGCTACCCGCAGACCAACTGGAGCCGGACCACCGACTTCGGCTATCACCCGACGGCGGTCGCGGCGTTCAACACCCAGTTCGGCAAGAGCGGCATTCCCAGCCCCTCCGATCCCGACTGGATCCTCTTCCGCCAGCAGCAGATCACGGCTCAGGTGCAGGAGGTCTACAGCGTGATCACGGCGATCGATCCCGACCACATCCTGCTCGCGTATCCGATCGGTCGCTTCAGCGATGCGATCAACTACAACTACCAGGATTGGCCAACGTGGCTCAGCAGCGGGGTGATCGATGGCGTCCTGCCGCAGATCTACACCAGCGACAACGCCACCTTCTCATCGCGCTGCGATGAGCACATCGCCGCGTACAGTGGATCGCGCCTCCTCGGTGTGACCACGCTGGCCTATCTCTCCGGCGTGGATGTGGACGGTCAGATCGAGATCACACGCACCAAGGGCCTCGATGGCACGTCGCCCTTCAGGCATGGCTCGATGGAGGCCCTCGGCTACTTCACCGACCTGGCCAACGCCTATGTCAACACCGCCCCCTGGCCGGACATGCCATGGAAGACCAGTGACACAGTTCCGCCCGCGGCGCCGACAGGCCTCGCCGCGACAGCCGGTTATGGCCAGGTCTCGCTCGGCTGGAACGACAACACCGAGCAGGACCTCGACGGCTACAACGTCTACCGCTCGACGACGAGCGGGAGTGGGTACACCCAGATCAATGGCTCACTCGTCACGTCGAGCGACTACACCGACAACAGCGTGACCAACTTCACGACCTATTATTACGTCGTGACGGCGGTCGACGACACACCCAACGCGAACGAGAGCGGCAACTCCGCTGAGGCATCGGCCACGCCGGAGGACACAACGCCCCCGGCGGCCCCGACAGGCCTCGCCGCGACGGGTGGCGACGGCCAGGTCTCCCTCGACTGGAACGACAACGGCGAGTCCGAT
>JAFGKF010000023.1 GCA_016928695.1 Candidatus Sumerlaeota bacterium | reverse complement strand
GGGGACACGGGCGCCTGCTCGAGGGGCGGCTGCCGGAGCTGATGACCGAGGGGCCGTGAGGCCGCCGGCGAGACGCCGGCGCCACACTCCGTCGCTGGCGAGACGCCAGCGCTCCCAGGGCGTCAATCGCCGACGAGGGCTTTGACCAGGGATCGCTGGGCCTCGGGATCGCTGAAGAGATGCCGATGAACGCAGTGGGCCTCGTGCCGATGTCCGGGCCGGTGAGCGAGGCCTGTGAGACTCTCGTCGGAGGCGAACCAGTCGCCCCGCTCGACCCAGGGATTGGCATCCGAGGAGCCCTCCTCCCAGAGACGCTTGCGGGTGAACTCCTCCACACGCCGGAGGTCGACCCCCTGCGGCGTGAGCCGAACGCGGCGCAGGGTTTCGAAGCTCTTCCCGCTGACGATGTGGACGGTGTCGATGATCTCGTCGGGCCAGGGGTGGCGGAGCGCCTCCTGGAATCGGCGTGCGCGGGGCAGTGTTTCGCTGAGATACGAGCGGACGTCTGCGTCATCCATCATCTTCGGATAGAGGGTGAAGAGGCCAAGCCGGCGGCGATAATGCTCCTCGATGTCGAAGAGGTCAACGGTGAGCTCCTCATCGCGTTCGTCGACGAATCTCCCGGCCGTTTCGAAGGGGAAGGTCTCGTAGAGCGAGGGCATCGAGAAGAGGAAATCGGGCCAGTAGCGACGGCTCAGTGGCAGGGGATTGATGCCGCGGGTCAGGTCGCAGAGGATCTTGATCGTGCCGCGGTTGGGCACGCCCACGTGGATCAGACGCCCGAGATTGCGGCGGCGGGGGAAGTGGGGCGGAGGGGGATTGTCATCGCCGAGGACGTCGCGTGCCCCATAGGCCCACCAATAGCGTGCGGCCAGCCCCCCGCTGCTGTGGCAGACCAGGGTGATCTTCAGGTCGGGGTCCTGATGGAGTTCGATCAGTCGCTCGACGGTCCGGTCGAGGCACTGGGCGGTGTGGACGAGGCTCTGACGCCAGTCATAGGGCCAGGGGTAGAAGTCGCGGTCGGTCGACGGCAGAGCGATGTCGCCCTGCCGTCGCCCGGCGCGCTCGCGCAGCACGCGGAAGCACTTCTCATAGAAGGGGATTTTCAGGCCCAGGGGACGGCACAGCCAGACGAAGTCGATGACGGGTCCACAGGTCGTGCGGTCCTCCTCCCCCGGGCGGAAGGGCCGCTGCGAGATGTAGTAGTTCCTCCACCCCAGGAGGTATCCGGGTCGGCCCCAGGTGATCTTTCCCGTCGGCCTGTCGAGCAGACAGCATCCGGAGATCCCCGAGAGGAAGAGGACGACATCGCGTGCCATGGATTCACCGCCGCTGAGAAGAGAAGGGTCTCAGCGCGGAATAATCAAATGAAAGGCGCCATCGGTTGAAGCGGGGCACCTCAGGCGGCGGCGGAGCGCCGAGTCGCCCTCTTCGCCGTGCGGCGCGGCCGGGTGGAGACGACCTCGCCCATCGCACGCCCCTCGCTGTCGAGCGGCATCTTCTGGAAGGTCGCGACCAGCTGATCGCGGAGCCGCAGCGGCTGCCCGATCCGCTCGCGGGCGACCTCGATGTAGCGGCGCTCGGTCTCGTATCCCACCCAGTGTCGACCGAGGTGGTGGGCCACCTTGAGGGTCGTGCCGCTGCCGGCGAAGGGGTCGAGCACCAGGTCGCCGCGGTAGGAGTAGAGCCGGATGAGCCTGTAGGGGATCTCCTCGGGGAAGGGGCAGGGGTGGCTGTACTGACCCGGCGGCACAGGGGCGATGTGCCAAACGCTGTTGGCCTGCTCTCGGGTGAAGAGCGCGTCGATCGGATAGCGACTGCTCTCCTTCTCATCCAGTGTGCGGGTCTCGTGGATCTTGCTGTCGCCGGGCTTGCGGAAGATCAGGAGGTACTCCGTCATGATGTTGGGGTAGTAGTAGCCGGGATAGGGGTGCTGAATCGCGGAGCCCGCGCGCTTGACCCCCCCGGTGACCTTGTTCCAGACGATGTCCTGGTGGAACTCCCAGCCGACGCCCTCCATCAGGGGGACGATGTGGAAAGGCAGGGGCGTGTGGCGCGAGCGCAGGAGCACGGTTCCGACGACCATGGCGCAGAAGGTCCCCGGCGCGTGGACCCGGAGGACCTCGCCGAAGCACTTGCCGAGCCACTCGAGATATCCCTCGTAGTCGGCGTCCCCCTCACGGGTGCGATAGTTGGCCTCACCGCCCCCATCGATGTGGGTGCGGTAGTCAATCGCGTTCCAGTAGGGGGGACTGGTGACGGTGAGGTGGACCGAGCCCGTCTCGAGCGCGCGCATGCGCTCGCAGCTCGCATGGATGATGCGATTCATCGGCGGGGAACCTCCACGGGAACAGGAGCGGGTCAGCGACAGCGGGGAACAGGAACAGCGGGTGCGGTTCGCTTGAACGGGAGCTGGTCGCGGAGCCCAGCCGGTGTCTGGTGTTTTTCAGTCGCTCAGCGGCAATGCCTCCGAGGCATCTGTGGCTCCAGTCTCTGCCAGAGCCGAACTCATTCAGCTACAACAAAATGGCCCGGGCCAGAAAAAAACGACACCCTCACCCCCTCCCGCCCCCGATGAGCCAGACGGGGCTCTTTTCACTTGATTCGATCGCTCCGCTCCATTGGCATACACACACGTGGCCGGAGTGGCGGAACTGGCAGACGCTGGGGACTTAAAATCCCCTGGCCCCGTGGGGCCGTGTGGGTTCGAGCCCCACCTCCGGCACCAGCCAACGCTGGGAGGCTGCAGCCCAATGGAGACGCTGCGCATCGATCTGCTCAGGCTCCGCGAGGGGAACCAGGTTCTCACCCTCAACCACTCGCCCAAGCTGTTTGATCTCGACGACGAGGAGTGGACGTTCACCGACCGCGTCACAGGTGAGATCGAGTTTCATCTCACCGACCAGCGCGACATCTTCGCCCGCGGTGTGATCCGAGCGAAGGCCACGGGGCGCTGTGGCTGGTGCCTCGACCCTGTGCCGGTCGACGTGGAGGCAACCTTTCGCTACATCTATCTCCCTGCGAGCCAGGAGCCGACCGACGACGTGTCGATCGAGCACGTCAACGAGGGTGAGCCCGACGTGGCCTACTACGGCGGGGAGTTCGTCGAGACCCTCGACCAGCTGCGTGAGACCATTCTGCTCGCGCTGCCGCATCTGCCGCTCCGCTCGGAGGACGGGGCGACCTGCCTGACCTGCAAGCGGGATCTCACTCAGCCACCTCACCGCGAGGGCTGGCCTGAGGAGGCGAGCGAGGAGGACGAGCCGGAGTGGAAGCGCAAGCTGAAGGAGCTGCGCGGCGGCTGAGCGGTCAGTGCGCTGTCTTGTCAGCGTGATCGGCGCTGAGGGGGAGGATCACGCGGAAGGTGGTCCCCTCACCCTCGGTGCTCTCGAGGGTCAGGTCGCCCCCGTGCTCTCGCACCGTCTTGTGGGCGACGGCCAACCCGAGCCCGGTGCCCTTGCTCCCCTTCGTGCTGAAGAAGGGCTCGAAGATTCTCTGTGTGAGCGCCGCCGGGATGCCGGGGCCGCTGTCGCTGATCGAGACGCACAGCTGACCCTCGGCGGGTCCGATCTCCGAGCGCAGCGTCACTCGTCCCCCGGAGAGCTCCGCGCAGGCCTCGACGGCGTTTCCGACGATGTTGAGCAGGGTGTCGTGGATCCCCGTGTGATCGAATTCCGAGGCGGGGAGACTGCCATCGAGCTCGAGAGCGAGCTCCACCCCGGCCTCCTGGGCGCGTGCGGCCTGGTTGGCGTGGATGTCTCTCAGGAGATCGTTGAGATTGCCCTGCTCCCAGCTCGGCTCTCGCCTCTTCGAGTAGGAGAGCATGTCCTGGACGAGCGCGGTGATCCTCTGGTTCGAGCGCTTGAGGATGGGCCAGGCCTCGCGGACCATGCCCCAGTTCTCTGTGTCGAGCCCCATGTCGATGAGGCTCGCCCCCCCCATGATGCCGGCGAGGATGTTCTTGGCGCAGTGCGAGATGCCGGCGACGGCGACGCCCATGGCGGCCAGCCGCTCGGCCTCGAGCTTCTCGCGGACGAGGATCGCGTTCTCGATGGCGATCGCCGCGTTGGCCGCGATGAGGTTGAGGAGCGCCAGGTCTTCGCTCCTGTAGGAGATCCGGTGCGACTGCGTGTCGATGTAGAGCACGCCCAGCACCCGCTCCTTGGAGACGAGCGGCGAGCAGATCGCCGAGCGGATCGACTGCGCCATCACACTCTCGGCGTCGGCGAAGCGCTCGTCGCCGGCGACATCGGAGACCAGGAGGGAGGAGCGGTTCTCGACGGCGAAGTCGACGATGGTCTGGCTGACCCCGATGTCGCCCTCGGGGCGCTGAACGCGGGGAAGGAGAGCACCGCTCTCCTCGTCGCGGAGGAAGATGATCCCGCGCTCGGGGGCGAAGACCTCGAAGATCGTGCTCATCAGGGCCGCGAGGAGGTCATCGAGGTCGAGCACCGACTGGATCGCGTCGGCCACACGTGAGAGCCGCTCGGCGTGGCTCTCGCTCAGCCCCGCGCTGGAGTGGCTGACCGCGGGGAGGCTGAAGGCGACCGTGTCGCCCGGCAGATCGACCGACCGGGGCCGCTCACCGCCGATGAGGGAACCATCGTCCACTCTCTCGAGCGGGATGGTCTCCAGGGACTCGCCGGGCCACCTGGACTGGAAGACCATCTCGCTGATGCCGATGCGGATGTGGTCGCCGCTGCTGAGCATCATCTCCTGGTTGTTGCGGACCTCGTTGACGAACGTCCCGTGCGTGCTGCCGAGGTCGAGGATGAAAAATTGGTCGCCGCGCCGCTCGATCCGGGCGTGGAAGCGCGAGGCCGCGGCGTCGTTGATCACAACGTCGTTCTCGGGGTTGCGGCCGATTGTGATGATCTCCCCCCTGAGGGCGAAGACACTCCCCCTGTTGGTGCCCTTGATCACATGGAGTTTTAGGTTCTGCGATGCCACGCCCCGAGTCTTCCTCCCCGCGCCTCCCATGGCAATCAGAACTTGCCGCCCGACACCCTGCCCACGATGCAGAGGGCGAGCCCCCCCCCAGAAGGCGATCGCGTTGAGGCGCTCTTCACCTCCGTCGCCTGTCTCTGCCCCGGCTCGCCAGACGCGCACGCGTCATGCGCTCGCGCAGCCCCCCCTCGCGGAGGAATGCCTGCTCCAGTTGCCGGATCTGGCGGTCGAGCAGGTGATTCGTCTGGTGGATGAGGCGGGTGATGATGTTGGCCAGCGCCTCGCGCGGCATTGACCATCTGATCGACCATCCGATCGCGCCGGTGAAACTGCCGCTGGCGGAAACGCACCGTCGCATCGAACACGATCTCCGCTGGGATCAGGTGCCAAACGTCATGCCGCCGTCAATTCCTGGCCATGGCCACGTGTCCGCCTTCACCGCCTGGTAATTCCTGTCCAAATCGGCCTGCAGGGCGATCAGCGCGGCGATGCGGCGGACCATTTCGGTGACGTATTCCGCCTCTTCCATCGTCAGACCGCGCCCCAGCATCGCCTTCTCGCGGTAGCTCAGCCATTTCTTGATCACCTGATAGCCGCCGAT
>JAFGKF010000210.1 GCA_016928695.1 Candidatus Sumerlaeota bacterium | reverse complement strand
GGCCTCGCTGGCTCTCCATCAGGTTCTCTTCTGGTGGGTCAACCCCGCCTGGGCGCAGCAGACATGGGTGCTCTGCTTCGCGCTGTGGTTCGGCCTCGCCATGCCGCTCTGGCGGGCCAAGAATCCGGACCTCTATCGCGGGGCACCGGAGGAGCTCGCTCAGAGGAGCGCCCCGCTGCGCCCCCGCGAGCCGGTGGTTCCCATCGGGGTGCTCTGGGTGGGATTCCTTGTCTGGGGGCTGGTGGTGGCATTCACCATCACAGCCGCCCTCACACGGGATCAGGGCCTCGCTCTGATGCATCTGATGATCTTCGATTTCAGCGGCCTGTTCTTTCTGTTCGGCTTCGCGATGGGGTCGCGGAGGATCTCGCTCGAGCCCGAGCCGATGGACGCGGGGAACTCCCCCGAGCTGCGCGAGGCCTACGAGTCGCTTCGGCATGCGAAGGGATGGGCCTTCTTCACCCTGGGTTTCCTCGGCATGCTCGCCTTCGTCGTGCCGCCCGCACTGCTGGCCTGGGACCATGAGGGTCTCCTGATGCCCGCGATTCTCATCGGAGCGCTTGGCGGCACGGCCGTCGGAATCGCCGGAGGCATCACGGGGGGTGTCCTCGGCATGCGCCGGGCGCGGATCACTGCCATGCTCCGGGAGATCGCGCAGCGGAGCTCCTGAGGGACATGACTTCCCCTCTTGCCCGTCGCTGGCGGAGCGTGATTCGCTCGACTCCCACACTGATCGGGGAGTGCATCCATGGGCACTGGTGAGATCTCCCGCGTGGCCGAGAGGCTCAGCCGCGACCAGAAGGTCTTCGTGATCACGGGCGCGGGCATCAGCGCCGAGAGCGGCGTCCCGACCTTCCGGGGCGCCGGGGGCTATTGGAGGAACTTCCGCGCGGAGGATCTGGCCTCCCCGGAGGGGTTCGCCCGCGATCCGCTGATGGTCTGGGAGTGGTACACCGAGCGGCGAAGGAACCTCCTCGAGGTTGATCCCAACCTCGGCCACCACGCCATCGCCGCGCTCGAGCGACGGGTCGGCGCCTTCCTCCTGGCCACCCAGAACGTCGACGGGCTCCACCAGCGTGCAGGCTCGGAGAGGATGGAGACCGTCCACGGCGACATCTGGGCGACGCGGTGCCTCGAGTGCGGTGATCGCCACCGTGAGCTTGGGCTCATCCATGAGTCGCTCCCCCCCCGCTGTGAGCGCTGCGGGGGCATGCTGCGACCCGACGTCGTCTGGTTCGGCGAGTACCTTCCCCCGGAGCCTCTCGGGCGCATCGACGAATTCCTGCGCACCTCCCCGGGAGTCGATGTGACGCTCTGCATCGGCACCACGGCGATGTTCGGCTATATCCAGGCCTGGGCGCTGGGGACGCAGGCCGGGGGGGCGATGCTTGTCGAGATCAACCCCGATGTGACCCCCCTCAGCGCCCATGCGGACGTCTGCCTGCGAGGGCCCTCGGGGGAGCTTCTCCCGCGGCTGATGGAGATGGCTTTCCCCAGCGAGTGACGGGAGACAGGGTGCGGGCAATTTGGCTTGCCATCGGCAGTGCAGTGCCCCAACTTCTTGCCCCCAGAAGGCGGATTTCCCGCATGGGAGGAGAACGGACTCGCTGATGGAGAGAGAGAGCCCCCTGCTGTCATGGCACCGCGGTGCCGGCGCCAAGATGGTCGATTTCCACGGCTGGCAGATGCCGCTGTCGTATGGCCGCATCTCCGAGGAGATCGCCGCCACCCGCGGGCGGGTGGGGCTCTTTGATCTCTCCCACATGGGCCGCATCCAGATCCGCGGTGCCGACCGCGTCGCCTATCTCGACCGCCTCTTCACCGGCCATGTGGCCGAGATGCAGGAGGGGCAGGTGAAGTACGGCTTCCTCTGCAACGAGAGTGGGGGCGTCATCGACGACATCACCGTCTATTGCCAAGAGGACTACCTGCTGCTGGTCGTCAATGCCGCCAACCTCGACGCCGTGCTGCCCTGGCTCGAGCGGCACAGGGACCCCGCCGAGAGCGTCCGCATCGAGGACAAGACCATCGGGCTGAGCATGTTCGCCGTCCAGGGGCCCGAGGCCATCGGGATCATGGATCAGCTCTCGAGCCAGAGGGTCAGCGACCTGAAATACTACACCTTCACCCTCACACGGGTCCTCGGGAACCTCTGCCTGATCTCGCGGACAGGCTACACGGGGGAGGATGGATTCGAGATCTATCTCGGCCGCACCAACGCCGAGGCCATCTGGGCTGCCCTTCTCCGCGCCGCGGAGCATGTCGGGGGTGTCCCCGTCGGCCTCGCGGCCCGCGACACCCTGCGTCTGGAGGCGGGCTTTCCCCTTCATGGCCAGGAGCTCTCTCCCAAGATCAGCCCCATCGAGGCGGGACTCGAGAAGTTCGTCGCCTTCGAGAAGAGGCAGTTCATCGGCCGCTCGCGCCTGCTCGACTCCACCAACTCCGATATCTCCGTGCGGCTCGTCGGCCTCGAGATGATTGGACAGGCCATCCCGCGCACCGGCTACCCCATCTGCCACCACGGGGTGGAGTGCGGCCGTGTCACCTCCGGCGGCTTTTCACCCACTCTGGGCAAGGCGATCGGCATGGGTTTCGTCGAGCAGATGCTCTCCAACGTGGGCCAAGTTCTTGAGGTCCGCATCCGCGGCAAACAGCACCCGGCCAACGTGGTCCGGAGACCCTTCTACAAGAGGAAGAAAAAGAGCGCGTCATGAGCCACGAGATCCCCGAAGACCTCTTCTACACCGAGAGCCACGAGTACCTCCAGGTCGACGACGGCACCGGCACGATCGGGCTGACCGCCTACGCCTGCTCCGAGCTCAACGAGATCATCTACCTCGAGCTGCCCGAGGAGGCCGCCGAGCTCCGCCAGGGCGAACCCATGGGATCGGTCGAGGCGGTCAAGGCCGTCTTCGACCTCAACAGCCCCTGCTCGGGGGAGGTGATCGAGGTCAACAATCAGGCCGTCGAGAATCCCCAGATCGTCATCGATGACCCCTATGGAGAGGGCTGGCTGGTCAAGGTGAAGATCGACGACCCCGATGAGCTCGACGCTCTGATGACCTCGGATGATTACGAGGTGCACTGCGCCAAAGAGGCCCACTGAGAGGGAAGTCGGTGAGCCGATGACTCACTGACTCCCGCCGACCAATCCTTCAACCCCGGGTCGGGGTCCAATCCTCAGGGATCGCAGGGACCCGACGCAGGGGGTTGACCCATGAGACACCTCTTTTTCACCGGCCTCCTGGCCGGAGTGGGGCTCTGTTTCGCCCAGGCCCAGACATTTCCCGAGGCCGACATCCAGACGCTCTCCATCGACGATCTGATCGAGGATCTCCGCGCCGACAGCACGCCGGGCAACGCCGAGCGGGCGCTGCAGGAGATCCTGCGGCGCGGCCGCGTGGCGAACCTCCCCGCTCTGGAGGACACACTTCTCTCCCCGGACTCCCAGCAGCGACTCCTCGCGGCCGAGGCCCTTCTCTCTCACCCGGGCTATGTGCCATCGCCGGCATGGTTTGAGGCCCTGATCGCCAATTTCGCCTCCGACGATATCCGGGGCAACGCGACCCGGGCGTATCTCCTGCTTCGGAGAAGTCGCCCGTATGCCGTCAGCCCCCTGCCCCCGCAGATCGTGGCCCGCCTGCACCGCGCTCTCGACTCCGAGGACCGGCAGCTGGGTTTCCACGCCGCCCTGGCGCTGTCTTGGGCGAGCGACACCCCGCCTCTCCCACAGCAGTTCGAGATTCTCGTCAGGCACTTCGGTTCGGACTCCGTGGAGCTCAACGCGACCTTCGCCTGGGAGGCCTATCGCCGAGCCATGGAGACCCTGCGCTGGAGGGGAGATTCCCTCCCGCCTCAGATCGTGTCGCTGCTGGAGCACGACCTGCTCTCGGACGACACCCAGCGGCGGCACCTCACCGCCGCGGCGCTTCTGATGGTGATCGAGCATGAGCCCGACACCCGACATCTCATGGAGGTCGTCGATCTTCTCCGCTCAGACAGTCTGCCGGATATTCCCCATGCCGCCCGATGGGCTCTGTGGAGGACGCGCGACTCCATGGATCCCGCTGTGCAGCGTGCGCTGGAGCGTGTTCTCTCCTCCGATGACGATCAGCAGCGCTATCTGGCGGCCACCATTCTCTGCGCCACACCCTCCCTGGGGGCCGAGGGGCGCTACCGCGTGGCCGATGTGCTCATCGAGAGTCTCCGGTCCGAAAGCGGGGTCCAGCGGGCATGGAACGCCCGCAATCATCTCTGGGATCTGGGTTATCCCCTTCCCCCCTATGCAGTCCAGGGACTCGAGCGGGCGCTGGACTCCGATGACCATCTGCAGCGTCAGCTCGCCGCGCTGACCCTTGTCAACCATGTCGATCACACAGAGGCGACTCCCTCGGACCGCCTCTGCGAGGTCCTTGTCGAGGGCCTCCGAGACGACGACCTGGTGTTCAACGCCCACGACTCGCTCGACTTCCTCCTCCGCAACCGCGATCTGGGAACCGGGGCGCTCGAGGCTGCGCTCGACTCGAATGACACCCAGCAGCGCTTCCTCGCCGCCTACATCCTCGGTGCCACGGGGCGGGGCGAGCGGCTGGATGACCTCGCGGAGATCCTGATCCCGAACCTCCGGGAAGACGACGTCATGGGCAACGCCCTGATGGCCTGCTATGCCCTGTGCCACCTGGGTGAGGCGATCGTCCCTCACCTGACGCCGCACATGGAGGCCACCGATCCCCAGCTCCAGGCCGGGGCGCTGCTCGTGCTGCGTGATATCCTCGAACCCCCGCGCACCCTCTCCGATCTGGAGGAGCGGCGGCAGTACCACGCGATCACCCAGGATTTTGCCGATCCGGCCTGGCAGCGGATCATCCATGTCCCCTGGTTCTGGCAGGAGACGCGCGTGGCCCAGGCGATGGAATGAGGTGAAACGATCAATAGAGCATAAGAGCTCAAATCGACGCTGATATCCTGCTCCCCCTCTCCCATTTCGGGAGAGGGGGCTGGGGGGTGAGGGAGGTGATCATCTCCACTCTCTCCCCCATCGCCTCCAGCCGCCTCCGCGTCATCTCCACCGCATCGGGGCTGACGTCCCCCGCGATCCAGCGGCGGCCGTGCCTCGCCGCGACGAACGGCACCGTCCCCCCGCCGCAGAGAAGATCCGCGACCAGGTCACCCTCGCTCGACGCGGCGAGCACGATTCGCTCGACCAGAGCGACCGGTTTCTCGGTCGGGTAACCGACCCGCGTCACACCGTCGACGGGAAATCGCGCGGCGATCGCGAACGTCCACCAGTCCTCCGGCACCTTGCCGTCGTCGTCGAGCTCGTACCCCTCATTGGCGAAGCCCGATCCCTCCAGGTCGCCGCGGAAGTTCGCCCGCGTCTTCGGATGGTGAGCGACCCGCACCGCGTCGCGGTGGAAGGTCCACTCCGAGCCCCGCGAGTACCACAGGATCGTGTCGTGCTTGCGGTTGAACTGCCCCATCGCAGGCGAGCCGGGGCCCGTGTAGCACCAGACGATCTCGTTGCGAAAGCGCGCCGCGCCAAAGACCTCGTCGAGGATCACCCGCGCATGGTGGCTCGCGTGCCAGTCGAGATGGAGAAACAGCGAGCCCGTCGGCGCCAGCAGTGCGTGGCTGCGCTCGATCGTCGCGCGGAGCCAGGCCAGGTAGTCGTCCAGCGTCTCCCACGCGTCGCTGTAGGCCACGCCCTCGCGCCGCTGCTCCTTGCCGGTGAAGAAGGGGGGATCGGTGACGATCAGATCGACCGCCACCCCCTCTGCGATCAGGCGATCCATCACCGCGAGGTTGTCTCCCTGAAACAGCCTCGAGGCGACGACCGGTGTTTCCATTGGGATCCGCGTCAGAGGACGTTCACTCGCGGCCAGGCAGCGGCATCGTGAGCAGCGACTGACCCGTCGACACCACGAGGCGCGTGCCGTCCGGCGAGACGTCGCACCCCGCGCGGTGCTCCGCCACCGCCTCGTGCCGACCGTCGGACATGGCGATGCGGTGGAGCTCCCAGCCCGAGCCGCGCGTTCGCCCCAGCCGCGAGACGAGCAGCGACTGACCGCCCGGCACCCAGCGGAGCCCGACCAGAGGCTGCGGTGATTCCCAGATCGTCCGCGCGCGGCCTGAGAGGAGGTCGATGATCGTCAGGTGCGATCCCGCGATCGGGGGCGTGACCGTGAGCACGGCGAGGCGGCGCCCCGTGTCATCCGCCGCGGCCGAGTGGATCTCGGTGCCCTCCTCCACGCCGTGGAGCCATGCCGGGGGCGCACCGAGCCCGGGCGACCAGAGGAAGATCTCCCGGTCCGAGGCCAGCGCGAGCCGGTCTCGCCCGACCCAGCCCAGCACGCGCGGTGCGGACGACGGCGAGCGCTCGAGCTCACGCGTCCAGATGTCGACGACGCCGACCATCGGCGGATCGCCCAGCGTCAGCGCGAGCCGCCTCCCCGCCGCGTCCCAGCAGATCGTCGAGGCGTCAATCACCTCGTCCTCGAGCAGCCGCTGGCGGTCGCCCGTCCGCAGATCCACGAGCACGAGGTCCTTCTGAACGCCCCTCCCCACCGCGCAGGCCATCGTGCGGCCATCGGGGCTCAGCGCCGCCGCCCGCATCCCGGCAGTGTCGATGCGCTTCAGCATGCGGTCGGGATCGAGCCCCCATGCGTCGGCGAGATAGAGATCGAAGCGCTCCGGTCCGCTCGGCATCAGTCGCGAGCGGTGGCGCCGCGCGAGGGCGATCGCATCGCCGTCGAGCGCCCACAGAGGCGTCCGGACGCCGTCGTATCCTGGTCCCCGCGCACAGGCCAGCAGGGTCAGGGGAAGCAGGAGGGAAAGGGCAAGTCTCTTCATGCACCCCAGTTGGGGGGTGGGGGAGGGGGTTGGCAACCGGAAAGATGC
>JAFGKF010000209.1 GCA_016928695.1 Candidatus Sumerlaeota bacterium | reverse complement strand
TGGGCTTCCAGGCCCCGGAGGGGCCGAGGGACGTAGCCGGTGGCCCCTTCGGGGCTCTGTGAGGAGTGCAATCAATGTGCAGAGATCTGTAGGCGCCGAAGCGTGCAACGCGAAGGAGACTGCCGTGCCCCGACGGAGAGATCTGACAACTCCCCCTCTCCCATCTCGGGAGAGGGGGCTGGGGGGTGAGGGAGTATTGGGAGAGAGTGCCGGAGCCGCCTCCGCGCCACAGGCGCTATGGCGCCAATGCATGGGAATTCCGGCAAGATGCAGAAGGGGGGGGGTGAGGACACCATGGCAAAGGAGTGCAGGCGAAAATTTGAGGGGGGTGAGCTGTGAACTCACCCCCCTGGTGCACAGATCAAGTGAATGATCTGGTTCAGCGAATGCCGAGCAGCTCGACCTCGAACGTGAGGCGAGCGTTCGGCGGGATGACCGGCGGTCGTCCCTGTGGGCCGTAGGCCAAGTCCGATGGAATGATCAGGCGGCGCCTGCCGCCGACGTGCATCGTGGCGACGCCCTCGTCCCAGCCACGGATCACACGCCCCTGCCCCAGCGGGAAGCTGAACGGGCCGCGGTTGAGCGAGGAGTCGAACTCCGTCCCGTCGTCCAGCCAGCCTGTGTAGTGGACTTGCACCAGGTCGTTCGCCTGCGGCACCTCCCCATCACCGACGACGAGGTCGACATACTGAAGCCCCGACTCGGTGGTGATGATGACCTCCCCTGGCTCCTCAGCGGTCTCCTCCTCCATCGCAGCGGGCTGCGTGGTTGGCACAGGCGTCGCCTCACTCTCACTCTCAGTGGTCGCGGGCTCATCGGTGGTCGTCTCGGTGGAAGCGGCAGGACCGCAGCCGATGAGGGCGAAACAGAAAACAGACAACAGGGCGATCAATCGCAACATGTCAGGTCCTCCGGCCCGTGACCCTGATCCAAAGAGCCGTGATGTGGCAAGCCCCAAGTGGGGATTCCCAGAAATGAGTGGATTCCCCTCTGGCGAACATTCTCATTTTGACAATTTTGGCTATCAATCTTTGGATAAAATTGGCCACGCTCGGTCAAGTTGACTCAAAATATGATCACTCTGAGGATCTGTGAATGACTGAAAAACATGAAATTATCGGATTTTTTGAACCCCCGGAAAGCTGGCCCCTTATCTGCGATTGAGAACAGTCACCAGAGGATGCGCGGTGCGGGGGCCGAAAGCAGGGCTCCACGATCCATCGCCCTGACGTGATGACCTTATCCCGGAGCCGTGCTCAGGCCAAAATCCGGGGGGATCTCACACCGCGCTCCTCCTCTGGGAACCAGGGAAAGAGCAGAACCATGACTGCGAATCGCAAACGTGTCCTGATCGTCGAGGACAACACACTGAACCGGGAACTGCTGGTCCAGCTGCTCGAGGGCGACTGCGACGTGCTCCAGGCCGTCAACGGCCTCGAGGCGGTCGAGTGCGCTCACCGCGAGCACCCGGACCTGATCCTGATGGACCTCTCGATGCCCGTCCTCAACGGATGGGATGCGACCGTGGTCCTCAAGCGGCGAGCGGCCACAAGCCGCATCCCCGTCGTCGCCGTCAGTGCCCGGACCATGCGCGAGGAGGTCTCGCGTGCGCAGCGAGCGGGTGTCGATGACTTCGTCCCTCTGCCTCTGGATGAGCAGCGTTTCCTGTCCGTTGTCGGGCGCCACCTCAACATTCCCCTGAGGGAAACCGCAGTGGAACAGTGCTGACCCTGTCCCACGGGGGGAGACAGTGTCGCGCACAGGCGGCGGGGAGCCCAGGGCTCCCCGCCGCCGAATTTTGGGAGCTTTTTGTCAGAATTGATCTTGAACAGACGGATTCCGCGCGGAAAGGTGGTCTCTGACACAATCACAGATTCTGCGGGAGGACCCAGACACATGGACCAGCTGAAATTTCTGCTCAGCGAAAAGGATATGCCCCAGCGGTGGTACAACATCGTGCCGGACTTGCCGAAGCCGCCGCTGCCGCCCCTGCACCCGGGCACCAAGCAGCCCGCAGGCCCAGACGATCTCCGCCCCATCTTCCCCATGGGCCTGATCATGCAGGAGGTGACCGCCGATCCCTGGGTCGAGATCCCCGACGAGGTCCGACGCATCCTCTCCCTCTGGCGCCCCACCCCGCTCCACCGGGCCCGCGGCCTCGAGAAGAGGCTCGGCACCCCGGCGCGCATCTACTACAAGAACGAGGCGGTCTCCCCCCCCGGCAGCCACAAGCCCAACACGGCCGTCGCCCAAGCCTACTTCAACAAGATCGAGGGCATCAATCACCTGACGACCGAGACGGGCGCCGGGCAGTGGGGCAGCGCGCTCTCCTTCGCCACCTGCCTGATGGGCATGAAGTGCACCGTCTACATGGTGCGCTGCAGCTTCGACCAGAAGCCCTATCGCAAGCTGATGATGCAGGCGTGGGGCGGCGAGGCCTATCCCTCACCCAGCGACCGCACAGAGTCGGGCCGAGCCGTCCTCGAGGCGATGCCGAACACCCCCGGCAGCCTCGGCATCGCCATCAGCGAGGCCGTCGAGGAGGCCGTGAAAAACGACGACCGCAACTACGCGCTCGGCAGCGTCCTCAACCACGTGCTCCTGCACCAGACGATCATCGGCCTGGA
>JAFGKF010000208.1 GCA_016928695.1 Candidatus Sumerlaeota bacterium | reverse complement strand
TCCGGAGACCCGGCTGCCTTCAGGCAGCGCCTCTTCGTGTCGGTCTTTGAGGCCGACACTGCCAATGCCGGCGAGGGCGCCGGCGCTCCATCAAATCCACCCCAGAGACTCTCGGCGCGGTTTTCGCTTCATCCCCTGACTTTGGAATCCAGAGGCAAAGGGGAGAGGATTTCGACCTCTCCCCGTCCTCAGGTGGGGGATTTCAGCTCTCCCGACCCACCGGAAAATCTTGAGACGGAGAGACAATATGCCAGACTTCACGCGACGCGAGATGATGAGAACAGGCGCTTTGGCCGCGGCGGGATTGGCGCTGGGCGCCGGATTGGCCAAAGGCGTTGCCGCCCAGGACTCCATGCCCACCGCGGGCGGAGGGGTCGACCTCTTCGCCGGAGCCTTCGACGACGAGGGGCGCGGAGTGTTGCCATCGCTTCGGTACGGCTTTGACGCCGTCGATCGGGCCATCGACGCCCAGACGATGGAGATCCATCACGACCGCCACCACCAGGGCTACGTCAACGGCTTCAACAGCACGCTCGACGCCCTGGCCGCGGCCCGCGAGTCGAACGACTTCGCCTCCATCGAGCACCTCTCGAAGAAGCTGACGTTCCACGGTGGGGGCCATGTGCTCCACTCGCTGCTGTGGGACACGATTGGCCCCGACGGCGGCGGAGCCCCCAGCGGGGCGCTGGCCGAGGCGATCGCCCGGGACTTCGGATCGTTCGAGACCTTCAGCGCGCAATTCACCCAGGCCGCGGGGAGCGTGGAGGGCAGTGGCTGGGGGCTGCTCGTCTATCACCTCGGCGCGAAGCGGCTGCTGATCCAGCAGGTGCAGAATCAGAACCTGCTCTCCATGCACGCCACCGTGCCGCTGCTGGGCGTCGACGTGTGGGAGCACGCCTATTATCTGCGCTATCAGAACCGCCGCGGAGACTACGTCCGCGCGTTCATGGACATCGTCGAGTGGCCCCGCGTCGCTGCGCGATACGATGCCGTCACCACCGCCCTGGGCTGAACCCGGGCCGGACACGCAGCTCATGGGAGGTCCAGGAGCTTGGCTCCCGGACCACTCTTTTTCTCAGCGTCTCAGAGCTTCAGGTCTTTGAGCACGCGCATCGCCGCCATGTTGTTGTCGGTGTTGATCACGGTGAGGTAGTTGCCCGTGCCGACGGCCGAGGCGTAGCCCCCCGTGATGTTGATCTCCGCCTCGGCGAGCGCCTGGGCGATTCTCTTGCCCGAGCCCCGGCGGTTCTTGCAGGTCACCGCGATGGCCGGGTTCTTTTTGAATCGCAGCCGCGCGGCCTTGAGCGCGCGGGTGGCCTTCCTCACGTCGTTGGGCACGAAGAGCAGGACGCCGCTCTTCTTCTCCTCCCAGGCCACGAAGGCGCGGCCGTTGACGCCCCCGTCCGCGAGCGCATCCATCGCCTTGGCGAGACTTCCGATTTTTTTCCTCAGCCGAACCCAGAACTCGGTCACTTTCTCGACTTTTGCCATGGGATCCCCTCCTGGGTTGATGGGGGAGCCTAGCTGAGACACAAACCGATGCGCAACTGTTCAAGGCTCGGATGAGGCCACCTCACGCTCGAACTGCTCCCGGAGCGCGGTGGGGATGCGGATGGGCCGGAGCTTCGCGACATCGATGAAAACACCTGTCTGCTCCGCGCGGGCGGCGACCTCGCCGCCGAGAGTGAACTCCGCCTCCACACGCCATCGGATGGGGCCGATCTCGCTCATCCACATGCGGCCGATGGGGCGGTCGAAGAGACGGATCGCGCGGATGTAATCGATGCGTGTCCCGATCACCGCCGGGCTGAGCCCCTCTGTGAGAAGTCCGTCGAGCGGCAGGTGATCGTCGAGGATCGCCATGCGGAGATCCTCGAGCCAGCGGATGTGGACGATGTTGCTGACGACTCCGGCGTAGTCGATGTCGTAGCCCATGGGGCGAAAGTCGCGCTCAACGAGAAACGGGCGGGGCGCGTCACTCAAGGCAGATTGCCCCCGGTGAGCTCGAGCCCCAGGTCGCGCGCGCGGTCATGCGCGGCCATCGTCACGATCGCCTCACGCGGCAGATCCCATCGTTTCATCCCGCGGCGGTGGGCGCGCTCGACGTCCTCGGCGGTGATGATGGGCCGCGGCCCCGCCTCACGCAGTCTCTTCGCCGCCACGGGGTCGGCGCGCTCGAGCAGGAAGCGCTGCAGGTGCGTGAAGATCTCTTTCGCCGGCACGGGCTGGGCACCATCGGCGCGGAGAATCGACATCTGCTCCTCGGCCTGGGTTTTTCGGGCCGGACTCGCACCCGGCGAGGGCGGTGTCACCAGCGGCTCCGGCGGCTGGGCGATGAAGATCGGAATCTGGGCATTCCGTGCGGCGAGCCAGAGGATCGACGGCAGTGAGTCGGAGAGGCCCAGAGCCATCTTGGCGCGGCTGTTCGCCGACAGACATCCGACCAGCAGCAGCGAGGTGCTCATCACCAGGTTCTCCGCCTCGGCGCGGGTCAGGCTCAGGTGGAGATCGGTGACCCCAGTGTCCTCGGAGAAGCTCTCGGGAGTGACCAACTGGCAAAATGACTCCGAGAGCGCCGCTCTGACGGGCCCCATCTCCTCATTGAGGCGCCGGATCTGGTGCAAAACCGGTTCGAGCCCGTTGACGCAGCCCGTCATCAGCACCAGGGGGCGGGGCTCGGGGGGGCTCTCCCCGCCGGTCGCCTGCTCGCGCAGAACCTGGATGACCGTCTGCTCGATGAGGCGGCGCAGCGACGCGGTGTCCATCAGTTGCTGATTGGCAGAGGGGTTGAGCGGCTGGTCCGTCCCCGGTTCAACCGGTCACCGGGTGACCGCCTCAGCCGCCGGGCAGGATGCTCTCGAGATCGCTGTGGGGCCGGGGGATCACGTGGACACTGAGGAGCTCGCCGACGCGGCGTGCGGCGGCGGCCCCCGCATCGGTGGCGGCTTTGACGGCGCCGACATCGCCACGGACCATGACCGTGACAAGTCCCCCACCGACATGCTCCTTGCCGACGAGGCGCACGTTGGCGGCTTTGACCATGGCATCGGCCGCCTCGATCGAGCCAACCAGGCCACGGGTCTCAATCAGTCCCAGTGCATTGCCATAAATCTCGTCGGCCATGGGGCGTCTCCTTGAAAGCACAGTGTCCTGTGGAATCGCTCTCAGATATGGCCCAAACGCCCTGATGTCAAGGCGCAACTGGTGTGATGAAAATGATTCACTGAGCTCAGCTCACCCCCTGCAAGTGCCGATACAGAGTTAGCGGCTCCCCTCCGAGCAGCCGCCCAGCGGCCTGCTGTGGGCCGGAGGCGGATCCCCCCTGGGATTCGTCAAGCCTGCGAACCACAGCCATGGGGGGCCCAGGGAGCTCTTCGTCACGAGACGATCTTTTCGCTGATGGGTCTGGAAACGCCACCCCGCTCTCTGGAAGCTCTTGAGCAGGAGGCTCAGGGGGGAGGCAATCCTCTGGCCTATATCCCGCTGGCCGATGCCCTCCGCGCCCAGGGCCAGTTCCACCGGGCGCTGGAGACCTGCCACCTGGGGCTGTCGGAGTATGGCTGGAGTGTGGCCGGCCACATCCTCTTGGCCAAGATCCACTTCGACATGGGCAAGTATGACCTGGCCGAGGCCGAGTGCCTTGTGGTGCTGAACCAGGCTCCTCAGTCGCTCAGTGCCCGTCGGCTGAGAATTCAGCTCGCCCTGCGGCGTCGCCTCTACGTGCGGGCGCTCGAGCAGATCGAGGACCTCCGCAACGAGATGGGGGAAGATCCGGAGCTGGTCGCCGCCTTCCTCGAGGCTCAGCGGGGTCTGGCCGAGCGCTTCTCGCAGAGTCTCGCCCTCGCGCCACCCGAGCGGGGCTCTGATCGCCCCCCCGCCACACGCGGGGAGCTCCTCAAGCACCTGAGCGCTCAGCCGGAGATCATCGACTGTCAGGTCGTGCCACTCAGCGACACGGACTCCCCGCTGGGCGAGATGCTCCGCGCCTGGGAGGCGCTGGAGTCGAGGGGACACAGCGGGGCGATCCGGATGGCTCTGCTGCAAACCGCCTCCGCCACCCTCTTGATCCGCGACCTGGGAGCTGATGACGGAAGCCTCGCCATCACTTTGACGGCCAAGGCCCCCTTCGGAGTCGCCAAGCGGCTCGCCGAGCAGTTTGCCGCCCTCCCGAGAGAGGGAGGCAACGGCCAGAGCCCCGCCGGGCAGGGAGAGACTCAATGATCGCTGTGGACACCATTCGCCTTGTTCAGTGGCTCACCCTGCTGCTGGTGGCGCTCATGGCGCCCGTCGCCTATGCCTTCGGGGGCAGCGGCGTCTTCTGGCCCTCGCTCTGGAGCCTGTGGGCTGCGCCGCTCGCCGTGATCATCGAGGTGGGGCTCTACACGATGATTCTCTCTCAGCAGCGTCAGGTGCGCTCGCTGACACCAGCGCTGGTGATCACCGGTGTGCTGGTCCTCACGCGGGCTCTCTGCTCTCTGGCCGGAGCCGCGGTGTTCCAGCAGATGAATCAGATGCCGGGTGTCGAGAGCCTCTCGGCGCTGGCTCTCACCTTCTGGATGGGATCGCCCCTCGTGATCGCTTTTCAGGTCGGGCTGCTGATTCTGGTTCTCCCCATGGCTCTTCACCGGTGGGCACCGGGCTTCCTCGAGCAGAAGATGCTCGACAAAATCACCCGCTTCTCCAAGAGCCAGAGTCCGGCCCCTCCGGAGACCAGCCGGCTGAGGCCCCCACCGGCCCCGGTCGTCGAGGCCGCGCCCTCGGGCAATGGGCAGATGCCCCATGCGACGCCCTTCATCTACAGTTTCAAGGAGCTCGAGGGCTTCCTGATCAAAATGTCGGGGCTCGAGGGCTTCGTGATGCTGAGCCCCGAGGGTCTCGTCATCTGGCAGACGGTGCCCTGGGCCGCCGAGGCTGAGGCGCTGAGTGGATCGCTGAGCCGTTGGCTCATGGGCATCAACCGGCTGATCGCGCCCGAGAGCGCCCCGCGCGGAGCGATCGTGCAATCCGAGAAGCACTGGATCGCCATGACCTCGCTGCCGGGCGAGATCGCCCTGAACCTGTTTTTCACCGAGACCCTGACCTCCGCCCAGGTGGTCCATGCCACCGATCGTGCGAGAGAGGCAGCCGAGGCGCTGCTCACTTACCGCTTTGGGGAGGAGCCGTCGCCGACCGCGCCGGTCGCCCTTTCCCACTGAGAAGAGGATGACGCCATGCAGCACACACTCGAGGACCTGAACAAGACGCCGGGCATCGTGGGGAGCTTTGTCGTCGACGACGACGGCATCATCGTGGCCAGCGATGTCGCACTGGGGTCGGATGCCGAGCAGGCCTCGGCCCTGATCTCGGCGCTGACCAACGCGGCGGACAAGAGCCTGACCCGTCTGGGCGCCGGCGCCATGGACAGCGCCTTTTTCGAGCTGAACGAGCAGAAGGTGTTCCTTCAGGCCACGCCGGTCGGCAACCTCGTGGCCCTCGCGGAGCCCAATGCCAACCTGGGACTGGTTCGCCTCGAGATGAGGCGTGCTGCCCAGAGCCTCCGGGCCAGCGCCCCGGTGCGCTGAGCCCACTGCGGGAGCTCACAGACAATGGCATCGATCAACAGCGCCACCCGTGAGATCACATGCAAGATCGTCTACTATGGCCCGGGCATGAGCGGGAAGACGACCAACCTCCAGATGATCCACCACGGACTCCCCGAGACCAACCGCGGTCAGCTGGTCACGCTCGACACTCAGCAGGAGCGGACCCTGTTCTTCGATTTTCTGCCGATCGACCTCGGCACCATCGAGGGCTACACAACCAAGTTCCAGCTCTACACTGTCCCCGGCCAGGTCTACTACAACGCGACGCGCAAGCTCGTGCTGCGCGGCGTCGACGGCATCGTCTTCGTCGCCGACTCTCAGCCCGACAAGATGGAGGAGAACCTCGAGAGCCTCGACAACCTGCATGAGAATCTCGGTGAGTACGGATACCGCCTCGAGGAGATCCCCCACGTCTTCCAGTACAACAAGCAGGATCTGCCGGGAGCGCTGAGCCCCCACGACATGCAGAAGGCCCTCAATCCCGGCGGCGAGGTGCCATCGATCATCGGGGTGGCCTCCGAGGGAAAGGGGGTCAAGGACACGCTCAAGATCGTGGCCTCAGCCGTGCTGCGAAAACTCCGCCACCAGATCCAGTCGCTGACCGAGGGCTCCGCTGCAGCGACTGCGACAGCCACAGCGAGCGTCGCCGCAGCGGCCTCCGGAAGGGGGACAACCTCAGCCCCTCCCCCCAGGCTCCGCGCCAAGCCCCAGGGTCAGCAGGGTGCCGCAGCGCCCGCGCGCCCGCGCAAGCTCATCGATCCCGCCAAGCTCCGCGCCCAGCGGCCTCAGCTGCGCCGCCGTCCCGCCGCAGCCCCCGCCTCTTCACAGCAGCCGCGGTGGGAGTTCACGCAGATCTCCGATGTGTTCTGGCACCGACTCCGGATCGGCCGTGCCATCATCCACATCGAGCCCCGCGCCAACCACGATGGGGAGGGCGCGCACCTGATCGACGCCAATCTGCGTCTCTGGGGCTTCGTGCGCCGAAACCAGTCGGGCCCCGCCGATCCCACGGGGCCGATCCGCCCCGGCCACCGGGCCCGCCTGCTCATCTCGGGTCTCAACGGCTCCTCGCCGGAGGTGCTCGTCGAGCCCCCCGCGGGTGAGGGCCTCAGCCCCCGCGCCTGGATGCGCCTGCGTCGTCTCCGTCTCGTCCCTCGTGGCGAGTCGCTGAGCGCCTGGCCCGCGGATGAAGATCTTGTCCCCGCCGGTGCCCCACCGGAGGCCGCCGCCACCCAGACCCCGAAGGATGCGAACCGATGAGTCCCTTGGTCCTCCACCAACCCGCCCTGGATGCCCTCCACGCATCCATGACCACTCTTCTGCGCGAGTCGGGCGCCAAGTGCGCCGTTCTCGTCGACCAGGACGGTCAGTGCATCACCCAGAGGGGTTTCACGCAGCACATCGACACTGCGGCCCTGGCGGCCCTGGTCGCCGGCAGCTTCGCCTCGACGCGCGCGATGGCCAAGCTGGTGGGCGAGAATGAGTTCACGGTCCTTTTCCATCAGGGGGAGAAGGACTCGATTCACAATGTCCTCGTCGACGATGACACGATCCTCTGTGTGATCTTCGACGATCGGACCACCATCGGAATGGTTCGCCTCTACGCCAAGAGCTCCGCCGCGGAGATCACGGAGATCCTCGGCCATGAGCGAAAGGCGCTGGCCATGGCGGCCACCTGCCCCGACCGCGCGACGGGGGGGGCGGGCGAGGGATCGGACATGGGCCAGGCGGCCGCCGACAAGCTCGACGATCTCTTCGGAGACCGCTGAGCGCGGCCCCGCCGGGCCTGAGAGTGACCCAGAAGCGAGAGACGGTCACAGAGCCATGGAGCACTCGACAAAGAACGCCGCGGGCGCCGGGAGCACCCGGCCAGGGAGCACCTCGACCAAGATGCTCGAGGGGAGCCTGCGCTCTTTCAACCTCTTCGAGATCCTGCAGTTCCTCCGCCTGGGGGGGATGAACGGCATCCTGAGCGTCTCGCGCGAGGACGAGCGCATCCAGCTGATGTTCCGCGAGGGCAAGATCGTCAACTCGTCGGTCTTCACTCACCGCCAGCGGCTCGGCGAGCTGCTCCTGGTGCGCGGGGCGATCTCGCGGCGCGACATCGACGACATCCTCGAATCCCAGCGCACGGGCGAGATCACCGCGCCCCTCGGACAGGCGCTTCTCGACCGCGGCCTCATCGACCAGGAGACCCTGGCCCAGACTCTTCGCCTCCAGCTGGAGGAGGAGATCTGGTCACTGATGGGCTGGAACGACGGGGAGTTCCGCTTCGATCCCAGCGACACCGTGGTGGAGACAGCCCCCTCGATCATCGAGATCGAGATCGAGCCGCTGATCATCGAGGGCGTGCGCCGCCAGGACGAGTGGAAGACGATCACGCAGCACATCGGCGACGACCACGCCGTCCCCGTGCCGCTCGCCCCCGAGACACA
The DNA here is from genome assembly GCA_016928695.1 of Candidatus Sumerlaeota bacterium. GTDB lineage: Bacteria > Sumerlaeota > Sumerlaeia > JABWBI01 > JABWBI01 > JAFGKF01. The sequence continues at coordinate 14,467 of JAFGKF010000208.1, read as the reverse complement.
TCACGAGCCGGACACCTCTCTGACCCCGAGTGAGTGGCGCCTGCTCTCGCTCATCAATGGATCGCTGACCGTCGGGAGCATCGTGGACCGCAGCGGGCTGGGGCGCTTCGAGACCTACCGCATTCTCGCCAACTTCATGCAGCAGGGGTGGATCACGTGTGAGCCCTACCTCCAGGCCGAGGAGCGGACGAGTGAGGCGGCCTCGCGCCGCGTCGGCGACCCGAGCTTCGGCTCCGGCACTGCGGGGGACAACGGGGGAGGCCGCGCCTGGTGGAAGAAAGCGCAGCGCGACACCCGGAACACAGCCATCGCCGACAGCCACCGCACGCCCGTCAGCCTGGCCGCCGCCCTGGCGAATGAGCTGCTCCGCAACATTCAGAGGCGGCGCATCGAGGACCCCTGGGGCTGCTGGCCAATGACTCCCCTGATCTGGCAGCGTCTGACCAACCGCTTCCCGGCGGCCGATGGCATCGCCGTGGTCGGTGGCCTGCTCGACACCGATCTGTTCGATCGCCAGTGGGCGGTTCTGACCGAGCCGACCGTGCGGACACTCCTCATCGAGGACACCTGGGCGGCGCTGGTTGACCTGAACGATCTCCTGGCGGAGGCACTGGCCCACGCCCTGCCGCCGCGCGAGTGGAACAAGCTCTGTTCCCAGCTGGTCGCCGATCTCCAGGCCTCCGTCGTCGAGGAGGTGGGTCCCCTGGGGATGACCGCGACCGAGCTGGTCCTGATCCTCGAGCGTCAGACCAATGAGGAGGTCAGCCCCAACAATGGCCGGTGAGCAGATCTTTGTCGCGGAGGAGAGCCGGTTCATCCAGGAGGTGTGCCGCTCGATCCTCGAGGAGCACGGCTTCCGGGTGACGTGCGCCTCCAACGGGCTGGCCGCGGCCAACTACCCCGAGCTCGGAGAGGTGGACCTCCTGATCGTCGACGACGCCATGCCTGGCTGGGATGGCTTTGTGACCACAAAGACCATCCGTCAGACGCTGGAGGTCGCGACCACCCCTGTTCTTCTGCTGATCGGGGAGGGGGACGTCAACGACCGCGAGAGCGTGACTCTCCGCGGCGCCAATGGGCATCTTCTCAAGCCCTTCACGCCCGCGCAGCTGCTGCGCAAGGTGACCGAGCTGCTCGAGGAGCACCGCATCGAGGACGAGGCGCAGCAGCGCCTGGCGCAGGTGGCCGGCGATCGCATCAACCAGCTGGCCGAAGAGGAGGTGCAGACGGTCATCGAGAAGCGCACCCAGATCATCGTCGAGCGGATGATCCAGCAGGTGATCGAGGCGATCGACGACCGGGCGCGCCGCGAGGTCGACGCCAAGGTGAACACCCTGGGCGCCGAGCGCGAGCAGGAGCTGGTGCGGATGACCGTGACCGAGGTCGCGCACTCCATGATCGACAAGCAGGCCGAGGAGCGCGTGGGCGAGGCCATCGAGAGCCAGCTCACCGACCGCCTGGAGAAGGCCGCGCGGCGGGCCGCCGACGCCGTCGTCCCGGGGATCGCCCGCGAGCGCATCCGCGAGTCGCTCCAGAGCATTCTCGACCGCGAGGTCAAGATCCGCGTGCAGCAGGCCGTCGAGAGCCTCGTGCCCGACGCCAGCCACAAGCTCGTGACGGCGGTGGACACGCTGGCCCAGAAGATCGTCCCGAAGGTCGCGCGCGACTTGATCCCCGAGCTCGCCGAGCGCCAGATCGGACTGCTCTCGTCCAAGACGATCCCCCAGCAGATCGAGAACCAGGTCCGCACACAGGTCGCGCATCACATGCGCGAGCAGATCCAGCCCCAGGTGGCGAGCGCCACACGCAAGCTCTATGTGCGTGTGATCGTCTTCAACACCCTCGTGTTCGCCGCGATCGTGGCGCTGCTGCTCTGGTGGTTCGCCAAGAGCGGCATCCCCATGCCCTGGGAGGGGGGCTGATAGGAATCCAATGGATTTTTGCACTGGCTTCATGAATGAAGGCCCCACCCAGACCACTGTGGGGCCCTGTTTTATCAATGCCACTGCCTCCCCTGCGCCAACCCGTCGATGGTCATTGTCAAGTGTGATTCGTATGAGGCGCTCTCAGGCGCGGTGGACGCTCTCCCCCGCGATGAAGACCTCCTCGATGGAGAGGGGCCCATCGAACAGCGAGCGGGGATTCCTCGCCGCCGACTCACATCCCTGATCCGCTCTCGCCAGGATGAGATCCGCGGGTGCCCCGGGTGTGAGCACTCCCAGCTCGTCGCCCAGGCGCAGGGCACGCGCGCCCGCCGTGGTGATGAGAGACAGAAGCAGGGGCCACTCCAGTGTGGGGTGATCCTGGGCGACGATGCGCATCTGCTCCCACATCGAGAGGGTGGGGGAGGAGGCGAGGCTATCGGTGCCCAGGCAGACGTTCACACCGGCCGCGAGGAGCCGCGGCAGCGGGTGCGGAGCATGGCCGAAGAAGCGGTGCGAGGCGGGGCAGACGCAGACGTTCGCCCCCGAGGCCGCGATCAGCTCCACGTCCCCATCGCTCAGGTAGTTGCAGTGGACGAGCAGCGAGTGATCATCGAGCGCGCTCAGCCGTGCCAGAAACTGCGCGGGGGAGCAGCGCGGCGGCTGCCACCAGGGCCTCCGGACGCCGAAGTGCTCGAAGTGGCGATCCGTGCCGTCGCTGTGCCCCAGCTGCCACAGCCGGTTCTCGTCCTCGGTCTCCGAGAGATGCGTGGTGAAAACCCCGCCGCGGCGGCGCACCTGATCGGCGAGCATCTCGAGCAGCTCGGGCGTCGTGCCGTAGACCGAGTGCGGTGCGGCGAATCGCGACTCCAGGGCAAACCACTCCGCCATGCAGCGGGCACATTCGCTGGGGTCAAAGGAGATGATCTCCACGGCCCGCAGTGCGCCGATCACGGTGGGCGACGCGGGGGGGAAGGCCGTGGCGAAATCCAGCAGCGTCGTGGTCCCCGCGGCCAGCGAGAGCGAGAGCCCCTCTCTGAGCCCCTCGATCTTCGCCTCATCGCTCAGTGTGTTGCGGAGGGCGACAAGATCGGCGATCCACTGCCAGAAGTCAGTCGTCGGCTCGAGGCAACCCGCCAGGGGGGTGAGGGCGAGATGGGTGTGGGAATTGACAAATCCAGGCAGCAGGATGGATTCGGGGCGCTCCTTCACCGAGGCGCCATTGGAGTTCTGGGGAGGATCACCCTCGCCGATCTCCGCGATCTCGTCCTCCACGATTCTCAGCCAGGGGCGCCGCCAGATGCGCCCCGTGGGGCACAGCGCCAGGCCGGGACGGAGAATGTGGCCCCCGGTCATGCTGAGGGCTTCTCCGGTTTCAGGGGCAGGTAGAGTGTGAATCGGGTTGTGACTCCGGGTTGGCTCTCGACTCGGACGGCGCCCCCATGGGCCTCCAGCACCGTTTTGACGACGAAGAGGCCAATGCCGGTGCCCTCGATGCCCCGGCTGGAGCCGAGGCGGCTGTAGCGATCGAACACGTGGGGAAGCTCGTCGGGCGGGATCCCGGGCCCCGGATTTTCGATCACCAGGGCCAGCGCCCTGACCCCGAGTGGTGCCTCCTCGGCGGGGAGCACCTGGGCGCGCAGGGTGATCTGGGCATTGGGGGGGCTGTACTGAAGCGCGTTGTTCGCCACATTGGACATGGCGCGGAAGAGCAGGTTCTCGTCGGCCAGGATCTCGGGCAGGTCGCCAGGGCAATCGATGACCATCCGGGTGTGGCGCTTGGCCGCCTCAGGGGCGAGCATCGCCTCCATCTCGAAGAGGAGATCGATCACACGCGTCGGGCGCCGCACGAGCTCGAGCCGCCCCGTCTCGATCTTGCATGTCGTCAGGTAGTTGTCGATCAGCGCCAGGATCTTGTTCGCGTTCGACGCGATGATGTCGAGGAACCCCTCCGCGCGCGGGTGCCACTCGCCCCGCCGCCGGTCGCGGATCAGCGAGGTGTACCCGATGATCGAGGTCAGCGGCACCTTGATGTCGTGGCTGATCATCGACATCATGTCCGAGCGGAGGCGCTCGGTCTCCAGGCAGCGGAACGCCCTCGCCACCGCGCTGAGCAGCTGCTCGATCTCGAAGGGCTTGGGGATGTAGTCGAACGCCGCGTGGTGGATCGCCTCGATCGCGCTCTCGGTTGAGGCGTGGGCTGTCATCACGATCGCAAGGGTCTCGGGGTGCCGCTCATGGATCTGCCTCAGCACTTCGATGCCGTCCAGGTCCGGCATGCGGAGGTCGGTCAGCACCACATCGAAGGGCTGCTCATCGAGACGCTCCAGCCCCTCGCGCCCGCTGTGCGATGCGACGGCGTGGTACCCCTCGCGGCTGAGCACCTGGCAGACAGAGCCCGCCATCCGCTTCTCGTCGTCGATGACCAGAACCCTCTTTGAAACCGCCATGGAGCACTCTCCAAGGGGTGTGGGGGGAACCTCTGCAGTCTGACCACCGGAGGGGAAGTGCTCAAGAGCTTTCCGCCTTCAGCCGGACCAGGGCGGCCCGAAGCGGAGCCGCCTGCGCGGGGGAGACGCTGCCGATGTGGGCGATCATCCCCTCGATCCGGGCCATCTGCTCCGTGGTGGGTCGTCCCCCCTGTCGAGCCGCCCGATGGAGCGCCGCCCGCAGATTGCGGCGCAGGGAGCGGGCCACACCGACCCCGTCGTTGACTGTCAATCCGAGGACGCGCTGTGCCCGCCCCCGGCGCTGGACACGCGTCTTGTCCGCCCGCAGCCGAAATCCCGCCTCCCCCAGAATCTCGCGGACAGTCGGGAGAATGCCCGGGGTGTCACCCTTCCCCGAGAAGGTCAGGTCGTCGGCATAGCGTGTGAAAATGATCCCTCGCCGCTTGGCCAGTGCACTGAGGCGATGATCGAGAGGGCGAAAGACCAGGTTGCTCAGCGCCGGGCTCGTCGGCGCCCCCTGCGGCAGGCGGCCGCGCAGGGTGGTGAGACGCGTCAGTGCCTCCGCGGCCTCTTCACTGAAGCCCTCCCCCCGAAGCGTCCCCCTCACCATGGCCGACGTGATGCTGGGAAAGAAATCCGCGATGTCGAGGTGGAGCACGCACCGCTGCCCCACGTGGGGGCGAGCCGCGTCCGCGATCGAGCGGCCCCTCACGAATCCGTGCGCAGCGCTCGCCACACGGATCCCCATCAGCAGGTGTGCGCTGAGGCGACGCTGGACAGTCCGCAGCTCCTCGGCGGGCACATGGAGCACACGCACTCGCCCCGAAACCTTGCGGCGCCGACGGACGGTGTACAGGGACTCCGCATTCTCGATCAATCGGCGCAGGTCGGACTCCGCCACACCGAGCCGCGCGGCGAGATCGCACAGCGTCGCGGGGTGCACCCGGTCAGTCCTCGTCGATCAGGTGGCGAACGCGGGGAGGAACCGTCCCCCGCTTGGCCGCCCGCAGCAGCCCCTCGGAGGCCCCGAACATGAGGGGGTCGAGCCCCAGGTCCGGCCGAGCCTCGAGGTCCTCACGATAGCTGATGTGCCCGAGGCGCCCCATGCCCGCGCCCGTCTTGGCCGCGGCGGCGAGGACCAGGAAGTAGTTCGCGATGATCTTCTCCGTCTGGCGCGGCTCCAGGCCGGTGTGGCGGGAGATCCTGCGCGCGATGGTGCGGCAGTTGGCCATCACCAGAGCCTCCACCAGGGGCGGCCGTTGCCTCGATCGGGGCGCCTCTTGACGGGGCGGGGGGGATGCTGGAGAGGCGTCTGGACCGCACACACGCGGCGCCTGAACGTGGGCGAGAATTTGAAGCGGAACCACTGAGAGGCCGGTATCTCGACCTCGCGCGTTCTGGAGCTGAGCAGCCGTTTGACCTGACGGATGCACGCCGGGCGGTGATGGATCTTGAAGGTGCCGAGGCCGTGGAGCCTCAGGCGGTTGCCCTGCGCGATCTCGCTGAGCACCTCCGCGTGAAAACGCCGGATTGTCTCCCGGACCTGATCACGGGGAAGACCCATTCTCTGGGCGACAAGGTCGGCGATCTCGCGGCTGCGGAACATCGTCTCAGGGGGAGACGGCGCCCGGCTCCACCGGGAGCGCCCGTCTCTGATTGAAACGCTCGAGGGTGGCCGCAGGCCACAGCCGAGCGTTCAATAGGGCGCTCCAGACCTCGCGGTCGATCTGTCACCCGCACGGCGAACCGCCGCACGTCTCTCCGAAGCCGATCGGGGGCCCAGGAGAAGTGGAAACTGGAGCGCCTCGGGCGCCGCCTCACGCAGAGTGTATTCGAACTGAGGATCAATCCTCAAGAGGAAGAGGGGGACTCGGCCTGTTTTCGCACGTTGGCCTCCAGGTCCTCGCCGTCGGTCCGGGCGATGACCACCGCTCCCACCCCGTCTCCGGCGACGTTGGTCGCGGTGCGGAACATGTCGAGCATGTGATCGACGGGGATGATCAGGGCGATGGCCGCGGGATCGACCCCCACGGCGGCGCAGACGATGAACATCGTCACGAGCCCGGCCGACGGGATCCCCGCCGCCCCGATGGCTGCGACCGTCGCGGTGATGGCGATGAGCACCTGCTGGTACAGCGTCATCTCCATCCCATAGAGCTGGGCGAAGAACATCACCGCCACCGCCTCGTAGAGCGCCGTGCCGTCCATGTTCACCGTCGAGCCGAGCGGGAGCACGAAGGAGGCGGTGTGGTTGGGGACGCCGAGGTTCTTCTCGGCGCACTTCATGGAGACCGGCAGCGTGGCGGAGCTGGAGGTGGTCGTGAAGGCCACGGCGAGCGCCTCGCGGTAGCCCTTGAAAAAGCGCCAGGGGTTGAAGCGCCCCACGAGGATGAGGATCAGCGGCAGCGTGATCAGACCATGGAGCCCGATGCCCACGATGACCGTCGCGCAGTAGGCCCCCAGCGGGACAAAGAGCCGCAGCCCCACCTCGGCGAGCAGGACGTAGAGCAGGCCGAAGGCCCCGAACGGCACGAGCCAGAGAAAGACGTGGACGATCCGGATCATCAGATCGAAGCCCGCCTGGAAGAGCTCGATCAGTGGCTTCCCGCGCGGCCCGATGTGGGGCAGCAGAAGACCCATCAGGATCGAAAAGGTGATGATACCCAGGACATTGGGCTCCGCCAGCGCCTCGAAGGGATTGGTCAGGCACTGGTTGATCAGATTCCGGATCAGGTCGCCCGCGCCCTCGGGGATCTTCCCCTCGGTTTCGATGGCGACGAGCCTCGCCGAGGCGATGTCGAAGGCCGCGCCCAGCTCCTCGCGGATCGAGTCCACGGTCTTGCCCTCGCCCGGGCGGATCATGTTGACGCAGACGAGCCCGAGGATCACCGCGAGGGTGGTCGTCACCAGGTAGTAGATCAGCGTCTTGATGCCGAGGCGCGCGATCCCGAACCGGGTGGGGATGGTGGCGATGCCCGCCACGATCGCCGTCAGGATCAGGGGCGCGACGAGCATCTTGATGCCCTGCAGGAACACCTGGCCCATGAGCTCGCTCAGCGGGATGAGAAGCGCCGCCCAGAGAGGATAGAGAGTCTTCATCTGACCGGGGTGATCGGGATCGGGGCCCTCGGTCGACGCGAAGTTCGCCAAGAGCCCCAGCGCGATGGCCAGGGCGATGCCCAGCAGGATCGCGTTGGTCAGACTCAGCCGCATCCGCGTGTCATCCCCCTCCGCGCGAGGCTCTCGCGATCAGATCAGTGGTCGAGTGCCCCTCGATGAGAGGCCATGAGATCACGCGTCCCCCGCGGGCCTTGACGAAGTCCTCGCCGACGATCCGGCCATGGCCCCAGTCGCCCCCCTTGACGAGGACGTCGGGCTCGACCCCCTCGATGACGCGGGCGGGCGTGTCCTCATCGAAAAACGTGACCCAGCTCACGCACTCCAGCGCGGCGATCACCCGGGCTCTCTCGCTCTCGGAGAGCTTGGGGCGGCCGGCCCCCTTGTTGCGCTTGACCGAGGCGTCGGTGTTGAGGCCGACGACCAGCACATCGCCCTCGGCCCGCGCCGCCTCGAGCAGCCGCAGATGCCCCACGTGGAGCAGGTCGAAGCACCCGTTGGTGAAAACGATCTTCCGCCCCGCCGCGCGCTCGCGGTCGAGCGCCTCGCGCAGCGCAGGCCACTGGTCGATTCCGAGAATCTTTCCCTCTGTCGTGAACACGCCACCGCCCCCTCAGACGTGAGGGGGTCTCCGCTCCTCGTCTGCACTCTCGTCCTCATCGAAGCCGCCGATGCCTCTCAGATCGATCGACCCGGGGGGAAGGGGATGCCCCTCGTTCTCCTCCTCCTCGCCGGGGGGGCTGAGATCGATCGTCTGACGCGACAGTGGGCCATCCATCGCCGCCCGGGGCTTCGCAGGCTCAGGCGGTGGCGCCACGGGCTCCGAGGGGGACGCTGTCGGCACCCTGTTGGCACTCGCCGAGGCAAGGCCGATCACCTCCCGGTCCGCGACGATGTTCTTGACCGTGACCTCGACATCGGCGAGCGGCACGACGCCGAGGCGCTCGGCCATGCAGGTCCGTGCGGCGGATTCGACGCGCCTCTGGATCTCGGCGATCTGCATCCGGCTCTCGACCTCGACGTGGCAGTTCAGCGCGAGGCCCCGGCCCTTGATCATCCTGCCGCGCGCGGTGATGGACTGGACCTCGCTGAGCGCCCCGATGGCCCCACGGAGGAACCCGGTGATCGCCGACTCCTGAACGAGCAGACCCTCGGAGACCCGGATCAGACGGTCCGTGCGCCGCCCCCGCCGCCAGAGCTCGAGATAGAGGATCGGCAGGGCCGCGAGCAGGAGATAGAGCACCAGGCGCTGCCAGTCACTCACCCCCTGCGTGAAGCCGATCAGGCTGTCGCGGAGGTTGCCCGGCATGGGCCACCCGCGGTGGGCCCAGAGAGTGAGAATCTTGTAGAGCCCATAGAAGACCAGGAGCACGCCGACGGCGGCGAAGATCAGGCGTCGCAGCAGATGATTCATGGTGAGAGGCACTCCTCCCAGGCGATCTCGCGCGCGGCGGTGCCGCACAGCGACCGCCATGGTGGATGAATGCCTCAGCCCCGGCAAGGGCGAAGCGCAGCCTCGCCCCTCAGCGCTTGACGACCACGATCCGCGCGCCGACGGCCTGGAGCACACGGACGGGCGTGCCCGCGGAGATGAACTCGCCCTGCGTGACCACGTCGAAGGGATCGCCGTCGATCTCCACCTTGCCCGCGGGGCGCAGGTCGGTCACCGCCACACCCTCCTTGCCCTCCAGCCGCGAGACATCCTTGATCTTCGACCCCGCGGGGATGGGGGGCGTCTGCCCTCCGATCACGGCCGGCTCCAGCTCGAGCAGGCGCCACAGCGAGGTCCTGGGCAGATACTTCGCCAGCAGAATCACCGCGATGACGAGCAGCACGAGCCCCACCGCCACCGTCTGAACCGCGCCGTCGATGTAGATCATCGAGAACTCGAACTCGGGTGGGGGGAGTCGCACGAGCGCCATGAGCAGCCCCAGGATGATGCAGGTGATCCCGGCGAGCCCCGCCACACCGAAGCCGGGGATGATGAAGATCTCGGCCGCCAAGAGCACGAAGCCTGTCACCACGAGCAGTGGCTCCATGACGGTCGACAGATCGGCCAGGTAGGCGCCGAAGAAGTAGAGCATCAGCGCGAAGAGTCCGATGGCCCCCGGCAGCCCCAGGCCCGGCGTCTTGAACTCCAGGTAAAGCCCACCAAGTCCAATCATCAGAAGGATCGACGAGACCATCGTGGTGCTCAGGAGCCGCGCCAGCTTCTCGCTCCAGGTCAGCTCGACCTCGCGCACCTCCGCCCCCTCCAGGCCGATCGCCGTCAGGACATCGTCGAGTGTTTCGCATCGGCCTGTGGCGATCCGCTCGCGGACGGCCTCATCCCAGTCGAGCGTGAGCAGCTCGCCGACACTGCAGGCCACCTCGGGAGAGGCATAGACCGAGATGATGTCGTTCTCGGGCGGTGTGATGAACGCCTCGGCGAGCAAGATCTGGTACTCGAGATCGTCCCAGCGCTCCGGGTCTCGGTGCTGTTGCTCGCGCATCGTGGCCCGCACCTCCGAGCGGAGGATCGAAGTGATCTTCTCATTCACCGCCTCATCGACCCCCTCGCCTGTCGAGGTGACAGGCTGGGAGCCCCCGATGGAGCTGTTCGGACCCATGTAGATCCGGTCGGTCGACAGCGCGATCAGCGATCCCGCGCTGATCGCCCAGTGGGTGATATAGGCGTAGGTCGGGATCTCCGACTCGAAGATCCGGTTGCGCACCTGGATGCAGGAGTCGACGCGGCCGCCGGGCGTGTCGATGTCGACGATCACCGCGTCAGCGTCGGCCGCCTCCGCCCGCGCGTACGCCCGGGCGAAGTAGAAGGCGGTGGCGGGATCGATCATGCTGTCGTGGAGCACGAACCGATAGACCACCGGCCGCGGCCCGGAGGTGGAGGTGGAGGGCTCAGCCTCGAGGGTCTCCGTCACCGCCTCAGGAGATGCCAAATCCACCTGGGCCTCAGGCGAGACCGGCTCCGCCTGTGCCTCCGGCGAGACCGGCGCGGCGGGCAGAGAGATCACCAGGGTGGGAAGAGCCAAAAGGGCAGCGAGCAGAGTGCGCATGGGGGAGCCTCGGTGATGAGATCGCTGAGAATGCTACCACGGCCTGAGACGGGGAGTCATCAGGGAAAACGCATCCTGCGCCCCACAAGACCCTTGCGGCCGGGGGCCTCGCGCCGGACGATGCGGCCCCATGGCTGCCCTGTCCGATCCCTCCATCGGCGCCGCCGAGGTCAACCGCCGCATCGGCCGCTCCAGCGCGGCGCTGATGGCGGCGCACGCCTCGACGTATGCGGGGCGCTTCATCAAGGTCATCATCATCGCCGCCTTCTTCGGCACGGGGGTCGAGCTCGAGTCGTACCAGGCGGCCATCAACCTGCCGCTGGTGATCAACGGCTGCCTCTTCGGCGCGCTGGTCACCGCCGTCGTCCCCCTCATCGTCGAGATCCGCACGCGCCGCGGCGAGCGCGAGGCGGCCTGCCTCTGGACGCGTTTCGGGCTGGGGATGATGGCGCTGGTGGTCGCGATCTGCCTGGCGCTCGGAATCGCCGCCCACTCCGTCTCGGACTGGATCACCGACCCCGCGCGGCACGACGCCGCACTGGCCGCGCACCTGCTGCAGCTGCTGCTCGGGTACCTGGCGCTCTACTTCCTCGTCCAGTACCTGACGATGATCTTCCACGGTCACCATCAGTTCGCCCTGCCGATGCTGACGGCGCTGCCCAACCTGGCGGTGAACATCGTCGTGATCATCGTCTGGCTGCGCTTCATCCGCGTGGAGGTCGCCTCACTCGTCTGGGGGCTCTACGCGGGGGCGCTGGTGCAGCTCGTGATCCTGCTCGTCGCGGGTTGGCGGCTCGGCATCCTCCGCCCCGCCTGGGGGCCCACGCCCGAGATCGGGCGCGCAACGCACAACTCGCTCGTTCTCCTGCTCGGCTCGCTCGTCAGCCCCGCCACGCTGGTGACGGTCGACATCATCATGGCCGCGCCCGTCCACCGCGGCATCGCCACGATCAACTACGCCTACGCCATCTTCATGTTCCCCGTCACCGTGGGGGTGCTCAATCTCGGCTACGTGCTGCTCCCCTACCTCGCGGGCCAGGTGACCGAGCGCGACTGGGCGGGGCTCGCCCGCACCACCTCGCTGTCGATGCGGATGCTCTTCTACGTCACGGTGCCGATCGCCGTCGGGCTGTGGCTCGTCAGCGAGGACGTCGTCCGGGTCGTGCTCGAGCGCGGGGAGTTCATGCCGAGCGACACGGTGATGGTGGCGGCCACTCTGCGCGCCTACATGCTCGGACTGCTGTTCGCGGGGCTCCTGGTCGTCGTCACCAAGATCTACAACGCCATGCAGCGCGTCTGGGTGCTCTTCAACATCTCGGCGCTGGCCTTCGCGGTGAAGATCGCGGCAAACGCGCTCCTGAGGGGGCCGCTCGGGGCCCCGGGCATCGCGCTGGCCACTGGCCTTTTCTACCTGCTCTCCTTCGTGCTCCTGGCGCTGTGGCTGCGCCGCAGCGTCCCCCTCGCCCGCGATGCCGCGCGTGACCGCACGGTTGCCCTGACGCTGATCGGCGGCGCCCTGATGTTCGCGGCGGTGACGTGGACCCGGGCCGCGATGATGCGGGCGGGATGGAGCCTGACCGCCATCCTCCTCGCTGAGATGGCACTCGGAGCCGCCGTGTGGATCGGATGGTCCCTGGCCGCGCGGATGCCCGAGCTCGGCATGATCTGGCGCATCGTGGTCCGGCGCGGCTCCGCCTCCGTCTCCACGGTGGGCACGACTGACCTTTGACAATTCCCCGGGCGGAGGGCAGCTTGGGTCACAGGTTCTGCTCTTTGTCGGCGCCGGAGGCGCACAGGTGCCCAAGTCAAGCCATCGCCGCTCCCGCGAAATCGATCTCCAGCCGCTGGCGCAGGCCGCCAAGGCCCCGGTCACCATCGAGGCCTTGGCGCTTCCCCCCGCGCGCCGCGCGAAGGCCACCGAGCAGCTCCGCGCCACTCTGAATCGTCTCTCGGCGCTGGTGGGCCTGCGCGCGGTCGAGCTCCGCACCCCCAAGATCCGATTCGCCGCGGTGAGGGGCCTCCTCGAGGAGATCGCCCTGATCGCCTCCGCGCGCCTGGCCGCCGTCAAGTCGCTTCCCCACCAGTCCCTCGAGGTCAAGGGGCGGCGGTGGCGCTGGACGCGCCATCGGCAGGTGCTGAGGCCCATCCACATCAACACGCTGACTCTGACCGAGGAGAGTGTGCCCGCCGCCTGGGTGAGCGGGAACCTCATCATCCCGCTCAACGCGATCCCGATGGACCGGGCCTCCCTGAGCCAGCTCCTCACACCCCGCCACACCCACGGCAGCCTCTGCGTCAACACGATCGCCTGGAAGCCGAGCCGCACCGACCGGCTGGCGCCCCAGCCGCTCGAGGTGCTGAGCGCCGAGGGGCGCACCCTCCTCAGCGGCGATGAGACCCTGATGCACCAGATGACCGCCGCCTTCTGGGAGGCCCACTGGGCGACGGGGACGAGTCGCCAGAGCCGGGGAAAGACATTTCCCCTCGCCCTGCTGCCCGTGCGGCGCGACCCCGAGGGGCCACTCGACGACGCGGTGCTCGAGACCTCCGCCGGCCGAATCTATGGTCATCAGTCGATCGCCAGCTCGGTCCTTCAGACCTTTGCCTCGGCCGGCAAGCTGATCCATGACCCCGCGTCCAGCCGCTTCCATTTCTCCTCCGACAGGGGCGTCGAGACACGGGAGCGCGAGGCACTCGCCCGTCTCAACGATGTGGGCATCTTCGATCGCTTCGTGGCCACACCGCCCCCGACACGCACTTTCCAGATCGCCCGCGTCGTTCCCCTCCGGGGCGCGGCCTCCGTCAGCGATCTCATGTGCCGATGGGGCGATCACCGGGCCGCCGCGCGCATCGGTGAACTCCCCTCGCCGCTCGCGGGCATCAACTCGCTCTTCTTCCTCAATTTCCCCGAGGAGTTCGCCAATCCCCACTCCGCCCTCAACGACCCGGTGGGTGCGCTTGTGATCGATGGCCAGTGGCACAGCGCCCCCCATCTCCGCCGTGCGGCGCTTCTCCTCACGGTGAAGGGAGGCGCCAAGATCCGCACGCTCGACTGGGCCGATGTGGTGATCGAGACGCCCCTCCTGCCAAAAACCGTCGTCCCGTGGGGAGGGGCACGCGCCGCGGGAATTCCCGCCGCGATCGACACCGCTCAGTGTCCCCGGGGTGGGGTTCGGATCTTCACTCCCTGGTCTGTGGCGGAGACGGAGGACGGCGTTCTCCGCATCCCCTCGTTCCGCCCAGGACGCGACCGTGCCTTCGTGATCGTCGGGACCGAGATCGTCGAGGAAACTCTCACGCGGGAGGTCGCCATCCCGCACAGCGGATGGGTGCTCGTGATCGGGCGGGGTGTGCCGGGTCTCGACGACATCCCCAGTGTCCTGACGGGTGAGATGCGCCGGATCCGTCTGGCCTGGCGGCGGCCGACCGATCGGCGCGACATTCGCCATGCCATGGCCTGTGGCCCCCAGCTGCTCAGCGCGGGCAGGCCCCTCGCCGCGAACCACTTCGAGCGCTGTGCCAAGCGCGGCGAGCCCGAGCAGTTCCTGCCCTGGATCGGTCGGGGCACCGCGACGCAGCGACGCGGCGTCGCGCCGACACGGCTGCCCTGCGACGTCGACCACACCCGGGCGCCACGCACCGCCGTGGGAATCACATCGAGGGGAGAGGTGATTCTCACGGTCGTCGATGGTCGCACCGATCCGCGCCACTCGGTGGGATTGACGCTGCGCGAGATGGCTCTCCTGATGAGAGGCCTCGGCTGCCGCGAGGCCCTGAACCTCGACGGGGGTGGGAGCTCCATCTGCTTCCTCGATCATCCCGAGGCGAAGGCCAATCCCCTCCTGCCGTCGGTCGCCCCGGGGGTGGTCAACCGCCCGTCCGACCGCGGGGGTCAGGAGCGCGTCGTTCCCCTTCCCCTCCT
>JAFGKF010000207.1 GCA_016928695.1 Candidatus Sumerlaeota bacterium | reverse complement strand
TCTGCGGCGAGCCGCAGGACTCCAGATCAGAACCGCGGCGGCGAGCCGCCGCGAAACAGAGCGCGAGCAAGCTCGCGCACTCCAGAGAGGTTCTCTCATCCCCCCGGTCGGAGTCTCCTCCACTCCCGGTCGTAGGACGGCGGGTCGCCGGTGTTGCTGCCGACGACGTGGCCCTGGGGGTCGACGAACCAATGGCTGTAGTCATTCGTGACCCAGTGATTCTGGCCGGTCACGGGGTCCTCGGCGTACTGGCCGCCGCGCATGTAGGCGACCCACTGGTCGGACATCTCGGCATTGGACCCTGACGCCTCGACCTGGCCGCTGCTGATGAGGCCATCGACCGATTCGCTGTACTCTGCGGACATGTGCGCGCTCTGCCGCGCGCCCTCGCGCCAGCGCTCCATGTACTCCTCGCTGGGCTGAAGGGTGGCGATCAGGTTCTCGAGGATGCGCATCACGAAGCGCTGCGCGGCCTCCTCGCCCGGCGCGACGGTGAGGAGTGCGAACTGGACGGAGAAGACGCCGTCGTTGCGCCCGAAGACGTTGTCGGGCAGATCGACGATGCGCAGCGTGTTGCAGTACGCGTTGCCGATCAGCCGCTCGCCCTGGGGGTGGCGCACGGCGAAGACGAGCGAGCCCGCGTCGCTGGGGATCTGGACGCCGAACGAGGCGAGCGCGGGATCGGAGAAGAGGGTGCGGGTGTTCTCGCTGCGCGAGAGCACACCCTCGTAGACGTATGGTGCGATCTCCTGCGCCAGCTGGGGCAGGAGACAGTGCTCGAGCACCGCGTTGCCAGCCAGGTAGCCCCCCACCTGCCGGTCGAAGAGGATGTGCCAGTTGTGCGCGAAGCGCACCTGCATGCGGCCGTTGGGATCGTGGAGGATGATGCCGAAGGCCCCGACGCTGGTGTCGCCGAGCGCCAGATAGGCGTCCCATCCCTCGGGTGCCTCGAAGCTCATCACCTGGAAGTCGAGCCGCACTGACGAGAAATCCTGTGCCGCGCCCGGCGTCTGGCCGGCGGGGCGGAGCACGGTGATCGGGGAGGCGGAGATCGGCTGCTGGGTCGTGACGCTCTGCTGCTGAGGCGAGAGCATCTGCTGAAAGGTGGAGGGCTGGTACGGGGTGGGGACATAGCCGTATTGGCCCGGTGGGGGGGTCTGCTGGACCGGCCCCTGGGGCCTCGGGGGCTGCGCGGGAAGAGGTGCCGCGGTGATGAGAATCCCGAGGGTGACGATCCCTGTCAGTGTGCGAATCCTCATGGCCTGGACCTCCTCTTTGGAGCGGGCGATGAATCCGGGTCGTCGGGGCAGGGGCGATTTCAAGCCCGAGAGGTGAAGGTGGTCAATGGAGATCATTGCGTCCTGTTTGGAGTCCTGCGGCCTGCCGCAGATTCATGGGCAAGCCCATGATCTCAGTGGCTGCGGCAAGCCGCAGGACTCCAAAACCAATCACAGCCCAATCGGCGAGAGGGGGCGCCAGCTGCGTCCGTCGTTGGGGGCGGCGCCGGAGTCGCTGCCGACGACGTTGCCGTGACCGTCGACGAACCAGGAGGTGTGATCGTTTGTGATCCAGTGGGTCTCGCCCGTCGTGGGATCCTGCCCCCACTGGCCGCCGCGCATGTAGATCGCCCACTGCTCGGCCATCTCGTCCTGGCTGCGGCTGCGGTCGGCCCAGCCCTGCGAGATGATCTGGTCCATCGAGCTCGAGTAGTCTGAGACGATCGCCTGATTCGCCGCGAAGCCCTGGGCCCACGCCTGCTGGTACGCGCCGGAGAGCACGAGCGTGCCCGCCATCTGCTCGAGGGCGCGCTGCGCGAGGCGCTGCGCCGCCTCGGTGGCGGGGGCGACCGTGATCGTGCAGATGCGCACCGTGTACATCCCCCATGTGATGCCGGTGGTCATGTCGGGCATCTCGTAGATGCGGAGCGTCTCGGTGTAGCTCTGGCCGATCAGGCGCTCGCCGTGCGGATGGCGGACGGCGAAGCTCAGCGTCCCGGAGTCGAGCGGCATCTGAATCCCCATCGCCGCGGCATCGGGCGGGGCGAAGTTGGTGCGGCGGTTCTGGCTGCGGGCGAGGACGCCCTCGACCTGATAGGGCTGAATCTCCTGCGCGTAGGCCGGGAGGAGATATCGCTCGAAGATCTGATTGCCGGGGAAGTAGCCCCCCACCTGCTGGTCGTTGAGCATGACCCAGTTGTGCGCCACGCGGATCTCGAACCGGAGATTGGGGTCGTTCACCCGGATGAAAAATCCCCCCATGCTGGTGTCGCCCAGGTGGAGCGAGGCCGTCCAGCCCTGCGGGATCTCGCAGGACATCACGCCGAAGTCGGCGCGGACGGAGGGGAAGTCGATCGCTGTGCCCTGCGAGAGCGAGACGGGCTGGATGACCAGCGGCTGCAGGGTGGGTGTCGGCGGCATCTGGGGGTATTGGGCTGAGACCCCCATCGCGAACAGGGTGATCAGCAGGAGAGCCGTCGCCTTGGGTGTGCTCATGGTTCCGTTCCTTTCGGAGTCTGTCAGGCCCTCAGTGGAGTGTGACACCGTCGTTCGGCGGGTCGTTGCGGGCAAATCGCAGAATCAGGTCGCTCCCCTCCGACGCGGTGAAGACATCCCGGCCATCGAGACCGAAGGTCACCGCCTCGCCCTGGGGCTCGACGGCTGTCGAGAGCATGGCGAAAGGTGTGGTCGAGAAGAGCGCCGCGGTGGGATCGCCGCTCAGCGCATAGAGGTAGACGAAGTGCTTGGTGCGGAGGGCGAGGGTCCGCATGCCGGGATCGAAATCGGCCGCCGTCACCTCGCAGTCGTCGAGCAGCCCCGTCTCGGTGCCGAGCTGCGAGAGCTGGAAGAGCCCCACGAAGATCGCCGTGGGTGACTCGCCCCCCTCCGCCGTCCAGTCGGCGAACGGGACGCGGAACATGCGGCTCAGGCCGTTGCTGCTGCGCGTCATGAGGAAGATGTCGCCGCTGATCTGCGAGACCATCAGCCCCTCGCAGTTGCGCCCCATCCCGCCGGGCCAGAGGGCGTCCACGATGCGCACGGGGGCGACCTGATTCGAGGTCAGCGTGTCGCGCTCGTCGATGACCACCACCTGGAAGTCGGGCTCATTCTCCTCACGGTCGCCGATGTCTCCGATGAAGATCCCGAAGTCCGATCCATCGGGCAGGGGACCGAGCGCGATGTCCTCCCAGTCCTCGGGCAGGACGCCGTTGATCAGAACCGTCTGCTGGTGATTGCCACTCGCATCGAAGCGGTAGAGGCGGGGATCGTTGATGTCGTCCTGGTGGACCCAGATGTGGCCCGGGTGCATCCGGCTGAAGCAGAGCCCGGAGATCTCATCGAGCGTGATGCCCTCGAGATTCATGTGAATCACAGGGGGGGCAAACGCCCCACTCGAGCCCACCGTTCGGAGGGGGGGCAGCCAGTGGAGGCCGATGACGATCAGGGCGAAGACCAGCAGGGCGATCATCAGCGCCCGGACCCAGGGAGGGGACGAGGTCTTGGGAAGGGAGAGAGCGCACTCCATCGGGTCAGAGATCCTCGGGTCCCATGGTTCTCCTCTGAGGCCCTCAAATCAAGGCATCTCAGCGTCGGGGGTCTGATTTCGGAGGATCTCAGGGGACCCCGATGAACCGATCTTGACAATCCGGGGCATGGCCTGTTGTGTGTCGCGCGGCGTTGTCGCATGATGGAACCACTGTGTGTGGTTGAGGAACAACCCCCCAGAAATCAGCATTTCACGGTCGGGACAGCCCCGAGAGAGGACAGAAGAGACGATGAGCCCCAAGAAAATGGTCTACACCTTCGGCGGTGGCAAAGCCGAGGGTCGCGCCGATGACAAGAATCTGCTCGGCGGCAAGGGCGCGAACCTCGCCGAGATGAACCGGCTGGGCATCCCCGTTCCCGCCGGATTCACGATCACCACCGAGGTCTGCACCGCCTTCATGAAGTCGGGTGGCAAATATCCCGCCGGCCTCGACAGGCAGGTCAAGGCCGCGATCGCGAACATGGAGCGCGTGATGGGATCGAAGTTCGGCGATCCCTCCGATCCGCTGCTCGTCTCCGTGCGATCGGGTGCTCGCAGATCGATGCCCGGGATGATGGAGACCGTGCTGAACGTCGGCCTGACGACCAAGACGATCCCCGGCATGATCAAGAAGTTCGGCGACGAGCGCTTCGTGTGGGACTCGTATCGCCGCCTGATCACGATGTACTCGGACGTGGTGATGGAGAAGGCCGCGGGCATCGAGCCCGCCGACGGCCAGGGCATCCGCGTCCAGCTCGACGAGATGCTCGAGGAGATCAAGAAGAGGCGCGGATACAGGAGCGACACCCAGCTCACCGCGAAGGAGCTGCGCGAGCTCTCTGAGGCTTACAGGGCGAAGATCAGAGAGGTGCTCGGCAAGGAGTTCCCCGACGACGCGATGGAGCAGCTGTGGGGCGGCGTCAGCGCCGTCTTCCGCTCCTGGAACGGCAAGCGCGCCATCTCCTACCGCCGCATCGAGGGCATCCCGGACGAGTGGGGCACCGCCGTCAACGTCCAGGCGATGGTCTTCGGCAACATGGGCAACACCTCCGCGACCGGCGTCGCCTTCACCCGCAACCCCGCCACCGGCGAGAACGCCTTCTACGGCGAGTGGCTCGTCAACGCGCAGGGCGAGGACGTCGTCGCCGGCATCCGCACACCCGAGGCGCTCAACGAGGTCTGCCGCACCAGCGCCGAGCAGAAGACGCTCGAGCAGGAGAACGCCGAGACCTACGAGCAGCTCGTCGCGATCCGCAATCGCCTCGAGAGGCACTACCGCGACATGCAGGACCTGGAGTTCACCGTCCAGGACGGCACGCTCTGGATGCTCCAGACCCGCGTGGGCAAGCGAAACGGCCCGGCCGCGCTGAAGATGGCCGTCGACATGGTCAATGAGGGACTGATCTCGAAGCAGACCGCCGTCATGCGCGTCGCCCCCTCGCAGCTCGATGAGCTGCTGCACCCGATGGTCGACCCCGAGAAGGAGAAAAACTACCGACCCATCGCCAAGGGGCTGCCCGCGGGGCCCGGCGGCGCCTGCGGCGAGATCGTTCTCACCCCCGACCGCGCCGAGGAGCTCGGCAAGGCGGGCAAGGCCGTCATCCTCGTCCGCAACGAGACAAGCCCCGAGGACGTCCACGGCATGCACGCCGCCGAGGCGATCCTCACCGCGAAGGGCGGCATGACCAGCCACGCGGCGCTCGTCGCCCGCGGCTGGGGCAAGTGCTGCATCGTCGGGTGCGGCGCGCTCGACATCGACACCGCGGCGGGCACCGTCACCGTCGACGGCAAGGTGCTGCGCGAGGGCGACGTGATCACCCTCAACGGCTCGAAGGGCAACATCTACCAGGGCTCGCTGCCCCTGATCATCATCGACCCCGAGAAGAACGAGGACCTCAGGACCTTCCTCGCGTGGTGCGACGGCATCCGCCGCCTCGGCGTTCGGACCAATGCCGACAGCCCGGCGGACGCCGAGCAGGCGCTGCGCTTCGGGGCCGAGGGCATCGGCCTCTGCCGCACGGAGCACATGTTCTTCGGCGACGAGCGGATCAAGTGCATGCGGCAGATGATCCTCTCCGAGAGCGTCGAGGAGCGCGAGGCCGCCGTGGCCAAGCTCCTCCCCTTCCAGCGGGCCGACTTCAAAGGCATTCTCCGCGCAATGGCGGGCAAGCCGGTGACGATCCGCCTGCTCGATCCGCCGCTGCATGAGTTCGTGCCGCAGGAGAGAGACCTGATCGACGAGCTCGCCCAGGAGATGGGCAAGGACGTCGACGCGGTCGAGGCGCGCATCGCCCAGCTCCACGAGCTCAATCCGATGCTCGGCCACCGCGGATGCCGCCTCGGCATCTCCTACCCCGAGGTCACCGCCATGCAGGCCCGGGCGATCCTCGAGGCCGCCGCGGAGCTGACGAAGGAGGGCGTCGAGGTTCACCCCGAGATCATGGTCCCGCTCGTCGGCCACGTGAAGGAGCTCTCCCACCAGAGGGCGATCATCATGAAAGTCGCCGAGGACGTGAAGGCGAAGTCGGGGCTCAAAAAGCTCGACTTCCTGGTCGGCACAATGATCGAGGTGCCCCGCGGCGCCCTGACCGCCGACGAGATCGCCGAGGAGGCACAGTTCTTCTCCTTCGGCACCAACGACCTGACCCAGATGGGATGCGGCTTCTCGCGCGACGACGCGGGGACCTTCCTCCCCGCCTACGTCGCGATGGGCATCTACCCCGCCGACCCGTTCGAGTCGCTCGATCAAGGGGGTGTGGGGCAGCTCGTCCAGATCGGCGTCGAGAAGGGCCGCGCGACCCGCAAGGGTCTGAAGATCGGCATCTGCGGCGAGCACGGCGGCGATCCCGAGTCGATCGAGTTCTGCCACCGCGTCGGGCTCAACTACGTCTCGTGCAGCCCGTTCCGCGTGCCGATCGCGCGCCTCGCGGCGGCCCAGGCGGTGCTCGCTGAGAGGGACGCGGCCAAGAGGCCTGCCAAGAAAAAGGCCGCGAAGAAAAAGGTGGCGAAGAAAAAGGCGGCGAAGAAGGCCGTGAAGAAGAGGGCTGCCAAGAAGGTGGCGAAGAAAAAAACCACCAAGAAGGTCGCGAAGAAGAAAGCCACGAAGAAAGCCACGAAGAAGAGAGCCGCCAAAAAAGTGGCCAAGAAAAAGGTTGCGAAGAAGAAGGTTGCGAAGAAGAAGGCGACAAAGAAAAAAGCCGCCAAAAAAGCGGTGAAGAGATCGGCCAAGAAAAAGGCCGCCAAGCGGCGTGGTCGCCGCTGACGCAGTGTCGGCCTGAAAGACCGACACGAAGAGGCGCTGCCTGAAGGCAGCTGGGTCAAAGCCCACAGGTGTTTGGAGTGCGGCGAGGGCTCCGGCGCTCCAACCGGGCTGTGACCAGGGGATCAACGTTCTCACCATCCCTGACGGTTGAACCGGGAACAGGGGCAACCCCCACACACTTCAAACAGAGTTGCATGGCAAGGAAGTGTCCTCTGGGCATCTCAAGCGGTTCCCAGCTGGGTTTTCTCAAATCTGGATTTTTGATACATTATTTCTCGAACCGTTCAAACCAGAGGACTTGCAGGGCCAGTACAAACGAAGAGAGTCGCTGTCCCGACCTCACCAGAGGGCCTTTGCCCCTTTTTCCTGCCCAAGCCACACACCTTTTGTTGCAATATTTAGTACACGAGCTAGACTGCTCTCTCTTTGACGAATCACGTGATCCCTGCACGGGCACGGCGCCACTCACCGCGGGTGAGGCTGAAGTTGATGCAGTTCAATGCTCGAGCGGCTTGGTTGGGAGTCGCTCTGTGTGCCATTTCGCTGTGTGTGACACACCCCCTGAGGGCGGCCATGGCCGGTGCCCCCGCGGGCCGCAATATCCTCGTGGGTGATTACCTGCGCGTCCCCGACGCGCAGCAGACGGCGGACCTCATCGAGCTGGCCTCCACCCACGACTTCCTGGTCCTCCACGCCTGGAGCGAGTCGAAGATCCCCCTGCTCCGGGCCACCA
This sequence comes from Candidatus Sumerlaeota bacterium, assembly GCA_016928695.1. Taxonomy (GTDB): domain Bacteria; phylum Sumerlaeota; class Sumerlaeia; order JABWBI01; family JABWBI01; genus JAFGKF01. Next base: position 2,433 of record JAFGKF010000207.1, on the reverse strand, counting down.
ACCCTGACATCATCCTGCTCCTCTACAAGGACATGGGCTTCTCCGCCGTCGGCACGGAGTCGGTGGCGAGCTACTATGAGGTCAACGACCTCGACCAGATGTTCATGCACAACTCGCTCGGCGGTCATGTGTTCTGGGATTGGGACAACAACGGGACGTTGGACGCGGCGGCGGCTCGCCCCGAGGACCCGCTGTATCGGCAGATGTTCATCGATGGCTATCCAAGCCGCGGCATCGCCGGGACGCTCGCCGAGGTGCGCGATGGGGGCTGGGATGGTCTCTTCATCGACGACGTCTGGACCGATCAGACGCCGTACGGCAACGACGACCCGGTCGAGTACAGCAGCGACGAGGCTCTCCAGATCCAGATGGCTGACTTCCTCGATGCGGTGCACACGCGCTTCGCGCAGGAGGGACTTCTGGTCGCGGCCAACATCGGCTGGTGGCAGGACACGACGTACGACGGCGGCCGCACGGGCCGGATGTACCTGGAGAACATCGACATCGGCTTTCAGGAGAAATTCCTGATCAACTACGGAGGGACATGGAATCCGGGGGTGCAGTGGTACCCCGAGATCGCGGCGATGGCCGATGACCTGAGCATCACGGGCAACTCCGCCTTCTTCCTCTCACGCGGGGAGATCGACGACCGCGAGTCGATGCTCTACGGGCTGTGCAGCGCGCTGTGTGTGACCGACGGCAACAGCAGCCTGGCCTTCCAGTATCTCAACGATCGCACCAGCTCGCGGATCCCCCCCTATTTCGAGGAGTACGAGTCCGCCGAGGATCTCGGGGCCCCCGTGGCCGACGCGGTGTGGCACTCCTCGGATGGGATCGGCTCGCGGCAGTTCGAGAACGGATTTGTGCTCGTCAACCCCTACAGCTATTCGCGCAGCTTCGACGGGATCCCGGAGGACACCGTCGACGTCGATGGGGACCCTGTGGGCACCTCGGTGACGCTCCCCGCGCGGTCTGGCATGATCTATTTCATCGAGGCCGAGGAGCCCCCACCGCCACCCCCTCCGCCCCCACCTCCCCCACCTCCCGCGTCCCGGCTGCCCCAGGGGGAGAACGTGATTCTCGGCGATATGCTCAGGGTGCCCGATGCCGAGAGCACAGCGGATCTGATCGCCATGGCCGAGACCCACGACCTCCTGGTGCTGCACGAGTGGAGCGAGTCGAAGATCCCGCTGCTGCGCAACGTCAACGAGGACATCGTGATCCTGCTCTACAAGAGCCGCGGCTTCACGGGCAACGCCATCGAGTCGGTGGTGAGCTACGACGAGGTCGAGCACATCGACGCGATGTTCATGCACGACAGTGAGGGCAACCACGTCACCTGGGACTACAATGGCGACGGCAGCGTCGACGGCGTCTCGCCCCGCCCCGAGAGCTCTCAGTACCAGAGCCTGTTCATCAGCAGTGTGCAGGGAGACATCGCCGATGGGGGCTGGGACGGCGTCTTCATCGACGACCTGTGGACCTCCGAGACCCCCCACGGCAACGCGGACCCCGTCGAGTACAGCAGCGATGAGGATCTCCAGGCGGACATGTCGACGTTCCTGGTGACCGCCCACGAGGCGATGGCGGAGGATGAGGTGCTCGTCGGCGGGAACATCGACGAGTGGATGAGGACAACGACCGGTGGCGGTCGCGTCGGGGATCTCTTCCTGCGCAGCATGGACATGGGATTCCACCGCAACTTCGTGGTCGACTACGAGACCCACTTCAGCGACGGGGAGGACTGGTACCCGGAGATCGCGGCTCTGATCGAGGATCTGCGCGCCACCGAGAGCTGGGGCTTCCTCTACGCCCGCGGTGACCAGGGCGACCGGGCCTCGCTGCTCTACGCTCTCTGCAGCTATCTCTGCGTCACCGACAGCAACGGCCGCGCCATCTTCCAGTACCTCGATGACCGCAACACATCGACACGCGTCCCACCCCACTTCGAGGAGTGCGAGGTCGCCGAGGAGCTCGGCGCCCCGCAGGGCGACGTGATCTGGCTGCCGGACTTCGGCCTGGGATTCCGCGAGTTCGAGAGCGGATTCGTGTTCGTCAATCCGAACCCCTGGTATCGATCGATCCCCGTGCTCGAGGGAACCACGGACATCGATCGCAATCCCATCATCGGCGAGGCGACCCTCGCGCCGCACTCGGGGATGATCTACTTCTACGACTTCGGTGTGGGGGAGGACCCCTCACCGGTCACGGGGTGGAGCGTCTACCGCTGAGGAGAGCGAGGGCTCACATCAGCGATTCGAGCAGGCGATGCAGCGCGGCGGCCGGCGGTGTGTCGGGCCCCGAGAGAACCAGGGCGCGCTCGGCCGCCCGCCGCGCCTGATCCGGGTGCCCCAGCAGGGCCTCGGCCTGGGCGAGCGTGAGCCACGCGGTGAGCAGATCAGGGTGGATCTCGACCGCACGGGAGGCGAGATC
>JAFGKF010000206.1 GCA_016928695.1 Candidatus Sumerlaeota bacterium | reverse complement strand
TGATCTCAGGCCCCATGGACGGTGGCGATGGTGGGGGGCAGCTCATCGGTGGTCACATCGCCATCGCTGTGCACGAGGACCAACAGCGCACCGTGAACATGGCCTTTGACACCGAGCACAACCAGTTCCTCGTGGTCTGGGAGGATGAGCGCAACATCGGGATCAATGATCACTCCTACATCTGCGCGCGGAGAGTGGACGCCGCCACAGGCGCCCTGCTCGGCAGCGAGATCGAGATCACGGATGCGAGCTTCATCGCGCAGTTCCCCGCCGCGACCTATTGCCCCCCCGACGACAGCTTCTTGGTTGTCTGGAGCTCCGACAACCACGACACCTGCGAGGCCCAGCGTGTGGGCTACAACGGCTCCCTGGTGGGGAGCCCCTTCGAGATCGGTGCAGGTGCGCAGTCGGTGCAGCGCCCCGCCGTGTCCTATGCGGCGGGAAAGGGCCGCTGCCTGGTGGCCTGCCCCCTGGGCGACGATCTGATTGGCCAGCTGGTCTCGGCGACCCGCGATGAGGGCGACGGGGGAGGCCAGCTCATCGGGAGTGGGGTCACCCTGGGGGAGGCGACGAATTTCACATTCGCCGATGCCGACTACATCCCCGACATCGGGCACTGGTTCGTCGCCTGGGACCACGCCGATGACACCTATCCCCTCTGGGGCTGCTGGGTCGACCCGGATGGAGCGATTGTCCACAGCGACTGTGTGCTCTCGAATGGCGGCAGCGTCGCCCTCTCCCACGGCATCAACAGCCGTGACACCCCCTGGATGTTCCACAGCGCGCCCATCACGACCCCCGACTCGCGGCGTCTGGTGTATGCTCGCCGGCTGCCCCAGCTGCTGGAGGGCGAGGATGAGTGCGTGATCGAGCGGTTCGATTTTCTCCGTGTTGAGGTCAGGCCACTCTGGTGGAACATGATCGGGGCGCTGCCCGGATCGGATTTCTCCGTCGACCTGCGCGTCTACCCCGAGGCCCTTCTCTTCTCGGGCGATCCCCTCGCGGAGAGCGATAATCAAGGCCCAGGCCGCGCTGAGATCATCGCGGTCAACGGACCGGGTGTCGGCACCGAGACTCTGAATCTCCTGGTGGAGGTTCCCCAGTACGATCGCACCATGCTCGAGATGGAGCATGAGGTGGGTGAGGTGGCGATCCTGGGAACAGGGGACCTGACAGACACGCTCGACGCCCAGGAGAATTTTCTGATCTCCTACGACCTCTTCGTCATCGAGGGGCAGCAGCGGGTGATCAACGCGATTCCCCGCGACGACGACCTCGACATCAACCTGGCCCTTTTCGAGCCGGGCGCCGTCCCGGCGGATCAGCACATCGGGCTCGAGGATCTCCCACTCAATCGGCGCTCCTATGGCCTGAATCCAGGACAGGTGGAGACGCTCTATCTCGTGGCGCCGGCCTCAACCTCGATGGGTCTCGCGGTGTGGACGGCTGCGGGGGCGGGGGAATTCCGCCTGGTGGTCCGCGACCCCGAAGAGCCGACGACCGAGGAGCTCATCAAGTATCTGCTCGGTCAGTCGGGGATCCCCTGGGGCGCGAACGTCAATGGGGACATGGATGGTATCTGGCCGATCATCGACATCGCCGATGTGGTCGCGAATATCGAGGCGGGGCGCTGAGACAGCCACCCCGCCCTGACAGGGAGGAGAAAATGACCGTGAGAAACCGAGGTGCCCTGATCGCAGGGCTGCTTGCACTGATCGCACCGATGGCGGGGGCCTATCTGACGGATCAGGACACCCAGATCTCGTACGGCATGTACTTTGATGTGTATCCCACCGCGGTCTGTCCAACGGGTCAGGACACGTTTCTGTTTGTCGACATCCAGAGCACCGCTCTGAGTGATGGAATCGGTTGGCTCGTCGGCCAGCGCCTGGATGCGGAGACCGGTGAGCGCTCGGGCAACTCCTTTCGGGTCGACGATTTCAACAATTACGAATCGACCGAGCATGGCCCGCCCCACATCGCCTACAGTCCACGCTGGGATCGCTATCTCGTGGTCTGGGGAGCCACGGGCAGTCACAACATCTACGCCCAGCAGGTCGCGGGCACGCCGGGGGGAGGCGACGACGATGAGGAGCTGATTGGGGACCGCATCACCATCTGCAGCGACTCCAGCAGCGATGCGCGAAATCCCCGTGTCGCCTACGACAGCGAGCACCACATTTTTCTCGTGGTCTGGGATGACATGCGCAACAGCGACGCCGGGGGCAACCACTGGGACATCTATGGCCAGAGGGTCAACGCCGAGACGGGGGCTCTGCTGGGGGGCAATTTCCGGATCACGGAGGCGGGTGAAGAGGCGTGGTGGCCGGATGTGGCGTACTCGCCCATCGGTGATCACTTCCTGGTGGTCTGGGCCCGCAGGCTGGGAACCGGTCGGACGCATCGTGGCCAGCGGGTGGAGTACGACGGGGATCTCCTCGGATCCGCCTTCGACATCAGCCAAACCGACGACACTTTTTATCGGCGACCCGGTGTCTGCTATTGGCCGGGCATGAGTCGGTTCCTGGTGGTCTATGCCGAAGACGACGCCATGGGGCAGCTCGTGGCGGGGGAGGCTGGCGGAGGTGACGGCGGGGGCCAGCTCATCGGGGGTGCGCAGACCCTGGGGCGGGCGAGTCTGGGATCGATGTTTGAGGTCGTGTTCGATGCTCAGCACAATCTCTGGCTCGCGACCTGGAACTACGCCGGCGGCCAGCACTACAAGCGTGGCTGCTTCGTCCAGTCCGATGGGACTCCCCGGGTGGATGAGTTCGCCATCGACTCGGGGGTCTACAATGCGGGGATCAACACGGTGGTCCCCGCCCACAGCATCAACAGCGACAGGACCTTTCTGTTGCACACGACGTTCGAGGCCCTGGAGAGCGACGTGCAGATCCGCACCATCCCTCAGCCTCTCTCCGAGGCAGCGCAGGGGGAGATGGAGCACTGTGACCTGCTGAGCGTGGATGTGGACCCCTCAGGGTGGAACATGATCGGGGTCCGGCCGATCGCGGGCGATGATGCCGACATGCAGATCTTCCCGGAGACGCGCTTCTTCTGGGGAGAATTCTTGGCCGAGAGCGACCACGGTGATCCCGGGCGTGCCGAGATCATCGCCGTCAACGGAGAGGCGACCGGCGCGGAGACCCTGAACCTTCTCCTGGAGACCACCCACATCGACACTGTCTATTTCCGGGCGGAGCACGCGGCCTCTCAGGGCACACTGACCGGTCCCGCCGATGTGACGCGCACGCTCGGCACGGGGGACACCTTCCTGCACTCCTGGACTCTCAACATCGCGGAGGGGGAGCACCGTGTGATCAACGTGATCCCCTCCGGTGATGAGAACTTCAATCTGGCCGTGTTCGAGACAGAGGAGGCTGTGCTCGGCGATCACATCGGCAAGGATGAGCTTGATCCCATCCAGTATGTCAGCAATGCCACCACCCCGGGGCGTGTGGAGACGGTCTATCTGGTCGGGCAGCGCACCGGCACCGTGGGGATCGCCGTGTGGCTCGGGTCGGGCAGCGGGGAGTATCGCCTCGTGGTCCGCGATCCCGACGAGCCGACAACCGACGAGATCGTCCGCTATCTCCTGGGCCTGGCGAGCAAGCCCTGGGGTGGGAATGTCAACGGGGACATGGACGGCATCTGGTCGATCATCGATGCCGCCGATGTGGTGGCCAACATCGAGGCGGGCCGCTGACCCTCACTCGACCAGACAGAGCCGCAGCGCGTCCGAGATCACGACCGGTCCCCCTGTGCTCCGGTCGGCCCTCAGTCTGACCACGGCGTCTCCCGCCTCGAAGCGGAAAGTCCCCAGTGTGCGCCAGACCATGTCCTGGCCGGTCTGATCGATGGTGGCGGTCTGCAGACCATCGGCACTCTCGATCTCAAAGACGGCCCCGGTCGCGCGGTTCGGCCCCGCGCGGAAGTGAGTGGTGATCTCGTAGAGGCCGGGCTCTGTCAGCGGTGCGGTGAAGGTGGCGATGGCGTCGGTGCCTGTGTGACCGTAGGCATAGGTGCGCCCGTCGTGCCCGAGCCAGGGGCTCATGCCCCACTCGCCGGTTTCGATGTAATGCGGTGCGACATGATCGTTGTCGACAATGACGTCCGTTCCAGGCTCCGGGCTCATCGGTGGCCAAAGAGTGGCCTGGACGGTGTCGGCGATGACCAGCTGATGGGGATCGGCGATGTCATTGCTCAGGATCACACGCCCACCGCCCCGCGTGAGGTAGAAGTCACCGAGCCTCACCCACTGGCCGCCGCGCCCCTGCTGGTCGACGCGGATCGGATCGGAGATCCCCCCGGCGTGCTCGACGACGAAGGGGGCATCCGTGGCGAGCTCGGGGGCCTGGGGGAACCAGACGGTGATCTCATAGAACCCCGACTCAGGGACTTCGAGATCCCAGACGGCCTGTGCCTGGGGGCCGACCCCGGCGTGGTAGAGATAGGTGCGCCCGAATCGGTCGCGGCGGAGCTCCCCGAGGCTCCAGTGCCCCGTGAGGGAGCAGTCCACATCCTCAGTGGTGACACGGATCCGCGCGGGGCATCCGCGGCGGAGGTCCAGACGGTCGATCAGCATGGACGCGAATGTCCCCAGGCTGGAGTTGCCGCTCCGCCCATCGGTGAAGATGGCGAGGATGAACTCCTGGCCGTTGGGCAGGAGGATGCGGGCGACATCCTCGCGGGTGTCGTAGGCCAGCCCCGGCTTGCTCTCGTTGATCGATCCGGGCGGCAGCCCGGAGCCGAAATAGCTGTGATCGGACCAGCGGTCGCGGCGCAGCAGCTCGCGCATATAGTCGTTCGCCTCGGGCTCGATCGCGGCGTGGACGATCTCGAGCATCAGCTCCGCGATCAGGTTCGGGCTCATGCGGTTCATGCCCTCGGTCTCGCGCGCCAGCGCCTCGGCGCCGGTGGGCGAGTCCCCCGAGTTCGAGGGGAAGGTCTTGTGGACGACGATCTGGTCGCCGAGCAGGCCGTGCTCGTCGAGAAAGCGCGCGGGGTAGCGCCGCGCCTCGAGCCAGGCCGTGTACTCCTCGCTGCCCTCAGTGGCCTCAGGCAGATTCGGAGCGCCGCTCAGGGCATCGACCACATGGCCGGTGGCCACGTTGCTCGACTCCACGATCATCAGGCGCAGGTGCTCGTCGAGGTGGTCGTGGGGCAGGCCGTTCTCGCGCGACCACTGCATCGCCGCGGCCAGGAAGACGAGCTTCACGCAGCTCGCCGGGTAGGTGAGGCT
>JAFGKF010000205.1 GCA_016928695.1 Candidatus Sumerlaeota bacterium | reverse complement strand
GGCCCCACCGGGTGATCTGCTCCACGGTGGAGCACGACGCCGTGCGGCGCTGCCTGCTGGCACTGGAGCACGAGGGCATCGCCGAGATCGCCTGGGTGCCCGCACATGAGAGCGGCGTGGTCGATCTCGACGCGGCCACGGAGGCGATGAGACGCCCCGCGGCAGCCGCTGCGCTCATGCACGTCAACAACGAGACGGGTGTGATTCAGCCGCTCGCCGCATGGGCCGAGCGGGCGCGCTCCATCTCGCCCGAGATCCTCCTTCTCTGCGATGCCGTCCAGGCGGTGGCCAGGCTCCCCCTCGAACTCGACTCGGCGGATCTCCTCGTGATCTCAGCGCACAAATTCCATGGGCCGCCGGGAATCGGAGCCCTGATCCGTCGGCGACCTGTCGCGCTCGAGCCTCTCACCCACGGGGGTGGGCAGGAGGGGGGACTTCGGGCGGGAACCGAATCCACGGCGCTGATCGTGGGGCTCGGGGCGGCTCTGAGACGGGCTCTCGCCGAGTGGGAAGGCGTCGCCCGGATCCTGACATCTCTCACAGAGACCTTTCTGAATGAGCTCCGGCGACTGGGGATCACTCATCAGGTGATCGGCGAGAGTGCCCCCCGTGCCCCGGGGATCCTGGGGCTGACCTTCCCCCAGATCGAGGCGGCCGATCTGGTGGTCGCAGCGGACCTCGAGGGACTCAGCCTCTCCGCGGGCTCCGCCTGTCACTCGGGGACACCTGAGCCCTCCCATGTGCTCCAGGCGATGGGTCTCTCATCCGAGGCCGTGCGGCACACCATCCGGGTGGCGTTTCACCGCGGCCAGAGCCCGGATGAGGCGATCGAGGCCGCACGGCGGCTGGCGGACATTCTCAGGCGCGGTTGCTGACAAGAGAGAGGCCCCCGCCCAGGGGGCGAGGGCCGCAAGAGCGACTCGGAATCGCCGCACTCAGCGATACATGCTCCAGGTCGAGCGGTTCACCGAGGTCTGCTGCACCGAGCCATCGAACTGGCTCAGGGAGAAAGCCCCCATGGCGGTGTTTCCGCTGAGCCCTGTGGGATTCGTGACGACGACAGTGCGCGGTCCCGGCGCGGCGTTGGATTGGATGCGGAGCTGGACCCGCAGCTCATTGGGCAGGACCCAGTGGACGCTGAGGGTCTCGATGCCTTGGCCGAAGGAGACGTTTGCTCCCTCCTGGAAGTTGTAGCCGCGGACCGTCACCGTCAGGGTCTGTGGTCGGGCCTCCGCCGAGGGGGGCGAGACGACGTTGACCACCGGCCCGGCGAAGCCCGGCGCGATGTGGCGCATGGCTCGGGCGTTGAGATTCAAGCCGATGGTGCGGTTGACCAACAGGGTGTCCGGTGCGGCCGCGAGGATGCCCTGCGCCAGGAATCCCAGGTTGCCCACGAACATGTCGTGGTCACCATCGCCATCGACATCGCCGAACCGGACGACACGGCTGTTCCCATTGCCGAAGGGAGTGGTTGACTCCGCGCCGATCGCCACGAACTGGGTGGTTCCGATCTCATGGAAGCTGACGTCCGTGAAGACGCCGGTGCCATCGTTGATCCACAGCTGGAGAGTGACGGCCTGGTTGGTCAGCTGGTTGGGGTCGGGGTTGCTCTGGGCGATGGCGATGTCGAGGTCCCCGTCGAGATCCACATCGGCGAAGTCCGCATCCTGCGAGTCGCGGATGATCGGTCCGATCTCGCCGTCACCGTCGGAGTCCTCGCCGTTGTCGAGGGCGCCGTTGCCATTGCGGTCCTCATTGGGGACCCGCAGGTCGCTCTCGTCCGTCAGGATGCCCGTGCCATCGTTGACGAGCATCAGGTCACGCGCATCGGTGTTGACCAGGAGGACATCGTAGTCCGCGTCGTGGCGTCCGTTGCCATTGAGGTCGAGGTAGTCGATCACCCAGTCGCCATCGAGGTCCTCCTCGGGATCGAGGAATCCATTGCCGTTGAGGTCCTCGGTGGGTTCCCCGTCGGCATCCCAGTCCGCGACGAGCACTCGCACCGTGTTCTGGTCGAGGGTCCCATCGAGGTTCTCGATGATCAGGGGTGTCGCCGTGAAGCGGGCGGACCCACTGTTGATCCACAGCGTGTGCTCCACCTGCGCGGTGACGGAGCGGTCGGCCACGTAGATGTCGAGATCGCCGTCGTTGTCGATGTCGAAGGTCGCCGCGTCGAAGGAGTTGCGCACGTTGGTCGCCTCGGGGGTGAAGCGGCCGTCGTTGTCCGGCTCGTTGACCATGTGGAAGACGCCCTCGCGTCCCCCCTGGGCTCCACCCTGGTTGATCAGAAGCGGATTCTTCACCGTGCCGTTCTCGACACCGTTGGTGACGAAGATGTCGATGTCGCCATCGCCGTCGAAGTCGCCCGCGGCCGACTCGCGGCTGAGCAGGAGCTCCGCCGACGGAGGTGGAACGCTGTCGGGGCGGAGATTGGAATGTCTCACGTCATTGCCCGGGAGGGTGATGTGGGTCACGTCGACGAGCAGACCGTCGCCGAGGAGATTCTCGTCGGGATTGTTGGTGGTGAATCCAGTGGTCCGGACCGCGCCGATCGGCCCTGTCACGTTCTCGATCGAGGGGAGCTCATCGCCGAACTCCAGCTCGTCGTCATCCATGTTCCAGAGCATCGAGTTGCGGAATCCATTGTTGACGATGAAAATGTCGTAGTCACCATCGCCATCGTAATCCGCGGGCTCGACGGAGATCGTGGGGGTCGATCCGGGCTGGGCCGTGTCCAGATACCCGTCGTTGTCCGCATCGCAGAGCGCCTCGCCCGTCAGCCCATCCATCAGTGATATGTAATCCCCAGGGGGAACCTGGCCCTGCACGATCTGAGGAAAGGGGAACTCGGCGGCGGTGTTCTTGAAGACCGCCACCCCCTCGTTGATCGGGGTCCCCGAGTTGATGAGGATCTTGTTGGTGGAGGCCACCGACTGCAGACCCTCGGAGATGTACAGATCGAGATCGCCGTCGTTGTCCAGGTCGACAAACGCGGCATCGGATGTGACCCCCACGAACTCGTCGGGGACCGCGGGGATCGGTGTGCCACCGAAGTTCTGGAGGAGGTACTGCTCAGAGGCGTCGTTGAAGAGCGGGGCGTCTCCTGAGACAAGCGGTGTGGGGGGGGCGCTGATGAGATAGTTGAAAAGAACCCTGTTGCCGGCCGTTGAGTTGGCGAGAACGGCGTCGAGATCGCCGTCGTTGTCCATGTCGCGCAGCTCGACATCGAAGGTCGGGGTCGGCTCCTCGAGGATGACAGAGGTCCCCGAGATGTCCTCGCTGAGATTTCCGGAGCCATCGTTTAGGAGAATCACATCGAAATCACTGGGGGTCACGGAGTTGTTGGCTCCCGTGCCGTCATTGGCCAAGTAGGCGTCGGGATCGCCATCGAGATCGAGGTCGCCCCAGGCCCCCTCGCGGAAGCGGCGATTCGGCCCGGCGACCGTGAAGGCATCCTGGGTCCGGAGAGGAGGAGGAACCTCGTTGTAAATGATATCACTCCGGAGGAGGGGCTCATCCAAACCGCCACGCGTGCCTCTGAGAGGATCGCCTGCGTTGAGGTTGGTGCCCCATGTGGCGTGCGTGATCCGTGCGGGGTCGGCCATGCTCAGGACGAGCAGATCGGGATCCCCATCGCCGTCGGTGTCGGCCACGGTCCCTCCGAACGAGTCATCCTGCACCTGGGGCACCTGATCGATGTCGTTGTAGCCGGAGACGGGATCGGAGGCGTCGTAGGGGCCCCCGTCGGGGATCCCTATGAGCGCCGGCGGGGTGATGCCAAAGATCCGGCGCACATCGGCTCGCTCCTCTGTGTTGCGCGGGATCTGGAGAGGGGGATCGTCGCCATTGTACTCCAGCCAGGAGGGGTAGATGTCGCTTGTGTCCGGGTCGATGATGTAATCCACCGTGCCCCAGGAGATGTTGCTGAAGTATCCCCCGCCCTCATTCTGGAACAGCTGATTGATCCCCTTGATGTAGGGCACGATGTCCACATACTGGGAGATCTGCCAGAAGTCGAGCTCTGGGCCCCCCGCGAACTGACACAGGACCACCTCTCGGACGAGGCCCAGATCGTCCTCGGGGTTGTTGTTGTCCGGGATGTAATCCCACAGGTTGGGTGGGATGCGATCGCGGTCACCGGAGGCCCCGATGTCCGCATCCTCGATGATGCCCTCTCCGCGCGGTCTCCCGCCGAAGAGGTTATCCTCGCCAAGGGTCTCCTCGGTGAAGAAGCCGTTGCCGTCGTTGATGAGCACACGGGTGCTGTAGGAGGGGGGCCAGGTGCGGTTGAATGTGGCCTCTGGATCGCTGGACTGGGGGACCTCCGCCTGCTGTGCGGCCCCTGTCTCCGGATCTCTCGGGGTGATGGGGATCACTGTCGGGATGACAATGTCCAGATCGCCATCGCTGTCGATGTCTCCCACATCACTGCGGGATGAGGCATCGGCGTGGTACAGGGAGTCGGGGGTCGGGAAGGGCCCCTGATTCAGGATTCCGGGGAGGCGAGTCGGCCCGCCGACGCCGAGTGTCTCGTCGACGAAATGGCGGAAGGTCTCTCCCCCGAAGGTGCCCTCGTGATTGATGAACAGTCGGTTCTGCGCACCCTCGATCTCGGTGATCGAGGCGTAGTTGGAGACGTGCAGGTCCACCCACCCGTCGCCGTTGAAGTCAGCCAGGTTCACACTGTAGGTGACCTCATTGATCAGCCCCGTCTGATATCCAGGCTGCGAGGGATTGGTGTCGTAGACGATGGGCAGTCGGTCATCGCCGTACGGCGGGGGACCGTCAGCGACCCCATTGCGCCCGAACGTCGCGTCCACGAAGTTGCCGATGCCGAGCTCATTGCCGCCGGGCGTCGTCGCCGGAATGTATCCCCCGTTGAGATAGATGCGGTTGATCTGGGCGCTGGGATCGGTCGGCGACACAATCGCGTTGGCGTAGACGATGTCGAGATCGCCGTCGTTGTCGAAGTCGGCGACGGACAGATCGATCGATGCGTCCTGATCCACCGGGAACTGGGTCTCCGGGGTCTCGATGGGCGGCCCGAAGATCGGGATCTCGACCGATGGGGTGGTCGGTGTCGTGACGCCGGCGGTGGGGGGCTCGAGCCCCGTGTTGGTGAAGATGTTGATCCCGTCGGTGATCGCGCCGGCCAGAACCGTGATCGGCTCGGCCTCCAGCGTGTCGTCCTCGTAGGGCCCGCCGGCGGCGGCGACGCCCGTCTCGGGCACGAGGCCCTCCTCGAGGACTCCCCCGACGATCGTGGAGTGCGTGAGAATGCTCCCCGGCGGCATCGTGACAGGATCGAAGAAGACGGCGCAGGCCCCGTCGGACGCGAGGTCCTCGGGGCTCGTGAAGCTGCCGCCCCCCACGACGTCCCACGTGGAGCCGAAGAGATCGGAGAAGTGTCCGATCAGGAAGCGGTCGGGTGTGGTCGCCCCGCCTCCGCTGAGACGTCCCTCGAGGGTCAGGCGTGGATAGCTGGGATTGACCAGACTGTATGTGACGGGGACATTGATGCCCTGGTAGAGAGTGGTCTCCGTGATCCGCTGATTGCCGACGATGAAGGGGGCACCGTCATTGTCGCCGGCGATGGTGTCGAGCATGATGCGGAGCCCGACGCCCAGGTCGCGGTCGGAGGTGTTGCGCAGCTCGAAGCTGATGAGCACATCGTCGGCGGCATCCTGCAGTCCTCCGGCATTGATGATGCGCAGGGTCTCGCGCACCTGGATGCCCTCCGGGGTCTCCCACACACCCGTGATGAGATTCGCCCCGTCGTTGAGAATGAGGGCCTGCTGCTGCGTGCCGAAGAAGTCGAAGCGGTTGGTGTGATCCTCGGTCACGCCGCTGTCGATGACGCGGACGGTGGAGAAGCTGGTCGCGGGCGTCGGGTGCCCAAACAGAAGGTCGGGGCCGGACTCGAAGCCGATGGTGAACTGCCCGTTGGCGCCGGAGCCGATCTGGATCTCGAGGTTCTCGACCGTGTTGTCCTCGGGATCATTGAGGTCCCGGCCGAAGCCTGTCCCAAACGGGAGGGGGGTGGCTCCGCCGAAGAACTCATCTGGGTAATCCTCGAAGACATACTGCTCCGAGACCGCGCTGTAGGGGCGGACCTGCGGTGTTGTCCAGAGCACGTAGTCGTCGCGCGGTGGCAGACCGGGGATGTAGTACTCGGAGTTGATCTGAGCGGGGCCAATGGCCGCATCGCCGTAGGGGAACACCACGTCGTGCCCGGCGAGGACGAACGTGATCAGCCGGATCGGACCCTGATTGGAGTTGATCACCTGTGGGACGCCATCGCCCGCTATCTGGGGTGTGTTGAGATCGAAGCCGGGGTCCGGCACGCCGACGAAGACGGGGTTCTGGAAGAGGTAGAGCAGGAGCGGATCGGGGGGCTGCGGATTGCCATTGGCATCGATGCCGTCGGCCTGATCGCCGGAGATCAGCGAACCCGCGATGGCCCCGAGGTCGCCGAGGTCGCCGGGGCCCATCGTGCCATAGGTCAGTGCCATGCCCACCTCGTCATCAAACTGGGGCTCCCGCTTGTCATACGAGTTCGACTCATCGTGGAGGAAGGGATACATCACCGAGCCGAACAGATAGGAGTGGCCGAGGCCGAGCGCATGGCCCAGCTCATGGAAGGTCACGAACTCGAGGTCGTTCATCCCGAAGACGATGTCCTCGAAGAGCTCCTCGGGAATGTCGTCGGGGTCCTCAGGCAGGAGATCGAAGGGGGTCAGCAGGGTCAGGCCGATGTCGCAGTCGATGATCTCACCGCGGCGGAATTCGCTGCGGAAGAAGAGAACATCGACGTAGCCATCGCCGTCGAGGTCGTAGGGCAGCGCATTCACACCCAGATCACCGACATTGCTTCCGATGAACTCCACGGGGATGATGCTGGTGGGATCGAATCCGGGGAGATCGAAGAGGTCGAAGTCGCGCAGAACGACGAAGGCCGGTGTGGTGCCCAGGGCATCGCCGACCAGATCGGCGTCCTGGAATGTGATGAAGTTGAAGCCGTCGAGCTGAGCCCACCCCAGGGGATTGATCTGATTGGCCAGTCCGTAGAAATCCGAGGTCAGCGCGAAGGACTCGAATTCGAATCCGCTGTCGAGCTCGGTGTCGTTCCAGGCCTCCAGCGCCCGGTTGAGCGCCATCTGGATCTGGTACTCCGTGAGGTCATTGATATTCGCCGCGGCCGGGTAGATGGGGGAACCCACAGGCCGAAAGGCCAGGAAGCGGACCGGCATGTCCGAGTCGGCCCAGTGGATGTTCGTCTGGATCGTGATGTTGTCCACCAGGGTGGACGTGTCGTTGAGATCGAACGTGAAGATCTGAAGGTTGGTGGCCGCCCAGGCGCCCATGGTGAGGCTCAGCCCGAGGGCGAGCGCGATCGCTGCGGTGTGTGCTCTGCGCTCCATGATCACTCACCCCGCTCCTCGATGAGATCGAGCACTTCGGATCGGAAGTCCTCCAGGGTCCGAAGCGATGAGAACTGAGCCGACGGCGTCGTCTCCGCTCCCTGCGTGGTGGGGAGAGGCTGCCGGCTGCGGGGAGGCTCGAGGGTCAACACCTCGCCCGTGCTGTTCGTGATGCCGTGCTCCCGACTCCCCAGAAACGACTCGACCAGTGTCTCGCCCCGCTCGACCAGCTCGATCTTGTTCTCGTGTCCCAGCGCCGGCGGCTCCGATGCGGCGTTCGCCTCCATCCGGTTCAGAATCTGCGCATTGACCTCCGGTGTGACGAAGATGCCGCGGTCGCTGTAGCGGATCTGACTGACATGGCGCTGCCCCGTCTGCGAGTCCGTGAGGATCGTGTAGACCCCGCGCGCATCGAGAACGGGGCGGGGAGAGGCGGAGACCGCCTGACGCCCCACCGCGGAGCTGAGTCCGGGGGAGGCATCGGGCGTCTCGAGGAAGAGCAGAACGTCCTGCCCCGCGCTCAGGGTCACCATGTCGTCGAAGACCATGGCGACCGGGAACGGCTCCTCGACTGCCCCCCCGAGCACCGTCATCGAGAAGGTGTCCGCGCCGGACCCCATCAGATACCTGTCGGCGCGCAGGGTGTAGGTGGTCAGGATGCGTCGGTCGACAAACTCCGTCTGAGTCTCGAGGACCTCCGCCTCGCAGATCACATCACTCGCCTGGACCAGACGGTCGAGGTCGGGAGGACCCCCTGCGATCATTCGGGCGCTGGCCGGGGGAGCCAGCAGGGCCAAAGTGGCCAGGGCCAGGACAGGCCCAATCCCGGGGAGATGGTTTCGCATCATGGTCGAATCTCGACCTCCTCGTGGTGTCCTCGACTCAGACTTTTCGGGTCCCACAGGCCCATGACGCCTGGGGTTGGCGCACTTGTCAACATCTCATCAGAGTGCAATCGGGAGGTCAGCCCTCTCGAGATATGGCGGCGGATTGGCATTGTGGTTGAAGCGAAACACATTCCCATAGCTGATGGTGCCATTGGTGGGATCGTAAACCACACGAGCCGTGCCGGCCAATCCGTCATCCGGGTAACCCCGGCTGGTGGCCCCGGCCCCCCAGCCGGCGGCGGTGTCGGGGCCGTTGCTGAACAGCGTGAACCCTCCACGTCCCACCTCTTCGACAAAAAAGATGGAGGTGTAGAGGTTGTCGAAGTACTCAAAGGTGTTGAACTCGCCGCGCAGGGTCATCTCGAACGGATCGGGGGGGATCGAGGTGATGTAGGCCACGGGCGAGGTGAGGAAGCTGTAGCTGCGAGGGCGTCCCTCATCGGGCGAGCTGGGCGGCGCGCCGAGGGGTGGTGGAAGGAGCACTGACATGGTCAGGTCGGGAGGGGTGATCGGACGTGGAGGATACCGATTGGTGTCCACCCGATAGGCCTCGAGCGCGGTGTTCAGACTGCGCATGTCCGCCAGAGCGCGGCTGACTTTCGCACGAGTCTGCGCCTCGAGGAAGTTGGGAACCGCAATCGCCGCGAGAATGGCGATGATGGCAACGACGATGAGAAGCTCGATGAGAGTGAATCCGCCTCGGCTTCCCCGGAAGGCAATGGTCACCGTGTCACTACTCCCTTTCAGTCTCAGCCCATGACCCGCCCCTGGCCTGTGTGGGCCGCAGCTCAATAAACACAGGGGTATCAAAAGTCTATGCCTCCCCTGGGAGGCTGTCAACTGGCGTTTCCCACTGAGTGAGCTTCTCATCGCGCCACTGAGTCCATGAGCCGTCGAGGATGGCATGCCGGGCCTCTGCCATCAGAACCCTGAGAAAAGCCAAGTTGTGAAGAGTCAGGAGCCGATGGCCGAGGATCTCGTTGCTCTGATGGAGATGACGCAGATAGGCCCGGGAATATAAACGGCAAGTCTCACAGCTGCAGGAGGAATCGAGAGGCCCGGGATCGGTGCGGTGGCAGGCGTGACGGATCTGGACGATGCCCTGACGTGTGAAAACTTGGCCGTTGCGGGCATTGCGGGTGGGAAGAACGCAGTCGAAAAGATCGACTCCCAGGTCGATTCCCCGCACCAGATCGCCCGGTGTGCCGACTCCCATCAGATAACGGGGGCGATTCTCCGGGAGGTGCGTGGTCACCGTTTCCAGGGCAGGCCACATCTGGGCTTTCGGCTCCCCCACACTCAGCCCCCCAATGGCATAACCCGGGCAATCACAGGCCACGATCTCCTTGGCCGAGCGCTCCCGCAGGGGAAGATGGATGCCCCCCTGAACGATTCCGAAGAGCCACTGATCCTCCCGGCGTTTGGCCTCGAGGCATCGATGCAACCAGAGTGTGGTCCGCGCAACCGCCTGCTCGGCCTCGCGCTCACCGCAGCCCCCGGGAGAGCACTCATCGAATGCCATGATGATGTCCGCTCCCAGATTCTCCTGGATCTCGATGGCCCGCTCGGGCGTCAGCTCGATCCGATCGCCATCGAGGGGGGACTGAAAGACGACCCCGTGGTCGGTCACCCTTCGCAGCTCGGCGAGGCTGAACACCTGGAAGCCGCCGGAGTCGGTGAGAATGGCATGGGGCCAGGCCTGGAATCGGTGCAGCCCTCCCAGGTCGCGGATCACCTCATCGCCGGGCCGCAGGGCGAGGTGAAATGTGTTGGCGAGGATGAGGCGGTACCCGAGCCCCTCGAGCTCGTCCGTGGTCATGGCCTTGACCGTTGCCCTGGTGCCCACCGGCATGAAGGCGGGTGTCTCCACGGCGGCGCGCGGCAGCGCCAGTGTGCCTGCGCGGGCACGGCTGGAGGAATCGGTGGAGAGGAGTTCGAACTTCATCAGCTCCCCCTGTCTGCCACTGAGAACACTGCACAGCCGACCGTCCCCCTGGCAAGACCGGGACACTGCAATGATGGCCTGTGATTTCCCCCCCGGATCAAGCGGTGACAAGGGAGGAGAGAGGATCAGTAGGCGTCTTTGCCCAGCTTCTGCTCCATGGCATCGGCGGTGGAGGCCAGGCCGAGAATCGCGCTCTTGAACTCCTCGGGCTGCATCGATGTGGCGATCTGGGTCTTGTAGACCACGAGGTAGGACTTGTCGCCGACGACCTCCACTCCCCAAGAGCCATGCGCCAGCTGGAGATTCTCGCGCAGCAGGTCGTTGGCCGCCTGCTGTCCGAGCAGCTGATCGGCCTCCATCTCGAGGGCCGGCGACGAGAAGCGGCACAGGACATTCTGCTCTGCGTCGGTTCCCAGCACACGGATCCAGACGGTCTGTGAGCGGTCGTTGCGGAATCCGATGCCACAGGTGATCTGCACGGGACTGATCACCCGGACCTTGAGACCCGCCTGGGCGGCGACCTCCTCAACGTCCTTGGCGAACCACTGATCGACGTTTTCAATTGTTCTGTTCAAGGGTCCTCTCCTTTTTCAATCCTCTGTCTCTGTCTGAGCCTCAGAGCGCCCCGCGGGGACTCACCGCCTCAGAAGAAATCTTTTCCGAGCCTCTGCTCCAGGGCGTCGGCCGCCGTGGCCAGCGCGAGAACAATGCCCTGGAACTCCTCGGGCTGCATGGTGAGAAGGATCTGGGTCTCCGTGGCCACGAGGAAATCACACTGATCCGCGCACTCGATCGCCCAGGACCCCTGGGCCAGCTGACCGTTCTCGCGCAGCAGTCCGCTGGCCGCGCGCTGGCCGAGGAGCGCTCCGCTCTCGAGCCTGAGCGCAGGTGAGGAGAGACGGCAGAGAACATTTCCCCCGGCATCCGTGCCCACGGGGCGGATCCAGACGTCCTGCATCCGTCCCTCGCCCATGTCGAAGCCGCAGATCACGAGGCGGGGATTCTCGACACGGACGCGGAGCCCCGCCTTCGCGGCCACCTCCTCGATCGTCGGGGCGAACCAGTCGTCGATGGTGTCGATGGTCTTGGCCACTGACTCGGTCTCCTTCTCTCAGGTGAACATGAGCAGAATCTGCTCGATGAAGATGGAGTCGACGCCGAGTGCCCGGCTGATCTCCTCGAGCGCGCTGCGCTCCTCGGAGGTGATCCGGTTGTCGGCCTGGGCCACGACGATCAGCTGCTGGATGAGTCCCTGGCGCTGGGGCATCGGTGCGCCCTGGCACTGGGCGACGGCCTCCAGGCACTGCTGGCGGGCGTGGCCGAGGGCATCGGGGCTCTCTCCGAGCGTCGCGTTCGCGCGCTCGGCGACCTGGGGACTGTCGAAGGCCCGGCTGATCGCGGTGACCTCCTTGGGATCGAGTGCCCCGTCGGCCAGGGCGATCCAGAAGCTGCCCCACAGAAGACAGGTCTGAAGCCCGGTCTCATCCTCACCCGTGGTGTCGGGCTCCATGTGGCTCAGAAGCCTGTTGATCAGTGATTCGACATCGCCATTGTCCTGCCCGCCCTCGGAGCGACCCAGCAGCCTGGCGAGGGTCTGCGAGTTCCAGAAGTGCTGCAGTGCTATCACGCGCAGCGGGCTGAAGGGGTGCGAGGTGAAGAGATCGCGGCTGTCGGGCTCGGAGGAGGAGAGCGCCTGAAAGTCGTTGGCCTGCATCAGATAGTCGTCGAGGTTGAACTGGACATGCTCACCCGTCAGCCCACATGAGAGCTTGAGGAACGAGTGGGCGGCGACATTGAGGCTCTGGCAGCAGAGCAGCCCCACGCGGTCGGCCGAGAGCTCGGCCCTTCGGCTCCAGGCGAGCAGGCGCAGGGCCAGTCGCCGGGGGACCTCGAGGGCCTGCAGGGCCCCCATGCTGGGCAGGCGGTGATGGCCGTAGAGGGCGTGGCCGAACTCATGGCCGATGACGAAGAGCAGCTCATGGGGGTCAAGCTTCTCGACCAGGCCCGAGTTGATCATCAGATAGAAGGGTCCGTCGCCGTGCCGCATGCAGCAGGCGTTGGGCTCGGGGTCGCACCGGACATAGGTCTCGACGGGCATCTCGTCGAGGTGGACGATCCGCCGGGCGGTGTCCACGATCCGGATGAGTCGGGGCATCATCCGGGCGTTGATTCGCAGGGAGCTGGCGAGCATGCGGCGGCGGCTCTGAGCCTCGGAGGCCATTCTCTCCTTGGCCTTCTCGAGCACATCGGTGACCTGAGAGCTCTGGATAAGATCCTCACACATCTTCGCCTCGGGGGCGAAGCGGACCGTGTCGATGGCATCCCTGGGCGGTATCTTGAGCTCCGGCATTCTCGAAACCCCTGGCGTTGGCCGTGGCCTCCGAGATAAGCGCCTTGATTCGCCCCTGTCCAGCGCTCAGCCACCGGCGAGAGAAAAATCCCAGGGGATGGAGGGGGTCTCCGGTCTGAGCAGTTGCTTTTTGAGCTCCGGGGGGGCATGAAGCCCGGATCATGGCTGAGCGCATCGAGATCCTGGAGCACCACCTGCCCGTCGTCGCCATCGTCGGGCGTCCGAACGTGGGCAAATCCGCGCTCTTCAACCGCATCGTGGGGCGGCGCAAAGCGGTTGTGCTCGAGGTCCCCGGCCTGACGCGCGACCGCAACTTCGAGCGGGCCGACTGGGGCGGGCGCGAGTTTCTCGTCTGCGACACGGGGGGCTATGAGGTCGCGGGGGTCGAGACGGGCGCGGGTCCGCTCAAGGACGAGATGCGCGAGCAGGCGCTGCTGGCGATGGAGGAGGCGGCGGTGGTGGTGCTTCTCGTCGACGCGCGCGATGGGTTGACGCCGCTCGATCACGAGGTGATGGAGATCCTGCGGCGCGCGGGCAAGCCGATGCTCGTCGCGGCGAACAAGTGCGACAATCCCCAGCAGGAGACGATGGCCTCGGAGTTCTATCAGCTGGGCGTGGAGAGAGTGTTCCCCATCTCGGCGATGCACGGCCTCGGCGTGGGCGATCTGCTCGACGCCATCGTCGAGTCTCTGCCCGAGGCGCCGGAGGCGATCGAGGAGGAGATCGATTCGCTCCGCATCGCCGTCGTCGGGCGGCAAAACGTCGGCAAGTCGTCGCTGGTCAACGCGATGCTCGGCGAGGAGCGTGTGATCGTGGCCGACCTGCCCGGCACCACGCGCGATGCGATCGACACCCGCTTCCGCCGGGGCGATCGCGTCTTCACGCTGATCGACACCGCGGGGCTTCGCCGCCGCGGCAAGATCCAGCGCGGCATCGAGGGGCTCTCGGCCATCAGCGCGAAGGCGAGCCTCGCGCGCTGCGACGTGGCGCTCGTCGTCATCGACGCGGAGGCGGGGATCACCGCCCAGGACGCCCACATCGCGGGCGCCGCGGCGGAGGCGGGGCGCGGCGTGGCGATCATCGTCAACAAGTGGGATGCGGTCGAGAAGGACACTGGCACGACCGGCCAGTGGGTGAAGAGGCTCCGCGATGAGTGGGGGTTTCTGAGCTGGGCGCCAATCCAATTTGTCTCGGCGCTGACGGGGCAGCGGGTCGTCAAGCTCTTCGACCTCGTCACGAAGATCCACACCTCCTTCACCCGGCGCATCCCCACGCACGACCTCAACCGCGCGCTCGCCGAGATGCTGGC
>JAFGKF010000204.1 GCA_016928695.1 Candidatus Sumerlaeota bacterium | reverse complement strand
GCCCTCCATCACCGAGACCGGCTCCCCATTGGCCACGGCATGCCAGCCGACGTGATACGGGATGTCGGTCACCAGGAATCCCTGAACGCCCTCGGGAGCCTGGACATCGTAGACCACATGGTTGAATCCGCGCTCGACCAGAGCCACGGTGGCCTCCGAGGGCTCCACCTCAGAGCGCCTCTCCAGAGGCTCGGGTCCCGTGATCAGAACCTCACGGCTGGGATTGAAGAGATCTGTCCGCATTCCCAAGATGAGTCCTAGGTTGATCATGGGGTCCGAGACGCCTGCCAGGGCCGAGGCGAACCATCGGCCCGCCTGCCCCGGTTCGCGGAGACGGTGAATCTGGAATCCCGTGGGCTCACTGTGGATCAGCTCCGCCTCTGAGGGATCCAGGGGGAAATGGCCGGCGATGAGACGGACATTCATCGCCCGGGCCAGACTCCAGTGGGCGATCTGAGGCACCAGAAGTTTCCCATAGGCCTGGGTGTCGGGGGGGAGACTGCCCAGCGTGTTGACCCAGCGCACATAGCTCAGGGAGATGATCGGATCGTAGCCCCGCGCGTCGGGAATCCCATGGAGAAGCGGTCGATTCGGATAGAGCTCAGGGTGATCCTGATCATGGAGATGTGAATAGACAGAGTCGAGACAGAGCAGGCGGCCGTCACCGAGGTTCGCACCGATGATCTCCGCCGCTTCACTCGTGGGGCACAGCGTCTCACGGAGCGCTTCGCGCGGCAGAGTGATCTGATCTCCACGGGGAGGAAGAGATTGGAGCATCGCCGCAGCCAGAAGACCCAGTCCGACCAGCCAACCGCGGCTCCCCAGAGACCAGAGAGCGACCCCCAGACCTGTGATGGTCACCACGAGACCCCAGCGGATCAGACCCTCCTGGGCTGTGGTCAGCAGCTCGGGGGCATTTGCCAGATGGACACCGAGAAACTCCCCCTCCGGCAGACCGACCTGCTGCAGCTGGACGCCGATCCCCGGGGGCGGGCCCACGACCTCCAGAATCGACCGCGTGGGAATCACCGTGAAGAAAATCAGGGACACCAGACCCACCAGGAGAATCACGATCCCAGCGAAGGTCACCCGTCGTCGATTCCCCTGCTCGCCAGAGGCGGCGGCCCACCTCAGGCGATCCACCATGGCCGCGGACAGGCAGGCCACACACCACAGAGTGACCAGGCTCGCCCTCGCGGGCACTCGGAAGGACTGAAATCCCGGCACACCGTGCCAGAGAAGCCAGAAGATCACCGAGCGACTCCCGAAGGCCGCGGCCAGAGCCAGCAGACCGAGAGACAGATGGAACAGAAGCCAGCGGTTCGAGACGCCGAGCGGCGATTCCCTCGTCTTCGTCCAAGAGCCTCGCCTGAGAAACGCGCCCGCGATGATGAGGAGCAGCGCGGGTGTCAGCAACGCGGGGACAACCTCATGCACCCCCTGCATTGAGCCCCAGTAAGTGCCCTCGTCTGTGGGCTCCCCGCAGAGCGTCGGGATCAGGGCGAGCAGGAGAGAGCGGGGCATCAGCGAGTCCCCGGTCTGGAGCTCCCATGCGTCCTCACCCTCCCATGTCGCCCTCTGGCTGGCGGCGCTGTTCTCCTGCGCGGGCAGGAACTGGACCTGAACGAGCAGGCCGGTCAGAGCGAGGGCTCCGAGCAGACCGATGAGACGCCACCTCCATCCCGCCCGCCCCAGCGACATCGTGATGCCGAGCAGAGCCGCCGTGCCCGCCGCGTAGAAGGCGATCTGAGGTGCTCCCGCGAGAAAGATGAGAGCCAGCGAGACAGAGAGCAGCGCCAGCCAGGGGGAACGCCCCGTCTGCGACCAGGCGAGAGCACCGAGCATGGCCCAGGGCCACCACGCCCCTCCCTGGTGGAAAAGCACGATGCCGGAGTGGAGGTTGAAGATGAAGAATCCCGAGGCCCAGAACGTCACCGCTCCCAGCATCGATGCGATCGGGCTCATCCCCGCCCTCCGGAGAAAGAGATGCACTCCCGCGAGCCCCCAGATCACGTGAAGCCAGACAGTCCAGCCGAACCAGCGATCGAGCGGGACGACGATCGAGAGGAGGTTGGGCGGATAGAAGATCGCAGCGTTGAGATTCCCCACCAGCGACATGCCCGAGAACGACCAGGGATTCCACCACGGCCACTCCCCCGCGCGCAGTGCCCCGTTCACCACATGGCGATAGGGCAGGTACTGATTGATCAGATCGCCCCGCGCGAGACACTCGCCTCCCCCCACCACGGGCCAGAGATAGAGCGTGGCGAGGATCGCCAGGGCCCCGAGGGCGAGCAGGTCGGGGAGACGACGAGACATCGGTCAGTCAGAGAGCGTACTCTTGTCAAAGCGGCCCGGGAGAAGCTCGGCGATGGTCGACTCCGTGAAGTCTTCGCCCCTGGGTCTGACCAGCCGAACCCTCATCTGAGGGGAGAACTCGGCGAGCACTTGGCGGCAGGCGCCACAGGGGCCCACACCGCTGCCGGAGCAGATCACCAGCGCTCGGAACCGCCTCTTGCCCCTCGCCACCGCCCCCATGATCGCGCCGCGCTCGGCACAGATCGTCAGACCGAAAGACACATTCTCGACGTTGCATCCCGACACGATCTGACCATCGTGTGTCAGGAGCGCCGCTCCGACCTTGAATCCCGAGTAGGGAGCATAGGCCCTTCGGCGCACCGCGCGGGCCGCCCCGGTCAGGCGGGTCCACTGACCGGCGGTGACATCAGTCCTCCTTCGCTTCGCCATGGGGGGATTCACCTCCTCCATTGGTCTGTCGCCCAACGTGCTCGAGCAGCCAGATCACAGCGAAAATCAGGGCCACTGCGATCAGATGCACCCACGCCTGCGCGGGGGGCAGGTGGAGCAGAGCGAGGCCACTGAGCCCGATCGCGAACGTCAGCAGATAGATCGTCAACACAGCCCGCGGTGGTCGCATTCCCAGAGCCACCAGGCGATGGCTGAAGTGCTGGGTGTCGGCCTGGAAAGGGCTCCGCCCCTGGCTGAGGCGGATCACAGTCACGGTCACCATGTCGAACAGCGGCAATCCGAAAACGATCACGGGCAGAAGAATGGCCAGCCGCGCGGTGTCGCCCTCGGGCTGATAGTACGTCCCCAGGACGGAGACCGCCGCGAGAAAGAAACCCAGGAAGTGGCTCCCCCCATCCCCCATGAACAGCCGTGCGGGAAACCAGTTGTGCCAGAGAAAACCCAGCGTGCACCCCAGGAACACGGAGAGCAGCGCCGGCGTGAACCGCTCCCCCGCGCAGAACAGCGCCCACAGCAGCACAGCCGCGCAGATCGACGCCACACCCGCGCTGAGGCCATCCATGTTGTCGAGAAAGTTGAACGCATTCGTCAATCCCACGACCCAGAGCACCGTCACCACCATCCCCACCCAATCGGGAAGACCGAAGAGCCGCACATGGATCCCCGCACTCACCAGAATCCCCGCGGCGACGATCTGCCCCAGGAGCTTCATGCCCGCAGGAAGGGGGCGCCGGTCGTCGAGCAGGCCCACCCCCACGGCGACACAGGTCCCGAGAAGCAGGGCGCCGATCTCCCAGCCCACCGTGGGAACATTGGCGACAAACCGCGCCACCTCCGGGCCGACAAAGGGAACCCGGTCGCGGAGAGCGAAGGCGGCGATCAGATTCACACCGAGAACGAGAAAAAAAGCCCCCGCCATCGCCAGACCACCGCTGCGTGCGGTGATCGCCGTGTGCACTTTGCGCTCAGGATCAGGGATGTCCACCAGACGCCAGCGCTCCCCCACCCTCTTGGCCATGGGTGTGAGGAACAGCGTCGCGATGAGCGCCTCCGCGAAGAGAACAGAGCAGATGAGCGGCCACGTCAGCAAGGGAGCGGGATTGTACGACGCCCACAGCGGAGAGCAAGGAAGTTCGGTGGTGGGTGATGGCGCAAATGTCTCATCCCGTGGGCTTGTCCGCGCAGAGCGATCTTTCACCAGATCTTTGAAAAATATTGTGAAAAAAATCTCGACTTCTTGATTTCAAATGAAATGCTCCCAGCAGGGCAGGGAGGCCTGACGCTCGGTTTCTGAGGCAGGGTACGACCCCCACGCGGGGAACTGGGGACCGACCGAGACAGACTTTCCATCGATGCCCACCACAGTGATACCCAATTCCTGGGAGGAGACACCGATGCGACTGTTTCTCACGCTGGTGGCCTGTGCACTGCTGACCACCGGTGGCCTCTGGGCTCAGACCCAACCGGCCAATGCAACAAATGCCCAGGACGAGCAGGTGAATATAGTCATCTCGCCACCGGCGGATGGAGATATCTCCAGCCTCTCGATCCTGCGCACCGACGACTTCACTGATCAGAACGACTACGTCTCGCGCATGTACCGACTCGAGACGCAGGGCCTGGAGCTCCAGCCCCATCTCCGCCTGCTCGTCGAGCAGGAGGGGGGAGCCGTTCGCCCCTGGCTCTACATTGACCCGGACACCGGCGAGCACGAGAACTGGGTCCAGGTGGTCTGCCCATCCTACCAGATCCCGTACGTCGAGGAGATCGTCGAGACGATGAGTCGTCCGGGCACCGCCTCGATCCCGGGGGGCACGCGCCTGCACATCCGCATGCGCAACCAGCTCGCCTCGAGCATCGCCGACATCATCACACGCACCGAGGTCACCGGTGACGGCTTCGCCCAGTCCGACGACATCACCAACACGCTCTTCATCTTCGACTCGGAGAGCGATGCCGCACGCGACCTCGCCGCCGCCCAGTACTACGACGTGCCAGCCAGGATGGTGGACCTCAGGGTTCAGATCATCGAGGTCGACGTCAGTGACAGCGAGACCATCGGCCTCGACTGGGATGCGTGGAAGACCTCTGCCAGCGGCTTCCTGGCCATGTCCAGCGCCTCACGCTCAGGGCTCCCCGGCGAGTTCTTCAGCTTCGACACGATGCTGAACATCGACGCCACCGCGGTTGCCGAGTTCCTCAACTACCTGGTCCACACCGGCAAGGCCACGGTGGTCACCAACACCAACCTGACGGTGGTCAACGGCATGCCGGCCACGCTCTCATCCGCACGCCACATCCCGTACCTCGACTACGTGCCGCGCAACTGGGGCGATCCCACCCTCGTTGTCGACGAGGTGGGCGATGTTCGCCGCGGCCAGGGGGCCGATGTGGACGCCCTCGTCCACACGGCGGGAGGCGGCCTCCGCGCCGATCTCGAGGATGTCTCGACGGCCGAGGAGGGCTACACCCTCGTTTTCACCCCGATCATCGGCACCGACTCGATGGTCTGCAACGTGTCGGTCGACATCAGCTCGATCGCTGGCCACAACGACCTCGATGAGCCGATCCTGAGCAACTACCACACCGACACCATGATCGGCCTGGTCGACGGGGGCACCTGCCTGCTGGGCGCCTTCGATCGCCGCACCGCACTCGAGGTCCAGGATGGCCTGCCGCTTCTGCGCCGCATCCCCGTCCTGGGTGAGAGCCTCTTCTCGGAGACCACCGAGGAGATCCGGCACACGAAGCTGGTCGTTCTCGTGACACCGCGGATCGACGAGCACCTGACCTACACCGCCGACGCTCTCCTCAACGGCCGCCGGGTCCCGGCTCCCGAGTATGATCCGTACACGAGCCCGCCCTGCACCGAGGCGCCCGCGGAGTTCACCGACGCCGCCATGGATGCCATCGACGCCGTCGATGCCGCCAACGCCGCCAACGCCGCCGAGTGGCGATGAGCCAATCCCTCTCGGCTCACGCTGAGAGATGACAGGGGCCGGGGCAACGCCCCGGCCCTCTCTCTTTTCTCCCGGCTGACCTCAGCGCCCGCTGCGCAAAGGCTCACCGCACATGCGATGTCCGTCGCTGGTCGAGGGCGGCGATTGAGACCATGTTGACGACGTCGATCGCCTCGCTGATCGGCTGGAGCAGGTGCACCGGCCTGCGCATCCCCATCAGGATCGGGCCGATGGCCTCGACGCCGCCCAGGGAGGCGACCATCTTGTAGGCCGCATTCGCCCCATCCAGCCGAGAGAAGACAAGGACGTTCGCCGGACCCTTCAGCGTGCAGAAGGGGAAGAGCTCCCGGCGCTTCTGAGGAAGCACCGCCACATCGGCCTGCATCTCACCGTCGATCATGATGTCCGGCCGGCGCTGGCGGACCAGCTCGACGGCCCTCGACGCCTTCACCGCCTCCGGGTGATGAACCGACCCGAAGTTCGAGAAGGAGATGACGGCCACACTCGGATCGAGACCGAAGTGCCTGGCCTCGTCGGCGGTGAGAATGGCGATGTCGGCCAGGGTCTCGGCGTCGGGGTCGATGTTCACCGCCACGTCGCTGATGAACAGCACTCGCCCGTTGACGACCATCATGTAGCAGGCGCACACGCGCCTCACCCCCTCGGCCACACCGATGATCTGGATCGCGGGGCGGATCGTCTCAGGGTATGGGCGGGTGACGCCGCACACCATCCCGGCGGCCTCGCCGAGGTGCACCATCATCGCACCGAGGTGGACACGGAAACCCATGGCCCGCTTGGCGTCGTTCAGGGTCATGCCCTTGCGCTGCCGCATCCGGAAGAGCTCCTCGGTGCACTCATCGAGCCTCTCGTACGACTCGGGATCGATCACCTCGACCTCGCCGAGCGAGACATTGAGATCAGCCGCCATCGCCTCGATCCTCGCGCGATTGCCGAGGAGGATCGGTCGACAGATCTGCTCGTCGACGAGCATCGATGTCGCACGCAGGATCTTCTCGTTGTCTCCCTCGGGCAGGACGATGCGTGGCCGCGCCTGGGGCATGCGGGCCACCGCCGCCCGGATCACCGCCCTCCCCTTGCCCAGGCGCGCCTCGAGCTGCTCGCGGTACTCGTCGGGATCGACGGGGCGGCGTGCCACACCCGAGTCCATCGCCGCCATGGCCACCGCGTGCGACTCACAGACCAGAACACGGGGATCGAACGGCTTGGGGATGATGTAGTCGCGCCCGAAGCGCATCGGCTCGCCTCCGTAGGCGCGGATCACCGAGTCCGGCACATCCTCCTTGGCGAGGTTCGCGAGCGCCTGCGTCGCGGCGACCTTCATCTGCTCGTTGATCGCCGAGGCGCCCACGTCCAGGGCCCCGCGGAAGATGAAGGGGAAGCCGAGCACATTGTTGACCTGATTGGGATAGTCCGAGCGCCCTGTGGCCATGAGAATGTCGCTGCGGGCCTCGATGGCGAGCGGGTAGGAGATCTCGGGATCGGGATTGGCCATCGCGAACACAATCGGGTTCTTCGCCATCGCGCGGAGCATGTCCTGCGTCACGGAGTCCTTGACCGAGCAGCCGCAGAAGACATCCGCGTCGACCAGCGCCTCGGCCAGGGTCCGCGCATCCGTCTTGGCGGCCAGCCGCTCCTTCCAGGGATTCATCCCCTGCTCGCGCCCCTGATAGACGGCGCCCTTCGAGTCACACAGGATCAGATTCTCTGGCCGCACACCGAGCTGAATGTAGTGCAGCGCGCAGGCAATGCCCGAGGCCCCCGCCCCATTGAACACCACGCGGACCTCGGAGATGTCCTTGCCCACGATCTCGAGTGCATTGAGGAGCGCGGCGCCGGAGATGATCGCCGTGCCGTGCTGATCGTCGTGGAAGACGGGGATGCTGAGGCTCTTCTTGAGAGCATCCTCGATGATGAAACACTCGGGCGCCTTGATGTCCTCGAGATTGATGCCCCCCACCGTCGGCTCGAGCAGCTCGCAGAAGCGGATCACCTCCGCCGGCTCCTCGCTCGCCACCTCCAGATCGAACACATCGATGTCCGCAAAGCGCTTGAAGAGGACCCCCTTGCCCTCCATCACCGGCTTGCCCGCCAGCGCACCGATGTTGCCGAGGCCCAGAACCGCCGTCCCGTTGCTCACCACCGCGACGAGGTTGCCACGGGAGGTGTATCGGTGAGCGTCCTCGGCTCGCTTGGCGATCGCGAGGCACGGCTCGGCCACCCCCGGCGTGTAGGCGAGGGACAGATCCCTCTGGGTGGCACAGGGCTTCGTCGTTCGGATCGCGATCTTCCCTGGCACGGGAAACGCGTGATATTCAAGTGCTTCAGTCTTCTCCATGGCTGGTCTCCTGGTCGCTCAGGCACTGTGGCCTCAGGCAAATATCGGGAAGGTCTGCGCCCCCCCCAACGCCGATGCAAGGGAGAATCGTAAAAAAATGACAGATCGATTTGAAAGCTGGTCTCAGCTCTCCGGGGGAGCCCTTCTCAGGAGCGTCGGCGAGCTGCCGGGGTCATCCGACCAAACCGAGCAGCCACCCGATGTAGCCATCGAGACCCTCACCTGTTCTCGCTGAGACCTCGAAGATCTGCGCCCTCGATCCCACCTGCTCCAGGTCAGATCGGATCCGACCCACGTCGCAGGTCACGTGCGGGAGAAGGTCGATCTTGTTGATCACCACCGCATCGGCCAGATGAAAGAGCATGGGATACTTCAGAACCTTGTCATCACCCTCCGGGGTGGACAGAACGGCCACCTTGTGGTGCTCACCCACTGGGATCTCGGAGGGGCAGATCAGGTTGCCCACGTTCTCGATGAAGAGAAGATCGATGGCATCCAGATCGAGCCCATCGAGGGCTCTCAGGACCAGCTGAGGCGGCAGGTGGCACGACTTGCCCGTGGTGACCTGCACCACAGGGACACCGATTCTGTCGATCCGCTCCGCGTCGCGGGTGGTCTGGAGGTCCCCCTCGATCACAGCCACCCCGAGACTCTCCCGGAGCCGCGGCAGAGTCGCCTCCAGCAGCGCCGTCTTGCCTGACCCCGCCGAGCCGATCATGTTGATCGCACGCACACCGTGTTTCGCCAACCGCTCAAGCGTCTGGGCCGCCACAGCCTCATTGGCCTTGAGCAGGTTCTCAACCACCCGGATCTCCATGATCTCAGTCCTCCACTTCCAGCGAATCGAGCTGAAGCTCCTTGCCCGACGTCATCTCCACCACCGCCGATCCACAGGCAGGGCAGAGCCAGGCCAGACCCGGCTCCGGTGAGGAGATCGCACCGCACTCATGGCAGGTGATCCGGATCGGGATCTCCTCGATCACGATCCGCGCCCCCGCAAGAGGCGTGTCCTGACTCAGCACCTCGAAGCCGAACTCGAGAGCCTCGGGCACCACCGCGCGCAGCGCACCGATGCGCAGCCGGATCGTGGAGATCTTCGCCAATCCCTGGCTCCGCGCGACCTCCTCGACCTGCTCGACGATCGACTGGGCGATGGCCAACTCATGCATCCGCGGGAAGATGCACGGGGCAGACGCCAGAGGAAAGCTCTTTCCTGAGGCAGGGCCTTTTCACCCAAAAAGCGTTCGACAAGCGACAGAGCCCCTGGGAAAAGAGGCATCCAACAATCCTCGTCCCAGGACATGGCACCCAATGCCAGACTCCCCCACCGCCGAGCACACATGCGACGTCTGTGCACTTCGCACGGGATGGCTCTTCGCTCGCCTCGGGGAGGAGGAGACCGCCCTCCTGGCCTCCTATGCCCGATCACTCACATTCAGCCGGCGCCAGATTCTCTTCAACGAGGGCGACCCCGCGGCCCAGATGTTCGTCATCTGCAGCGGAGTCGTGAAACTCACCCGGGTCTCACCCGAGGGGCGTGTCCAGGTCCTCGGCCTCGTCACCCCGGGCCAGATGGCCGGGATCGAGGGCTTTTTTCACTCCCACTACGACCTCGGCGCGGAGTCACTCACTGCAGGAAGCGCCTGTGTGCTGCCACGCGAGCAGCTGCTCCGCACCCTGCGTGAGCATCCCGCCTTCGCTCTGCAGCTGCTCGAGGCGATGCACCTCAAGCTGGATGAGGCACGCGCACACATCCAAGAGATGGGGAAAACCAGCGCTGAGGCCAAGATCTGCACGCTCCTCTGCGACCTGTTGCCCCATCTCCAGCAGTCGGGCAAAGCCTCCAAAGGCGCTGAGGGCTTCCCTCTGGCCCACTCAGACTTGGCTGAGATCCTGGGACTCTCTCGGGAGACGATTTCCCGGGCTGTTGGCGGCCTCGCCAAGCAGGGAATCGTGACACTGGCACGCAATCAGGTGCTCATCCATGACCCCGAGCGTCTCAAAGAGCTGGCTCGCTGACAAAATGCGCTCTCTGTGATGATTGTCACAGAGATCCCCCCGCCCCCGCTCCATGGTCGCGGCGTGATTCAGTCCGAATGCCTGATGTGACATCGCGGTCCCCCCATGGAGAATAATCCGGTCCCGAAGATCTCACCCGATGGGGCGAATTGCCCCAGTGTCTCGCTTGGGATCGAGGAGCTTTCGGACATTTTGGGACTCACCCCAGAGGCCGTGAGAGCCGCTCTCGCGGAGCTGGAATCCCAGGGTGTGATTCGGCTGGAGGGGACTGATCTGTGTGTTCAGGATGTGACACGCCTCAGAGCACTGCGTTCTGAGAGAAATAATCCTTGAACATTGTGACTGGTATCACAGAGTTGGATTTGTGAGACAGACGATGAGCTGCGAGGATCCCGCTCGGGAGCGTGGTGCCATGTCGCTGGGGGCAAGGAGCTGTTCCTTGGATCATCTGTCCGACCGTGTGGCCATTCTGGGTCTGGGAAACACCATTCTCAGTGATGATGGCCTGGGCATTCTGGCCGCCCAGGCTCTGAGTCGGCGGCTCGCCGACGAGCCTGTGACCGTTTTGGATCTCTGCTGGGGAGGTTTCTCGCTGCTCGATGCCCTCGAGGGGTTTGACTGGGTGATCGTCCTCGACGTGATCTGCACCGGCCAGTGTCCCCCCGGAACAATCCAGCAGTGGATCGCGCCGGAGTTCTGCCCCTCGCAGCGGATCGTCTCACAGCATGACATGGGATTTTTCACGGCTCTCGAGTTCGGGCGCCGACTCGGCCTGAGGATGCCGCGGAGGGTCAGTCTCTTCACCGTGGAGGCGCTCGACATCGAGACGGTCTCCGAGACGCTGACCCCTGCGGTGGAGGCGGCGCTCGAGCCCCTTGTGGAGTCCGTGATGGACACACTGAGGCGCAGTGGGGCCCTTCGGGCCTCGCGCCAGCTGGCCACCCTGGCGGGCGCCGGCATCTGAAACCAGAGAAGAGGAGAGGCGACAATGGCTGTGTCCAACCTGACAGACCACGCTCTCAGCCCCGGGACGCTTCCGCACAGCGAGCGGGTGCTGCGCAAGGCGTTTCTGGACCAGGTCGATGACATCCCGGGCGGCGAGAAGCTGCGCAAGTGCATCCAGTGCGGCACGTGCACCGGCTCCTGCCCGCTGTCGTACACGATGGACGTGAGCCCGCGCGAGGTGATCGCGCGCTTCCGGGCGGGCGACATCGAGTCCCTGCTCCGGAGCCGGACGATCTGGACATGCGCCTCGTGCTACAACTGCACGGTGCGATGCCCGGCGGGGATCAAGATCACCGATCTCCTCTACGCGCTCAAGCGCATGAGCATGGATCAGGGGATCTATCCCAAGCGTTTCCCGGTCTACGTCTTCAGCGAGTCGTTCGTGAAGATGGTGAAGAGATATGGCCGCAACTGGGAGGTGGGGCTCATGGAGCGCTTTCAGCGGCGGACCACCACCCCGGTCCTCGGCCTCTTCAAATCGATGAGCATGCTGCCCATCTTCTTCAAGCTGTTCAGACGCGGTCGGGTCAACATTTTCCCCAAGAAGATCAAGGGGATCCGAGACCTGAAGAGGATCATCGAGAAGGCCGAGCAGATGGAGCGGCCGGTTGAGAGAATCGAGGAAAAGCGCCCGACCCGTGTGGTGGGCTACGAGGCCATCGGGTCATGAAGGGGGAGGAAAAGGCCATGGACTACGCCTACTATCCCGGCTGCTCGCTCGAGTCGACGGGTGTGAGCTATCACAAATCGATTGTGGAGGTCTTCAGGGCACTGGGGCTGGGTCTCCATGAGATCGAGGACTGGAACTGCTGCGGCGCGACCGCCTACATGTCGGTCAAGGAGACGGTCTCCTTCGCGATCTCCGCGCGCAACTTGGCCATCGCCGAGAGGATGGGCAAGGGCGACATCGTGGCCCCGTGCTCAGCCTGCTACCTCGTCCTGGCCAAGACACGCCGCTTCCTCATGGAGCGGCCCGAGCTGAAATCGAAGGTCGATGAGGCCCTGGCCGCCGCCGGCCTGACCCTGAAGTGCAAGTGCGCGGTGCGCCACCCCCTCGAGGTGCTGGTCAGCGACCTGGGCATCGAGGCGATCGCGGCGAAGGCCAAGCGCCGACTCACCGGCCACCGATACGCCTGCTACTATGGGTGCCAGATGGTCCGCCCGGAGAGGTACTTCGAGGAGGACCGCGAGTTCCCCATGGCGATGGATGATCTGATGGCCGCCCTCGGCGCCGAGGAGGTGGAGTTCCCCCTCAAGGTCCGCTGCTGCGGCGCGAGCCAGATGGTGACCAACGAGGAGGTCGGCCTGGACCTCGTGCAGAGCCTCCTCGAGTGCGCCCATGCGCGCGGGGCGTCGGCGATCGTGACGACCTGCCCGATGTGCCAGTACAACCTCGAGCTGTACCAGGACAAGATCTCGTCGCGCGCCGGCAAGGATCTGCACATCCCCGTTCTCTATTTCACCCAGCCGCTGGGCCTGGCCCTCGGCTGCGATCCGCAGGCCCTTGGCCTGCAGCACCACACTGTGCCTCTCCCTCAGGAGGCGCTCATTCTCGAGGAGGTCTGACAAACCGAGACATGGCGGCGAACGAAAAAGGTGATCGAGGGGGTCCGAGAATCGGGGTGTTCACATGCCACTGCGGCGTGAACATCTCGCAGACGGTGGACGTGGAGGCGTGCCGGGATTTCGCAGCTCAGTGCCCGAACGTGGTCGTGTCCCAGGACTACAAGTTCATGTGCTCGAACACGGGCCAGGAGCTGATCCAGCGGGCGATCGAGGAGCACAGTCTCGACCGCGTTGTGGTGGCGGCCTGCTCCCCGCTCATGCATGAGCCGACGTTCCGCTCCGCATGTGAGAAGGCGGGGCTCAACAGGTTCCTGTTCCAGATGGCCAACATCCGCGAGCAGTGCGCATGGGTCCACGACGACCGGCAGATGGCATCGGCCAAGGCCCGGGCGCTGATCAACGCGGCGATCCGCCGCGTGGCGCTCCAGGAGCCGCTCCAGCCCTACGAGACGAAGATCAACCCCGCCACGCTCATCATCGGCGGGGGCATCGCGGGCATCCAGGCGGCCCTCGAGCTCGCCGAGGCGAACCAGCCCGTCTATCTGGTGGAGCGCGAGCCCACCATCGGCGGCAAGATGGCGGTGTTCGACAAGACCTTCCCCACCCTCGACTGCGCGGCGTGCATCCTGACACCCAAGATGGTGTCGGTCAGTCACCGCGAGAGCATCCGCCTGAGGACCATGCACGAGGTGGAGGAGGTCGCGGGCCACATGGGCAACTATCGGGTCCGGCTCCGCAGGCGGCAGCGATATGTCGACGTCGACAGGTGCACCGGCTGCGGACAGTGCATCAGCCACTGCCCCGCCACACGCATCCCATCGAGCCGCGAGATCATCCGCGATGGAAGGGTGATGACCGAGGTCACGAGGGACCCGGCGAGCGGGAGGAAGGTCGCGCGGAGCTTCGACCCGACAATGCTCCACCCCGATGCCTCGAGCCGGAGCGGCCCGGAGGACTACTCGAGCGGCGTTGTCTCCGACGAGGAGATCTCCAAGGATCTCCAGAAGTTCGAGCAGCCCCGCCGCGGTGGCCCCTCCCCCATGCAGCGCTACCTCAGGCTGGTCAGGGCCCAGTCCAAGATGAGCGAGGAGCAGGTGGAGAGGCGCCGCACCGGCGACTGCACGGGCTGCGGGTTCTGCGCCGAGATCTGCGACGGACTGGTCGGGGCGACCGCGATTCGCATGGCCTCGATCGGCAAGGATGAGAGAGGGAAGGATCAGATGCGTCCGTTCCTCGTCTCGCTCGACGCCTGCATCGGATGCGGCGCCTGCGCCACCGTCTGCCCCACGGGCTTCCTGACGATCCGTGACCGCGCCGACGACAAGGGCCGGATCAGGGACTTCGCTCTCGGCAACCACTCCGCGATCTATCTGCCCTTCCCCCAGGCCGTCCCGAAGGTCCCCGTCATCGACGCGGAGTCCTGCATCCACCTGCAGCTCGGGGAGGGATGCGGCGTCTGCCACAACGTCTGCGAGCCCGAGGCGATCCGCTTCGGACAGCAGGAGGAGATCGAGGAGATCGAGGTCGGCCAGATCCTGGTCGCGACGGGATATCAGCTGTTCGACGCCAGCTCGATACCCCAGTACGGCCACGGCCGCCTCGACAACGTGATCTCCTCGCTCGAGTTCGAGGCGATGCTCAACTCGACAGGCCCCACGGGTGGGCATGTGCGGATGAAAAACGGCGAGGAGCCCCGCGCCATCGCCATCATCCACTGCGTCGGATCGCGCGACGACAATCACCACCGCTACTGCTCGCGCGTCTGCTGCATGTGCGGGCTGAAGTTCGCCCACCTGGTCAAGGACCGGACCAGCGCCGAGGTCTACCAGCTCTACATCGACATGCGCGCCTTCGGGAAGGGCTACGAGGAGTTCTACAGCAGGGTCCTGGAGGAGGGCGTCAACATCATCCGCGGCAAGGCCGCCGAGGTCGTCGAGCAGCGCTTCGGCGACATGAGCGAAGGCATCCTGCACGTGCGGTGCGAGGACACGCTGATCGGGAAGTTCCGCGACATCCCGGTCGACATGGTCATCCTCTGCAACGCGCTCGAGCCGGACGCCGACACCGAGCGGCTCGGCAACATCCTCGGCGTGAGCCGCTCGCCCGACGGCTTCTTCCTGGAGCGCCACCCCAAGCTCGACCCGGTCGGAACCGTCAGCGATGGGATCTACCTGGCCGGCGCCTGCCAGGGTCCGAAGGACATCCCCGACACGGTGGCACAGGCGCAGGCGGCCGCCGCCCGCATCCTGTCGACCATCACCAAGGGGTCGGTGATGCTCGATCCGATCAAGGCGACCATCGCCCATGAGAGCTGCTCGGGCTGCCGCATCTGCAACAGCCTGTGCCCATACAGCGCAATCTCTTACGATCCCGAGGAGAGCGTCTCCACGGTCAACGTGACGCTCTGCAAGGGCTGCGGCACCTGCGTCGCCGCCTGCCCCTCCGGGGCGATCACGGGAGCCGGATTCCGGGATGATCAGATCCTGGCCGAGCTCGAGGGAATACTGGTCTGAGGAGGCAAATCTCGATGGCCTGGGAACCGAAAATCGTCGCCTTCCTGTGCAACTGGTGCACGTACACAGGGGCGGAC
Source organism: Candidatus Sumerlaeota bacterium (assembly GCA_016928695.1). Taxonomy (GTDB): domain Bacteria; phylum Sumerlaeota; class Sumerlaeia; order JABWBI01; family JABWBI01; genus JAFGKF01. The sequence goes on along the minus strand of JAFGKF010000204.1, from coordinate 4,553 downwards.
CTGGCCGGCGTCAGCCGGATCAAGTCACCGGCGAACATCCGTTCGATCCGCATCATGTGCTCGGGGAGGATGGACCCGACCTTCATTGTCAAGGCCTTCGCCCTCGGCGCCGACGGTGTGCTCGTCTCGGGGTGCCACCCCGGAGACTGCCACTACGTCGAGGGCAACTACAAGGCCCTGCGCAGGGTCCACCTGATGAAGCGCCTGCTCCGCGATCTCGGCATCGACCCGAGGCGGCTCCGCCTGACGTGGGTCAGCGCCGCCGAGGCCGAGGACTGGGCGAAGTTCACAACGGAGTTCACCGAGACCATCCGTGAGCTCGGACCGCTGCAGCTCGTCGAGGGCAGCGGAACACTGGTGTCCGCCACGGCGGGCAACGGAAACTGAGGAGGGCAGAGCCGTGGCCGAGAAGCCGAAACTTGCCATGTACTGGGCAGCAGCTTGCGGGGGCTGCGAGATCAGCATCCTTGACATCGAGGAGCACCTCCTCGACGTCGACGCGGCATTCGATCTCGCCTTCTTCCCCTGCATCGCGGACTTCAAGACGAAGGACGTCGAGGCGATGCCCGACAAATCCATCACCGTCTGCCTTTTCAACGGCGCGATCCGCAACTCCGAGAACGAATACATGGCCAAGCTCATGCGCCAGAAGTCGGTCGTCCTCGTCGCCTACGGATCCTGCGCCGCGGAGGGCTGCATCCCGGGCCTCGCCAACTTCTACGACAAGAAGTCGATCTTCGACTTCGCTTACAAAGAGTCCCCCTCGACCGTGAACCCCGAGGGCAAGGTCCCCGTTCCCCGGACCCAGATGCCCGAGGGAGAGATCGAGATCCCGGAGTTCTGGGACACGGTCAAGACGCTCAACCAGGTCGTGGACGTGGACTACTACATCCCCGGCTGCCCACCGCAGTCCGACCAGGCCTGGGCTGTGATCGAGACGGTCGTGGACATCCTCCAGAACGGCAAGGAGCTCCCGCCTGCGGGGACCGTGCTCGGGGCGGGGAACAAGACCTGCTGCGACGAGTGCCCGCGCGAGCGCAAGGAGAAGAAGATCAAGAAGTTCGTCCGCCCGTACGAGATCATCCCCGATCCCGACACGTGCCTGATGGAGCAGGGACTCGTCTGCTGCGGCCCCGCCACCCGTGACGGCTGCGGCGCCAAGTGTGTCAAGGCCGGCATTCCCTGCCGCGGATGCTACGGCGTCCCGGCGGGCGTCTCGGACCAGGGGGCGAAGATGGTCGCCGCCCTGGCCTCGGTGATCGACTCCGAGGACCCGGAGGAGATCGAGAGGATCATCGACGGGATCGTCGACCCGGCCGGGACCTTCTACCGATTCAGCCTCGCGGCCTCGACGCTTCGCCGCGTCCAGCTCGAGAGCCTCAGGCCCGCGGCAGCCGCCTCACAGGAGAAGTGACCATGAAGCAGATAAAAATCGATCCGATCACACGCCTCGAGGGCCACGGAAAGGTCGACATCTTCGTCAACGACGACGGGGACTGCGAGAACGCCTATTTTCAGATCCCCGAGCTGCGCGGCTTCGAGAAGTTCTGTGTGGGGCGGCCCGTGGAGGAGCTCCCGCGCATCACCGAGCGCATCTGCGGCGTCTGCCCCGAGGCGCACCACATGGCGAGCGTCAAGGCCTGCGACGCTGTCTTCAATGTCGAGGTCCCACGCCCCGGACGCCTGCTGCGCGAGCTGCTCTACTACTTCTTCTACACCGCCGATCACACGGTGCACTTCTACGCGCTGGGCGCCCCGGATTTCGTCCTCGGCCCCACCGCCCCGCCCGCCGAGCGCAACATCCTGGGCCTCATCCACAAGGTCGGCATCGACGCCGGCAAGCAGGTGATCGCCCTGCGCGCGCGCTGCCAGGAGATGATCGAGATGCTCGGCGGCAAGAAGATCCACCAGGTCACCTGCCTCCCCGGCGGCATCAACAAGGTCCTGACCGAGGAGGAGCGGAAGAAGTGCGAGGACTACGCCAGGCAGAACATCGAGTTCGGCAAGTTCACCTTCAAGGTGTTCGCGGACGTTGTGCTCGCCAATCCCGAGTACGTCGACCTGATCACAGGCCCGATCTATCGCCACGACACCTATTCCATGGGGCTCGTCGATGATGCCGGCCAGGTCCACTTCTACGAAGGCAAGGTCCGAGTCGTCGACCCCGAGGGCAAGGAGTTCTGCCTCTACGCGCCCGATGAGTACCGCGACCATGTGGCCGAGCACGTCGAGTCCTGGACCTACCTGAAATACCCCTACCTCAAGGCGATCGGATGGAAAGGCTTCGTCGACGGCAAGGACTCCGGTGTCTACACATGCACCCCGCAGTCGCGCCTCAACGTCTCCAAGGGCATGCCCACCCCCCTCGCCCAGGAGGAGTACGAGAAGTACTACGAGACCCTGACGGGCGATCGCAGCGGCAACACCCCTGTCCACGCCCGCCTGGCGATCCACTGGGCCCGCATCATCGAGCTGATGCACGCCGCCGAGCACTGCCTCGAGCTGGCGACCGACCCCGAGATCACCAGCCCCGAGACCCGCGCGATCCCGACCGAGACGCCCAACGAGGGGGTCGCCATCGTCGAGGCGCCGCGCGGAACCCTGACCCACCACTACAAAACCGACGAGAAGGGCATCGTCACGATGGCGAACCTGATCGTCGGCACGACGAACAACTACGCCCCGATCACCATGTCGATCCAAAAGGCCGCCAAGAGCCTGATCAAAAAGGGCAACGAGGTCACCGAGGGGATTCTCAACATGATCGAGATGGCCTTCCGCGGCTACGACCCGTGCTTCGGCTGCGCCACGCACTCGCTTCCCGGCGAGATGCCGCTGATCGTCAACATCCGCGACTCCAGCGGCGAGCTGATCCGCGAGATCCGAAGAGACTGACACTCATCTCCGGCGCATGATCTGAGCGGCCTCTCCACGGAGGGGCCGCTCGCTCATAGGGGGTGCGGTCTGTCGGTCTCAAAGACCGACACGAAGATGTGCTGCCTGAAGGCAGCGGCGCATCTCTCCCCTCTATCGTGCCGGAATTCCCATGCATCGGCGCCATAGCACCCGTGGTGCGGAGGCGGCTCCGGCACTTCGTTGAACAGATCTCGGGGCGTCGCAGCAGTCCTAAATGTGTGAAGCATTCTCAAAGCACCCCAAAGGGTTGTGAGAGGCGATCCTCCTTTGAGTGATTCTGCCCCCTCCCCGCTTTGACATTGCCCCCCGGGCGCCCTATCAAGGGATTGCCACCATGGCTCGACAGCTCGGCCCTCTTCTCTTCCTTCTGTGTCTCGGCCTCAACGCCGAGGCCGCGGCACAGGATCAGTTCGCTGTGGCGACGGGATTTGGGACTGTGGTCCGCGTCTTTCGGATCACGGCCTCGGAGGAGATCTCCCTTCATCAGACACTCATCCTGGCAGATCCCTCCGAGCAGGTGGAGGTTGACTCGGGGGGACGTTTTGTGTTCTTGGCCAACGAGTCTGACACTAAGCTGAATCCCATTTATTCCATTGATCAGAACCATGAGCTCCATCTCGCCTCAACATTCACGGCTCCAGACGAGAGCTGGGACATTGCCGGTGTGGGGACAAGACTGGTTCCCGATCGCGACTCCCTGTTGGTCTACACAGCCAGCCCCGAGAACCTTCTGCGTGTTGAGCTCCACGAGGCCACCGTGAACAACCGCCTGGGTGTGAGGTATGTGGGGGACTATCTGGATCTCACGGGAAGTCCTGCTGATAGCCCATCCGATGGTGTCGCCTCATCCTTCGACTCCTATTCACTCCTTGTGTCAGTCGCTGACAGTTCCCATGCGCAGATTTTCCGACTCGATCCCTCAGGCGCCTTGTCACTCACCGATCAGTCGTACTCGACCGAGGTCACCGCCTTCGCTCGCCCCTCTCGCGATGGGACGGGGCGGCTGATTGCCTTCAACCAGCAGTACGGCCACGACCTCGGCATCGGCCGGTTCACAGGCGATGGCCTGAGCACATTCATGATCGCAGACGTGATCGACATCCCCGACTTCGACGACAGCATCAACACGGCCATGCACCCCAGCGGTCGCTGGGCCTTTGTCAGTGGCTCGACGGGCGTGGTCTCGGTGGAGCTCAATGACGACGGGGAGTTTGTCCGCGTGGTGGGCGACCCCGCCGCGGGGGGCGGAACCTCGATGGCCATCTCGGCCGATGGTCGCTTTCTTCTGACGGGGGCCGGGGCCGGACTGATCCGTGTGAACGCGGACGGCTCGCTCACCACCTTGAGCACAGGTGTCCCCGGCGTGCCGAGCCTCTCCGACATCGCCTGGATTCCGCCACGCACACTGCCCTCCCTCCCCGGCGATGTGAATGTCGACGGCGAAGTCGATGCCGCCGACGTGGTCATAGTGATCAACGAGGCCCTGCCCGACGATGAGCCCATTCTCCCGCCTCAAAATTTCGCCAATGCCGATTTGGACGGGGATATCGACGTGGATCAGGACGACCTCGCTGCTCTGATCGATCTGTTGCTGGGTCTCTGATCGATGGAGCGCCGGCGCCCCCGCCGGCACTCTC
>JAFGKF010000203.1 GCA_016928695.1 Candidatus Sumerlaeota bacterium | reverse complement strand
TGTCGATTGCGTCCCTCAGCGTCATCGGCTCGTAGTCGCTGTTGTGGCCCGCCTGGCCGAAGTCGCGCATCTTGCCCTCGATCACCTCCTGGAGCGCCACGCGGGCGGGTCCGAGGTAGTCGCGGGGGTCGAACTTCTCCGGCTTCTCGGCAAACACCTTCCGGATCGCGCCCGTGATGGCGATGCGGCCATCGGTGTCGACGTTGATCTTGCGGACGCCGCGCTTGATGCCGAACTGGATGTCGGTCATCGGAATGCCCATCGCTTTCGGCATCTGGCCGCCGTACTTGTTGACGATCGCCACCAGATCCTCGGGCACGCTCGACGAGCCATGCATCACCAGCGGGTACTCCGGGAACCCCGCCTCCGCCAGCTTCGCGGCGATCTGCTCGATGCGGTCGAGCGCCAGCGCGGGCGGCAGGGGGTTGCCGTCTTTGTCATAGCGCATCGTCTTGTAGGCGCCGTGGCTCGTGCCGATCGCGACGGCCAGGCAATCGCAGCCGGTGGCCCTGACGAACTCCACGGCCTGATCGGGATCGGTCAGGTGGGCGTCGAGCTCATCGGAGTGGAGGCCTGCGCCGACGCCGTCCTCGATCCCGCCGAGGCAGCCCAGCTCGGTCTCCACCGTCACGCCGCGGGCGTGGGCGTACTCGACGACCTCGCGGGAGGTGTTCGTGTTGTACTCATACGAGGCGATGGTCTTGCCGTCGGCCTCGAGCGAGGCGTCGATCATCACGCTGGTGAAGTCGAGGTCGATCGCCTGCTTGACCGTGTCGAGGCTGTTGCCGTGGTCGAGGTGCATCGCGATCTTGACGTGGGGGTACTTGAGCGTCGCGGCCTCGATCAGCTTCTGGAGGTAAACGAGGTCCGAGTACTTCAGGGCGCCACGCGACGCCTGGATGATCACCGGTGAATCGGTCGCGTTGGCCGCGTTGGCGATCGCCTGGATCTGCTCCATGTTGTTGACGTTGAAGGCGCCGACACCGTAGCCGCCCTTCGCGGCCTCCTCGAGAATCTGACGCATGGGGACGAGAGGCATGGTTCAAAGGCTCCTTGGCAAACTCGCGCTGTCCCTGGGGGGGGGCGTTTGGGCCCGCAAACTCCTCCTCCCGTGGCCCTTCGTCAACTCCAGAAAGGGACAAATCGCCCCCCGTCAGCGGAGTGCATTGATCGCATTGGCCAGGACGGCCGCCCCCACCCCGTTGTCGATGTTCACCACCCCCACGCCCCCCGCGCAGGAGTTGAGCATCCCCAGCAGCGCCGCGACTCCCCCGAACGAGGCCCCGTAGCCCACGCTCGTGGGCACGGCGATCACCGGCGCGGAGACCAGCCCTGCGACCACGCTGGGCAGCGCCCCCTCCATGCCCGCCGCCACGATGATGACCCGCGCGCGCATCAGCTGATCATGCCGGGCGAAGAGGCGGTGGAGCCCCGCCACCCCGATGTCGTGCGCCGTCTCGACCTCGTTGCCCAGCTCCCGGAGCGTCACCGCCGCCTCCTCGGCCACCGGCAGATCGCTCGTCCCCGCGCAGCAGACGAGCACCATGCCGGATTTTCTCTCCACCTCGTGGACCTTCAGAGAGATCGTCCGCGCCAGCGCGTGGTGCTCCAGCCCCTCGAACCGGGCGCACAGCGCCTCGGCCATCTCGGGCGGCACGCGCGTGCCGAGCACGTTCTGCCCCGCGTCGCGCATCGAGGCGATGATGTCCGCCACCTGCTCGGTCGTCTTCCCCGCACAGTAGATGATCTCCCCCGCCCCGGTGCGCAGGGGCCGGTGGGTGTCGATCACCGAGTGCCCCAGCTCGATGGCGGGCAGATGGCGCAGCCTCTCCAGCGCCTCCTCGACGCTGATCGCCCCGTCGCGCACCAGGGCCAGAATCTCCGCGAGAGATGATGACTCGGGCATGGGCACCTCCTCCCCCCTCACAGGGCACTCATCGCCAGTCCCGCCGCCCCGATGATCCCGGCGTCGTCGCCCAGCTCGGCGGCCACCACACGCACGCGGGCCGCCGGGGCATCGAAGCACCGCTCGGCGATCACCCGCTCGATGACGGGGAAAAGCCACGCCTTGGCAGCGGTCATCCCCCCGCCGTAGATCACCAGATCGGGGTTGAGGGCATTGACCATCGCCGCCGCCGCGAGGCCCAGGTACTCGGCTGTCTGCTGCATGATCTCGATCGAGAGCGCATCGCCCGCGTCCGCCTCGTGATCCACCTTGTGAGCGGTCAGCTCCTCGGCGGGGTACCGGCTCAGCGACGACTCGCGCCCACTCGCCAGCGCCTCACGCGCGCGCCTCGCCACCGCCGGGGCCGAGGCGTAGGCCTCCAGGCAGCCCCGCGCTCCGCAGCTGCACCGCTCGCCGTCGGGGAAGATGCAGATGTGGCCGAGCTCACCCGCCGTGTCGTCGGGCCCGGTCCACAGGCGCCCCCCGATCACGAGCCCGCCGCCGACGCCGGTGCCCAGCGTGTACATCACGATGGTGCCCACATCACGCCCGGCCCCGAGCCAGAACTCACCCCAGGTGGCCGCGTTGGCGTCATTGTGGATTCGGACAGGGAGCCCCAGCGCCTCAGACAGGCGATCTCCCAGGGGGATGTTCACCCAGCCGAAGAGATTGGGAGCCTCATAGACGATGCCCGTGGTCGAGCTCAGGGGGCCTGGACACCCGACACCGACGCCCTTCACCTCGCCGGGGGACTGCGCGATCAGGCCCCGCAGATGCTCCGCCAGACGGGGAATCAGCTCATCCGGTCCGTGCTCGCTCTCCGTGCGGAACTTGATGTGAGCCCCCAGCTCCCCATCCTCGCCGACGAGGGCAGCGCGGATGTTCGTGCCGCCGATGTCGACACCGATGGTCATCTTGGACGAGGTCATGCGTGTCTCTGGGCCCTCGATCGGGATGCGGCGCCGCGGCGGAGCCGCTGCAGGTGACGCCTGGCGGCCACCTGCACCTCGCGCACGGTGCTGCGCGAGAGCAGGTCCTCGGCCATCTGCTCACACTCGTTGAGGCGCAGGCGACGGATCGTCTCCTTGACCCGGGGGATGGCGACAGCGCTCATCGAGAGCTCGTCGACCCCGAAGCCGAGAAGAATGGGGGTCATGTCGGGATCGGCGGCCATCTCACCGCACACCCCACACCAGATGCCCTCGCGGTGGGCGGCATCGACCGCCGTGCGGATCAGGCGGAGGACGGACGGGTGGAGCGGCTGGTAGAGCTGAGCCACCTTCTCATTCACACGGTCGACGGCCAGCGTGTACTGGATCAGGTCGTTCGTCCCAATCGAGAAGAAGTCCACCTCCCCGGCGAGGACGTCGGCCGTCAGCGCCGCCGAGGGCGTCTCGATCATGATGCCGAGCGGGACACGGTCGGCCAGCGGATGCCCCTCGGAGAGCAGATCCTCACGGGCGGTGTCGATCAGCGCGCGCGACTGGCGCACCTCCTCCACGCTGGAGATGAGCGGGAGCATGATGTGGACATTGCCGCGGGCCGAGGCGCGGAGGATCGCGCGCAGCTGGGTCATGAACAGATCGCGCTGGTCCAGGCACAGGCGGATGGCGCGCAGGCCAAGGAAGGGATTGAGCTCCCTGCCCAGATCGGGGGCATTGAGGAATTTGTCACCGCCGAGATCGATGGTCCGGAAGATCACCGGCGCGGGGCGCAGGCGGCGAGCCACCTCACTGTAGACCTGCAGCTGAGTCTCCTCATCGGGTGGCTCATGGGAGCTCAGAAAGAGGAACTCCGTCCGGAAGAGGCCGACCCCCTGCCCCCCGTGCTCGATGACGTGGTCGACCTCCTGGGGCAGCTCGATGTTCGCCGCCAGCGAGATGCGGAAGCCATCGACCGTCTCGGCCGGCAGATCACGCAGCTTGGCCATGTCACGGCTGCGGCGGACCGACCGGGTCCGAGCGCGCCGATAGCTCGCGAGCGTGTCGGGGGTGGGGTTGGCGATCACCTTGCCCTCGTTGCCGTCGACGATCAGGAGGCTGCCGGGCATGATCTCGTCGACACTCCCCACCCCGAGGACGGAGGGGAGCTCGAGCGCCTTCGCCAGGATGGCGGTGTGGCTGGTCGGGCCGCCCGTCGCGCAGACAATCCCCAGGATGCTCGCGCTGCCCATCTGCGCCGTGTCCGAGGGGCTCAGCTCGGTCGCCACCACGATCACATCGCGCTGGAGGTTGGCGAAGTGCTCCTGGACCTGCCCCATCAGCTTCTGGGTGACCCCCTGGCCGACGTCGAGCAGGTCAACGTCGCGGTCGCGGAAGTGCTCGTCCTTGATCTTGGCGAGCATCGATCCGATCCGCTGGATGTTGCGGTGGAAGATGAACTCGGCGTTGAGCCGCTCGGAGCGGATCTCATCGACCGTCGCGTCGATCAGAAGCGGGTCCTCCAGCACGCGCAGGTGCGAGTCGAAGATCGCGCCGTGCGCCATGTCGATCTCCTCCTCGACACGGCTGCGGACCAGGCGGATCTGCTCCTTCGTGTGATCCACGGCCTGGAGGAAGCGCCGGATCTCCTCCTCGACCCGCGCGGCGGGGATCGGGTGGGGCTCCACCGTGAGGACCCCCGCGCTGTAGACATGGGCGGGACCGATGACGATGCCCGGCGCGGCGGGGATGCCGATGTAGTGCCTCTGGGGATGGCGGGGGGGGCGGCGCGCGCTGCGTGGCATTGACTCAGGGGGTCCTGCTCGGGGTCTGTCACCCCGGCGATGAGCGCCGGGTCAGGGAGAGCCTAGGGGGTCCGCGGTCGACGGTCAACGCAGAGAAGAGGGGGTCACTCCTCCTGGAAGCGCATGGCGATCACCTCGGCCACGCGGTCGAAGATCGCCTCGGCGCCGTTGCCATCGACCTCGATCGTGATCTCGGTGCCCGGCCCCGCCTCGAGCATCAGCAGCCCCATGATCGACTTGCCGTTGACCCGGTTTCCATGCGCCACCACCGAGACCTCACAGTCGGGGTGCTCGGAGAAGATCTGGACGAGCAGGCTGGCGGGGCGCAGGTGCAGCCCCTGTCTGTTCTCGATCAGATACGACCGCGAGGCGGTGGTGGGTGAGTTCTCCGTCATCTCCGCGCCCATGTGAAACGCCTCTTCCGAGTTCCCCTGATGCCCGCACATGTGATTCGATCATGGTGGCGGGTGAGTTGAAGTCAAGCTCAAGTCATGAGCACGGGAGGACGATCACTCTCAGTGGCCTCACATCTTCTCGGATCAAAGCCGGTGTTTTCATCTTGACAGCTGAACAGCGCGATACTTCACTCACTTCAGCTCGCGGTTCAGTGAAACTGTCGCCGATGATCATCCACCAGATGACAGCACTGCGGAGTCGACCTGAGAAGTCGCGAGCCAGTCTTCAGTGGGCAGTGTCGGTGCGTGGGGGAGTCACGCTGGCCCTGTCCCATCCCAGACAGAGAAAGGGGTGACCCGGATGGCCAAGAAGAAAGCGGCCAAGAAGAAAGTCGCCAAAAAGAAAGCGACCAAGAAAAAGGCCGCCAAGAAAAAGGTGACCAAGAAGAAAGCCGCCAAGCGGAAAAAGGCCGCCAAGAAGAAAGGCGCCAAGCGGAAAAAAGCCGCCAAGAAGAAAGGCGCCAAGCGGAAAAAAGCCGCCAAGCGGAAAAAAGCCGCCAAGAAGGCGACCAAGAAGTGACTCCGCTGATCTGACGGCGGAGGGGCCCGAAGCCCACCGCGGGAGGATCAGTGAACGGAAGTCACCCGGCTCTCCGACTGAGCGAATGGGCATCGAGGCCGACTGAGGCCGCAGGCCCGAAAAAGAAGACTGATTCTGCACTGTGAAGACCGGCGGGTCCCCTGGACCCGCCGGTCTCATCACATCTCAGTGCTCTTCACCGCGCTCCAGCCCCTCCTCCGGAATCACACGCCGCAGGCCCGAGCGGACCCCCAGGTCGCAGGTCGGAGAGAAGTCCTCGCCCGCCCGCTGACGCTCCGCGTGCTCAGGGGACATCTCCCATCGGAACTCCACGGGAAGCGTCGCCCCCGCCCTGATCACATCGATCGGCGTCTGACCGATCGGCTCGGTCCGGTCCCGATCGGCATACCAGGTGACCACACAGTTGAGCCCATCCGTCTCGCCGAAGTTCGAGATCTGAGACGTCAGAGTGATCGCCGGGGGCGTGACCTGCACATCGTGCCAGCCCACCGCCCGCGTGAAGCGGACGTCCTCCCCCGTGCGGATCACCGTCGACAGCGGCAGGGTGTTATTGGTCTCGTCACTCTCGACAACCGTGCCCTCGCCGTCGGCGACAACACGGATCTCCTGGTCCCCCGTCTCGTGCAGCGGATCCCACCGGAGGGTCAGACCCAGGCTCTCACCCGCGCGCAGGGAGGGGATCTCATCGTGGCGCGGCTCCGTTCGACTCCGCAGCCGCTGGCCCGACTCCCCCTCGAGAATCACCCGGAACGCCCCCGTCGCCACCTCCCCCCGGTTGACCACGACACAGTCGACCAGCAGGGTCTCCCCCTCACTCGGATCCGCGGGGCGAATCGCCCACGGCTCTGATGCGATCATCAGATCGGGGAGCGGCTCGGTGAGAACCATCGGCACACGGGCCGTTCCGCGACCCCCCTCGCCCGCCGACCAGTCAATGCGGATCTGCACCTCGGAGGAGAGGGGCAGCGAGAGCACCCCGGGGTCGTCGATGCGGACGGTCGCGGTGGCGCCCGCACGCGGCGGGGGGCTCACCTCCGTGGGGGGACCCAGCGCCTGGAGACCGTCGGCACCCATCACGCTGACCGAGGCGCGCTCGATCTCGCCGCTGCCGATGTGACCCACGGTCACCTCGATGGCCTCGAGGCGATCGGCGTGGCCACGCTCGCGAAGAAGAGTCAGATGGCTCTGGGTGGTGGTGAGCAGCGCGGGGCTCTGCGGATCAATCACCGCCACAGCGGTGGGCTCGTCCATCAGGGCAAGGCTCTCGTCCGTCCACCGCTCGGATTCCCCCACGGCGCGGAGCGCGAGCTGCATCAGGCCCCTCGACCCGCTCCATGTCAGAGGGACGGAGCGCGACTCGCCGGGGCCGAGGGAGAAACCCGCGCTCGCCAGCGGCGGCGCCTCCTCGGAGGCGGCGCGGTCGATCACCTCGAGCGTGAGAGGGCCCGTGGGAACAGCCGACACGCAGCGGACCTGGGCGGTGACGGTGATCTCCTCCCCTGCGACCAGAGGCCCCTCGGTGTCGGTGGCCGACCAGGACTCGAGGGCGGCCCGGGGATGGCTCACCGTGAACTCCTCATAGACCATCTCGTCGAGATCGAGCGCCTCGCTCCACCACATCGCGGCGACCGTCCAGCGCCCCTCCGATGCCCCGCTCGGAAGGATGAAGCGCTCGGGCGAGGCGGAGGCGCCGGCGCTGTGGCGCCGCGGGCGCTCCTCCACGGCCTCCCCCTGGGGATCGATCAGCCACGCGATCCCCTCCGCCTCATCGAGGTGCTGAGGGCGGAGATCGACCTCGACCTCATGGCTCACGCCCGCCACGAGGGCCTGCGTCCCATCCGAGAGCGGGCGGATCCAGTGGGGCAGGGCCAGGGAGAGGGCGGGATCGCCGAGCAGCGCGAAGTGCTCCACGAGATCGGTGGTCCTCGACTCGAGAATGAAGCGCCACCCAGCGGCCGTCACGATCTCCCCCAGACGGCGGTGTCCATCCCCCCAGATGCCCCGCATGATCGCATGCATCAGCTGCTGATGCTGGGTTGGCATGCCCTCGCCCGTCGGCACATAGCAGGCGACGGCACCACCCCTGCCGAGCATGAAATCCTCGCTGATGCAGATGTGGTAGAACTCGTCGGGGAAATCGATCGCCCCCGACGAGCAGGTCATGTTGATCAGAAACGGGAGCCGACGCGGCTCCTCCAGCAGCAGATTGTCACTGTTCGGCGAGTCACAGCCGAACCAGATGCGCTCATCCGCCCACAGATTCGGGCCCCCGTGGCCATAGTAGGTGGCCAGCACGGCGCCGCTGTTGAAAAGGGCACGGATCGCCGTCGTCGCCGCGGGGGAGACCTTCTCGTTGGTCCGCGTCAGGTGCTCCTCGGGGATGAACAGGTTGTTGACCAGCGGCAGATCGCGCAGATAGATGCGATCGACCCGCATCGCCGGACTCATGCTCTCGAGACGGATCTCCTCGCTCATCTCATCGAAGGTCCGCGAGCTCACACGGTCGTCGTCCGCGATCATCCCCGCCCGCATGCGCCACGGACCCAGCGGGGCCTCGGTGGCGTACGAGATCACCCTCTGCACCAGGGCCGACGCCCGGGCGAGATCAGGGGCGCTGAGCCTCCCCAGGAAGAGATCGGCCAGGCTGTCATCCCCCGCCACCAGGGCGTGGCGCAGGTCGGAGGCCTCCCAGTGCACCTCCCGCGCCATCGAATTGGGCTCGCTGAACGTCGGCACATGGTTGACCACCCCGCTGCGCCAGACGTCGGCGAAGTCGCGCGAGCAGTCACCCAGGAGCGTCACATAGGCCGGTGCGGGGGGAGACCAGCCGCGAAACGCATCCGCCAGAAACGCGCGGATCGCCTCGGGGCCGGGGACTCCCTCACCGTGGGAGGCGTAGATCTCGTCGGTGAAAACCAGCTCCACCGCCAACCCACTGAGAGTGTGATGAACCGCCAGCGGGAACGCCGCCGCCGCGAGATCGCGGTCCGTGATGATCACCATGTCCGCACGGTGATCCCCCGCGGTGAAATCGCGGCCGCTCCACAGCGCGATCTCCGCCGGCTCCGGGAAGGCCCCGGGCGCCGCGACGACCACCCGCCACTCATCTCCCCGCAGTGTCAACCGCCCCCGGCCCGGGGTGGGTGAGGTCCGCGGGACCAGAAGTGCCGGTGGCTCAGCGCCCACATCGAACGCCAGCGTGAGATCGGGGATGTCGACCGCCGCCGTCTCCTGGCTCGAGGGCACCAGCGTGAGAGGGGGTGACTCCGGCGTGGCGAGGAGCGAGGTGACGGGGCGCCTCAGCACCACCGCGTCCAGAAAGACCCGGTGTTCACTGCGCGAGCGACCGGGCCGCTGCACTCTCTCCGTCTCCGTGCGCGGTGTCAGAGTGAGAGTGGAGCCGAGCAGCGCCTCGGCGCTCATCGCCGACGAGGTCACATCGGACAGGCGGATGATGGGGGGGAGCGGCGCTGAGACCGATCCCTCAGGCGAGGCGAGAATCTCGATGTGGGTGAGTGGGCCCCGGGTGCCCTGATCGGCGACGACCCGCAGCGCGACCTCGCCGCGAGATGTCACCTGGCCCGGCTCGCCGCTCAGGGGCGGAACCGAGATGAGCATCGGCTCGTCGCGCACCATCTCCTCCCAGGTCCAGATGGCACGCGGTGTCTCCGGCTGATACTGGGCCGGCAGATGATTTGGGAGGGCCTCCACCAGAGAGGCCTCTCGGGAAGGACCATCCTCCTCGATCACGGTCTCGAGCCAGGGGTCGACCACCCGCTCCTCAGGCGTCGGCGCCTCCGCGGTGACGGCCTCGAAGCGCAGGGGCTGCCCCTCGCCCCGCAGGTCCAGCCAGACCGCGGTCTGTGCCGAGTGAGGCTCCGCGACGCTCGCCACGGCGAAGAGCAGACGCTCGCCATCGTCACTCACCCATGTGGGCAGAGCCCCACCGTGGTGATACACCGCCACTCGCGAGAGGTCGATCTCGCCCCGGCTCAGCCCGGCCTCCTCCAGCGAGCTCCGCTCGACACGCACTGGGCCAGG
>JAFGKF010000202.1 GCA_016928695.1 Candidatus Sumerlaeota bacterium | reverse complement strand
GGGAGGGGGGGCCGGGGGGGGGGGGGGCAAAGGGGAGAGGGGGCCAGGGGGTGAGGGGGCAAAGGGGAGAGGAGGATTGAGTCGGTCTCACCACCTCCAGCGGACCACGTCCCCGTCCGAGATCGTGCCGTTGGTGGGATCGAATATCCGCATCGCGAGGGCAGGCGTCGGCTGAGGCGCGGAGCCGTCGTAGTCGCGGGCGGGATCGACATCGGAGTCCCCGTCCGGCCCACGGCTCACCAGCAGCCACCCCTCGACGCCGGGGCGCGCCTCCCGATGGTAGGCGAGGGGCTCTCCCACATTGAAGGGGTCGAGCGGTATCTCTGTGATATAGGCGATCGGGGTCGTGAGGACATTCAGATGGGGGGGATACTGGCGATTGTCGATATACCACGCCTCCAGCGCCGTGGCGAGCGAGCGCATGTCGGACAGCGCTCGAGACACTCGATTGCGGACATCCGCCTCGGACGGCGGAGTCATCCCCTCGGGGGTGGGGACATAGACCGGCTGAGCGGGAGTGGTCGGTGTCTCCTCGCCTCCACAGCCCAGAAGGGCGACCAGTGCGGTGGCGATCATCAGCGACGTGAGATGACGAAACATAGGGATTCCTCCCAACAGTCTGTGTTTTGAGACGTCAGGCGCGCCTCGGCGTTGACAGCGGGATGAAAAAATGCCCCGGAGGGGGGAGGCTCCTCCGGGGCTTGAGGGTCTTCGAGGTGTCCTGAGGTGTCAGGGGGTAGAACGGACAGCTCCGTCTTCCTCGAAGATGTCATACGGTGTCAGGTTGGGAGTGGAGATGTTCACTGCCCCCTCGGGCAGGTCTTCCAGAGGGTGATCAGAGAAGACATAGAGGGTGCCATCGATCATCAGCGTGTCGGCGGCCTGAATCTCGAGAGTCCGTGGCCCCAGATCGTTGATCTCGCGTTGGCCCGCGGCGATCGCGGCCTGCCGCCGCTCCTGGTCCTGCCGTGCTTCCTCGGCCTGTTCCAGAAGTGCGGAGAGCACCGCATGCTGCAGCGCGGTCCGGTCCTGCACCATACCGCGGACAGCCTCACCCACCGCCTCCGTGGCCAACTGCCGTTCCCCATCGCCGCCGGCCACGTTGGCCAGACTCGCCAGAGTGAGCACAGGCTCAGGGCGGGTGTCAGCGGGCGCTGCGGGGGCCATCCCCGCAGCGACACGCCCGCCCCCTGCGGACGCATAGGAGGCCATGCCATCGCCCTCTCCTCTGGCCATGGCGACACCGGGAGCCCCTGGGCCGGCCATGGCGAAGGCGGGGGTTCCCCGGCCCGCCATGCGGGGGGTGGCCGTCGGCGTGGGCTCGGGCGGCGTCTCCCAGCGGAGAGTGGTGCCGGGGACAGCCTCAAACCGGGGCCAGTTCGACGGCATCTCGTCGAAGCCGTACTCTGCAAGCACCCAGTCCTGCCACAGATGCCACTGCTCGGCGAAGATCATCCACTCGGCGGTGGTCTGCAGCGTGTTCTCGGTGAGGTTGCCTTGGATCTGGGCGTTGAGCTCGCGCGCCGCCGTCAGCGCAAGCTCCATGTCGGGCTGCAGCGCCTCGACGGCCGCCTGTTGGGTCGGACAATAGATACGGCGAACACCATCGGTGTCCTCGCGCAGACGATAGATGAACACCCCCGGCTCCGGCCCCAGGAGCTCAGCCCCACCGGAGGCAGAGGGAGCGGAGGGCAAAGTGACGAGGGGCGATGAGGTGGACGTGCGAGCAGTCGGTGCACGCCGCGCTGACGCGGTCAGCACCTCCGCTGCGGGGGAGTCGGCCCTCATCATGGGGGCCTGCCCGGCCCCCTCGGCCTCACCCCGAAGATAGAGACCTCCCACCAGAGCGGCGGCGGCCGCGATGGTCGCGGTGAATCCCTTGCCAGTGGCCATGATCTTTCCTCCTGCGGCGAACGCCGCGGCGATGGTGGAGAGGATCCCCACGGCCTGACCCGCCTCGATGACGGACCCCGCGGAGCCGGTGAAACCGGCGGCCACCGCCAGCGACGCCTTCGCCGCCGGAGGCAGAGCCAGCACCGCCGCCATGAGCCCCATCGTCCGCACCGTCGCAGTCCGCGGGGTGCGCAGTCGGGAGAGGCTCTCGCGGAACTCCGACTCCAGCGTCACCTCCATCGCCCGCAGGGCGCGGGCGAGCCGTCGGCTGATGGTCGCCTGGTTGACCCCCAGGCGACCGGCGATGTCGCGCTGGCTCATTCCCTCGGCGAAGTGCAGCAGCACCAGATCGCGCTCTTCCTCGGGAAGATGGCTCAGGGCCTCGTGGACCGCCTGCTCTCGCTCCTGGGTCTCCATGGCCTCACGTGCCCCCTGCGATTGGGTGTCGCGGATCTCACCGGGGATCTCATCGAGCGGCACCATCTGCACCAGCCGCGAAGCCGACTGCCCACGCGTCCGCCACGTCTGGGCGAGATTGCGTGTGATCTGGCAGAGCCAGGCGGCAAAGCGCTCTGGGTCGCGGAGCTTCTCGAGCGCCAGGAGGGCCCGGAGGAACACCTCCTGGCTCAGGTCCTCAGCCGCCTCGCGATTGCCGAGGCGGGAGACCGCGATCATGAAGACAACGCGGAAGTGTCGCTCGACCAGGGCGTCCATCGCCCCCCCATCGCCGCCGCGCACGGCCTTGACCAGGGCGGCGTCGCTGCGGGGGTCTGGAGTCTCGGTTCTCACCGTGGTCTCGATCCTCAG
>JAFGKF010000201.1 GCA_016928695.1 Candidatus Sumerlaeota bacterium | reverse complement strand
GTGCCCCGAGCACGAATAGCAGACGGATCCTCCTCACACTTGTCCTTGACAGGCCTTCATAGCAGCGCCGGCGCCCTCGCCGGCATCTCCCCTCACCCCCTCGATCCCCCTCCCCCGCGGAGGGGAGAGGGGAAGGGAAGAGGGAATCGGCTCGGCTCGCCCTCTCTCTTCACGGGAGTCTCCCGCGAGCCGCCGCCCTCAAAACACCTGTGGGCTCTGATCCAGCTGCCTTCAGGCAGCGCCTCTTCGTGTCGGTCTTTCAGGCCGACACCGCAGCCCTGGGGAGGAACCGGAATCTCTCCACCGATCAGCCCCCCGGGAGGGGGTGAATTTTTTCACATATTACTGGACAAACATATCCAGATATATGAATATGGGGTCAGAGAAGCCCTGAGGGCAGGAGGGATTGCGCCATGAGAAGCAATCTGCTGTGGATCGGACTGCTGGCCGTCATCGTCATCGTCTGGATGCTCACGACTCTGATTGTGGCTCCGCAAAGTGGGGAGCGGGCAGACCGCTCGAGCCGCGTGCGCACCGCGGCGCTGACGGGTGAGTGTGTGGAGTGCCACACGCGCAGCTCGCCGGGCATCGTCAATCAGCATGGCCTCAGCGCCCACGCGGTGGCGGGGGTGACCTGCAACGACTGCCATGAGGTGGCGGCGGATCACTTCGCCGCGGTGGAGCACTACGAGGTCACAATCACCCCATCGCCCACCTCGGCCCAGTGCGAGGCATGTCATCAGGCCGAGGTCGCTCAGTTTGAGCGCAGCCGCCACGGTCTGCCCGCCTACGTGGCGATGGTCGGCACCGAGGGTCTGACCGAGGAGCAGCTCGCACAGTACAATCGGATTGAGGAGATCACCTCGGTCGACACGGCGCGCAACTCCCTCTACCACCTCGAGGGCCCCGAGATCGCGCGCTTCGCCTGCCACGGCTGCCACGACATCGGGGAACCCAATCCCGACGGCTCCGTCGGCAACTGCACGGACTGTCACCTGCGCCATGAGTTCAGCCTGGAGCAGGCGCGCCACCCCGAGACATGCGGCGCCTGCCACATTGGACCGGACCATCCGCAGTGGGAGATCTACCAGGAGTCGCCCCACGGCATCGCCTATCTGATCCAAGGGGACGACTGGAACTGGGACGCGGACCCGGGCACATTGACTTCGCAGGACATCCCCGCCGCGACCTGCGCAACATGCCATATGAGCGGATTCGGCACCCAGGGGACGACCCACGACATCGGTGAGCGTCTCACCTGGTTCCTCTTTCAGCAGGTCTCGCAGCGCCGCCCCGGCTGGGAGGAGAATGGCGAGCGGATGCGCCAGGTCTGTCGAGAGTGCCACTCGACGGACTTCGTGACCGACTTCTACACGGATGCCGACGCGCTGGTGGAGAGTGTCAACGGGCTCTGCGTGGAGGGGCAGACCCTGTACGCCGAGCTCGATGGCGAGGGGCTGCTGACGCCAGAGCAGTTCGACCAGCCGATCGACTTCATCAATTTCGATCTCTGGCACCACTGGGGCCGCACCGCGAAATTCGGCGCCTGGATGCAGGGTCCCGACTACACACAGTGGCATGGCGCCTATGAGCTCCTGCGCGAGATGGCCGAGCTCCGTGAGATGGCCGAGGACCTCCGAGAGGAGGCTGGGATCGAGGAGGTGCACGCCGCCGACGTCATCGAAGGGGCCCAGTGATGGCCACCGGCTGCCGCCTGCCGGGCATCGGGGGCCTCGAGTTCCCTCTGTCGCGCTCACGGACGCTGATGTTCTTCGTCGCGATGAACTTCGGCTTCCTGGGGCTCGACACGCTCCTGGCGCACTGGATGGACCGCACCATCAAGCTCTACGAGTGGATCCCGATCATCCACGGCCCCATCGCGGGGGCGCTGGTGCTGATCTTCTTGCTCAGGTCCCACCCCACGCGCTTCGAGGTCATCCTCTATCTGATGGTGCTGATCTCCGCACTGGTCGTCGGGGCGCTCGGAACGGCCTTTCACTGGCAACGGGCACTGCTCGTCCGCGAGATGGAGCCAGTGGGCTTCCTCCAGTGGCTGATCTTCGCCCCACCCGCTGCCGGCCCCATGGCCTTTGGAGGTGTCGCCCTGATCGGTCTCATGGCCGCGCTGCATGAGGAGCCCCGGGGATCGGGGCAGATGTCGCTCTGGGGAATGGTCCGGCTGGTGGCTCCCATCTCGAAAACGCGGCAGCTGCTCTGGTTGGTCGGGCTGGGGTACGTCGCCGCCGAGGCGAGTGCGATCCTGGACCATGCCCGGAGCCAATACGAGAATCCCGCCGTCTGGCTGGCCATCGTGCCGGGGGCCTTTGCCACCGCGGTGACGCTGGCGATGGCGTGCAAACGCAGCCCCAATCACTCGGATCACGTGATTTACATCTGGACCCAGCTGATGATGGTCCTGGTCGGTCTGCTCGGCCTGGGGATGCATCTGAGCGCCGACATGACCCCGACGGGAGAGCTCAGTGCGGAGCGCCTGATCAATTTCGCCCCCGTTTTTGCCCCCCTGCTCTTCACCAACATGGCCATCCTGGGGCTGATCGCCGTCCTCGAACCCGCTGCACGGGGGAAGACCTGAGCCGGTGGGGACCCGGATTCGCTGGACCTGCGAACCATGGGCGTGCAGGGTGGTTGACATCAGGTCACCGGTTTTGGCAGATACGGCGCTTTGCTGCTGAACCCACAAGGATGCGCCCTGACTTTGTCACAGACTCCGCAGGCCCCAAACGGCAAGAGGCTTGAAACCCGAGAACTCGTGAAGGTCTATCGTCAACGCGGCGAAGCCCGCCGCGTGGTCGATGAGGTCTCCATCACGCTCCGCAAAGGGGAGATCGTGGGGCTTCTCGGACCCAACGGGGCGGGCAAGACCACGACCTTCAACATGGTGGTGGGGCTCGTGCGGCCGACCGGCGGACGGGTCTTCCTCAACGGGGAGGAGATCACGGGGATCCCGATGCACATCCGGGCCCAGAAGGGGCTGGCCTACCTCGCCCAGGACACCTCGATTTTCCGCCGCTTCACGGTGGAGGAGAACCTCCTGGCCATCATCGAGACATTGCCCCATCTCTCACGCGCCGAGCAGCGCGCCCACCTGGACGAGCTGCTCGAGGAGTACAACATCGGTTACATCCGCAAGAACCGGGCGACCGACATCTCCGGTGGGGAGCGCCGCCGCGTCGAGATCGCGCGGGCCCTTGTGCGGACACCGGATTTCATCCTTCTGGACGAGCCCTTCAGCGGAGTGGACCCGATCGCGGTGGGTGAGCTCCAGAAGCTGATCCACCGCCTGCGTGATCAGGGCATCGGAATCCTGATCACCGACCACTCGGTCCGCGAGACCCTCGAGGTGACCGACCGCGCCTATCTGATCCACGATGGGCGAGTCATCATCGAGGGCGGGGCCGAGGAGCTGATCAACGACCCCGAGGCGCGAAAGGTCTACCTCGGAGAGAAATTCTACATGCAGCTGCCGAACGGCGAGAGGCGCTCGGCGGCGAAGACCGAAGACCGGGAGAGTCAATGAGATGAGCCCAAGGATCACCTGCCGCCAGATCGAGATCGACGATTCGATCCGTGAGCGGATCACCGGCAAGGCCGACAAGCTGCGCCGATTCTTCGACCGCATCCAGGATGTCGACGTCATCCTGACCCAGCAGCGTGTCCAGCAGGTCGCGGAGGTCGTGCTCCACTGCGACGGTCTCCGGGTCCGAGCCCAGGAGAGCAACGAGGATCTCCTGACCGCCCTCGACCGCGTCTTCGACAAGGTCGAGCGCCAGATCAAGCGCTACCGCAAGAGACTCATCGACACACGCCGGCGCGCCGGGCGACGCTCCATGCGCGCCACCGAGACTGTCATGACCATGGCGCCACCCGATGTCGAGGAGGTGGAGGAGACCCCCGAGGGGAGCGGACACATCATCGACACCGAGCAGCGCGAGCTCCTGACGCTCACCCCCGAGGACGCCGCGATGCACCTGGATCTGTCAGGCGACAGCTTCTTCATTTTCCTCAACGAGGAGAACCAACACATCAACGTGATCTGTCACCGCCCCGATGGGCACTGCGGTCTGATCGAGCCCGTTGTGGACTGACCACCGCATGGCCGACAGCATCACCGTCCAGGAGCTCGTCGACGGCCTCAGCGACTCGCTGGGGTTCGAGCTCGTGGCCGGGGCCCGGGGACTCGGCAATCGTCTCACCACGGCGGAGCTGAACCGACCGGGGCTGGCGCTCAGCGGCTTCTTCGAGTACTTCGCCAACCGACGCACCCAGATCTTCGGAAACACAGAGACTGCCTTCCTCGCCGACCTCACCGAGGAGGAGGCCCGCAGGCGCATCGAGAGATTCTTCGAGCACCCCGTCCCATGCATCTTCGTGACCTCGGGCAACACGCCGCACCCCGCACTGCTCGAGATGGCCGAGAACACGGCGACGCCGGTCTTCCAGTCCGAGGTGCCCACGACGCGCTTCGCGATGCGGATCAGCGGATTCCTCGAGCGTCACCTCGCACCCGAGACCCACATCCACGGCGTCCTCGTCGACGTGCATGGGCTCGGGGTTCTGCTCGTCGGGCGATCGGGCGTGGGAAAGAGCGAGTGCGCCCTCGAGCTGATCGAGCGCGGACATCGTCTCGTGGCTGACGACGTCGTGGTCGTCCACCGCATGGGCAAGGACCACCTGATCGGGCGCTCGACGGAGATCCTCCGCTACCACATGGAGATCCGGGGCCTCGGGGTCATCGACATCGAGTCGCTCTACGGGGTGAACTCGATCTCACTGGAGAAGGAGATCGCCCTCATCATCCGCCTGGAGCGATGGGACCCCAAGAAGCAGTATGAGCGGCTGGGGCTCGAGGACCGCATCTACTCCATCTTCGACGTGGAGGTCCCTGAGTACATCATCCCCGTCGAGCCCGGGCGCAACATCGGCGTCCTCGTCGAGGTCGCCGCCCTCAACCAGCGGCTGAAGAACCAGGGCGTCAATCCGGCCCAGGCCTTCAATGAGTCGCTGATCCGCCGCATGACCAACCAGTGAGCTGAGCGCCGGGAAGTTGCATCCCCCGCGCGGGGCTGCCAGACTCTCGGGATGCCTCTTCCCGAGACGCTCGATCCCGCCCCCCGTGAGTCGGTGCTCGCTGAGACGCTGCGCCTCGGCATGCCCGCGATGCTCGGCATGCTCAGCCAGTGGGTGCTGAACCTGGCGGACATCCACATGGTGGGGCGGCTCGCCCACGGCGCCACCGCCCAGCGGGGGGCCGAGTCGATCGCCAACGTCCACGTCGGAACCATCTTCATCCTCGCGATGCTTTTCACCTTCGGGGCGCTCTCCATCGGAACCCAGGCGGTCGCCGCCCGGCGCTGGGGGGAGCGCAACCACGCCGCGGCGGAGAGAGCCATGACCAGCGGGCTGATCCTGGCGATCGCGCTCAGCGCCATCCTTCTGCCTGTCTATCAGCTGATCGTGCCCTGGATTGTGGAGACGTTCAGCCCCTCGGGCCAGGTCCTCGACACCGGCGTGGTCACCGGCTATCTGCGCACGCGATTCTGGGCCATCCCCGCGCTGCTGGCCCTGTTCGTGATGCGCGGATGGTTCAACGGCGTGGGCAGCACCGCGGTCGTCATGGTCTCCGCCCTGTTCGTCAACGCCCTCAACATCCTGCTCAACTGGTGCTGGATCGAGGGGCACTGGGGATTCGCCCGCCTCGAGGTCGAGGGCGCCGCGCTCGCCAGCGCGGTCGCCACCTGGATGGGAGTCGTTTTCCTCGTCGTCTACGCGCTGACCTCACGCCGCTGCGTCGAGATCGGGCTCCTGAGGCGATGGAGCATCGATCGCGCCCTGCTCCTGCGCATCGCGAGGCTCTCGCTCCCCTCATTCATCCATCTCGGTGCGCTGCACACGGGGTTCCTGGTCTTCCACGGATTCATCATCCCCCGGACGGCCGAGGGCACCGCCGCCGTCGCCGCCTCGGGCATCGCGTGGAACTCGGCCAGCCTCTGCTTCTTCGTCTCCTACGGATTCGGCATCGCCGCGGCCACGATGCTCGGGCAAGGGCTCGGGTCCGGGGCGATCCAGCGCGCCCGCCACTGTGTCTGGACCGCCTGCTTCCTGGGCTACGGGGGCAATCTCATGCTGGCTGTCGTCTATGTGCTGTTCGGGCGCCGGATCGCCGCGCTCTTCAACGCCGACCCCGAGGTGATCCGCCTGACCTTCTGGCTCTTCGTGATCGTGGCCAGCTTTCAGGTCCTCGACAACTTCGGCATCATCCTCAGCGAGGCCTTCAAGGGCGCGGGGATGACCCTCTTCGTCATGCTCGTCGAGGTGCCGGTGAACCTCATGTTCCTGGTCATCGCGTGGATCCTCGGCGTTCAGCTCGACCTCGGCGTCATCGGCGCCTGGATGGCGATGATCGTCTACGCCATCGTCTTCGCCCTCATCATGATCGTCTCCTTCCGACGCGGCCTCTGGCAGCGCGCCAGGGCCTGAGACGGCCCAGCCCGCTGTTGACGCCGCCGGGCCACGGCCCCATCCTGTCCCCAGAGGGAGTGAGAGAGTGCGCGCTCTGCTGACAGGGGCCACCGGATTCGTGGGAGGCCACGTGCTGGCCGAGCTCCTGCGACGCGGACACTCGGTCCGCTGCCTGATCCGTCCCCGATCGCGCCCCGCTCTCGAGGACATGGTGCGCGCTGAGGACCGCGAGCGACTCGAGGTCGTCCCAGGCGATGTGGCCGCCGACAACGGCGTGGGCGAGGACGCCGCGGCGGGATGCGATGCGATCGTCCATCTCGTCGGGATCATCCGCGCCTTCCCCCGACGCGGCGTGACCTTCCGAGGCGTCCACGTCGGAGGGACCGAGGCCATGATCGGTGCGGCTCAGCGCGCCGGGATCAGCCGCTTCCTTCTGATGAGCGCCCAGGGAACTCGCCCCGACGCCGCCACGGAGTACCACCGCACCAAGTGGGAGGCGGAGCAGAGCCTGCGCGCCTCGGAGATGCGGTGGACCATCTTCCGCCCGTCAGTCATCCTCGGGGCGGGGGGCGAGTTTCTCGAGAAGATCCTCGTCCAGCTCGTTCGCCCGCGCATCGCACCTGCGCTCGCCTGGGGCCGCCCGCGATTCCAGCCGATCGGCGCCCCGGATCTGGCGCGTGGCATCGTCAACGCCCTCGAGCGCCCGCAGACCGAGGGGCGCGTCTATGAGGTCGGGGGGCGGCAGATTCTCACGCTCGCCGAGATGCTCCGGACAGCGGCGCGAGCCCGCGGCCACGGGGTGCTCCTCATCCCCACGCCCGTCGCCCTGATCTGGCCGCTGGCGTGGCTCCTCGACCGGTTCGCGTTTTTCCCCGTCACCCGGGATCAGCTGACGATGATGCGCGAGGAGTCGCTCTGCGAAGACCCCGAGCCCTTCTGGCGGGAGTGCGGCGTCGACCCTGCGCCGATCGCGGATGTGATCCGAGAGGCAGTGTCGGCCTCAAGACCGACACGAAGAGGCGCTGCCTGAAGGCAGCTGGGTCAGAGCCCACAGGTGTTTGGAGTGCGGCGGCGCATTCCCCTCCCATCGTGCCGGAATTCCCATTCCGGCACACCCTGCCAAATGCCGGCGAGGGCGCCGGCGCTCCATCATTCGATTCAGCCCGCTTCAGCGGGTGCCTCTTGGCCTCTGGACTTCGGACTTCGACG